>NZ_DATAPY010000151.1:0-47899 GCF_036264965.1 Phenylobacterium sp.
CACCTCGTCGACCATGCCGTAGAGCGCGGCGATGTTGGCCGCGCGGGTGCGGAAGTCGGAAAAGCGCGGGTCCTTAGACAGCGTCTCGCCCCAGCCGGCGATCTCGAAGAACTGGTCCCACTGCGCGTCGGTGTAGGGCAAGAGGCCGATGTAGCCGTCCTTGGTCGGGAACGGCTTGCGATTCGGGTTGGCCGAGCGGGTGTAGCTCCACTGCCCGGTCGGCGGGTCGAAGGTGTGGCCGAACATGTTCTCGACCAGGTTGAAGCTGACCAGGCACTCCAGCATCGGCACTTCGACGAACTGGCCCTCGCCGGTGCGTTCCTTGTGCAGGAGGGCCGCGGTCACCGCCTGGGCCATGAACAGGCCCGAGACCTTGTCGGCCACCAGCGTCGGCAGGATGCGCGGGGTGCTGTCGCCGTCGGTGCGCGGCAGGACGTCGGCCAGGCCGGACGCCGACTGGATGAGGTCGTCGTAGGCCGGCTCGCCGGCATAGGGGCCGTCCGAGCCGTAGCCGGCCGCATGGACATAGACGATGTCCGGCTTGATCGCCTTGACGTCCTCGTAAGCGAGACCCAGCCGCTTCAGCCCGTCGTAGCGGACCGAGGCCGCGAAGACGTCGGCGCTGGCGACCAGCTTGCAGAGCGCACGCTGCGCCTTGGGGTCCTTCAGGTCGAGCACCACAGAGCGCTTGTTGCGGTTGATGGTCAGGAAGATGGGGCCGAGGTCGCGGGGCGCGCCCTCCGGCACGTGGCCCGGATAGCGCATGATGTCGCCGCCGCCGCCGCGCCGGCCGCCTGGGTCTTCGATCTTGATCACGTCGGCGCCCTGATCGGCGAGGATCTGGGTCGCATAGGCGCCGTTGACCACGCTGGTCAGGTCGATGATCCGCACGCCGCTCAGCGGACCCGTCGCCTTGCTCGCCAACGTTCTCACTTCCGCCACTTCCTGCTCCCCACGCCGCTTTCGGTCGTTATGATCCTTCTACAAAGATCGCGCACGCGACGGGAGGGCCAATGGATTTCGAACTCGCCGAAGAACACCGGATGCTCAAGGACCTAGTGGCCAACTTCGTCCGCGACGAACTAATGCCGCTGGAGGCCGGGGTGCTGGCTCGCGAGGCCGACGGCAAGGGCCTGGGCATCGGTCCCGACGAACACGCCCGGCTGGACAAGGTGGCCCATGAACTCGGCCTCTTCGGCCTGGACGCGCCGGAGGACGTCGGCGGCTCCGACCTGCCGATGACCGCGATGGTCGGCGTCGAGGAGGAGATCGGCCGTTGCGTGACGCCCTACACCCTGCCGCCGGACAGCCCGAACCTCAGGATGTTGATGCAGACGGTCGACGATCGGCAGCGCGCGGCCTACCTCGCGCCCTACGTCGCCGGAAAGACCGTCTCGGCGATCGGCATTTCCGAGCCGGGCGCCGGCTCCGACCCGGCCGGCATGACCACGCGCGCGGTGCGGGAGGGCGACGACTGGGTCATCAACGGCCGAAAGATCTGGATTTCTCGCGCCGCCGACGCTGATTTCACCATCCTGATGGCGGTCACCGACCAGGAGAAGCGGGCCCGCGGCGGCATCTCGGCCTTCCTGGTCGACAAGGGGACCAAGGGCTTCAACGTGCTGCGGCGCATCCCGATGATTGGCGGCGCCTACACCTACGAGATTGCGCTGGAGGACTGCCTGGTCGAGGGCTGGAAGTTGTTGGGGACGGAAGGGCAGGGGTTCGCGCCCATGCAGACCCGGCTCGGCACCCGGCGCATCCAGATGGCGGCCTGGTCGGTGGGCATGGCGCAGAGGGCGCTCGACATGATCATCGAGTACGCGCCGCAGCGGAAGACCTTCGGCATGCCGCTCAGCGAGCGCCAGGCGGTGCAGTTCTGGGTGGCGGAGGCGGCGACCAAGATCCACGCCACCCGGCTGATGACCTACGACTGCGCCTGGAAGCTCGACCAGGGCCGCGATGTGCGCAACGAGATCAGCATGATCAAGTGGTACGCCACCGAGATGGCCTATGAGACGGTCGACCGCGCCATGCAGGCCTTCGGCGCCATGGGCATGACCAAGGAGCTGCCGCTCAGCCTCATGCAGGCGAAGCTTCGGACCATGCGCATCTATGACGGCCCCACCGAAGTCCATAAGTGGGTGGTGGCCAGGAACCTTTTGGGGACGAGACGCTGATGCAGGGCAAGTTCGGAGATCACGTCACCGTCCAGGTCGACGGCCATGTGGCGGTCATCACTTTGGACAAGCCGCCGAACAACCACGTCAGCGTCGACCTGATGCGCGATCTGGCCGACGCGCTGGACGCCATCGACGGCGAGGTCGAGCTGCGCTGTTCGGTGCTGCAGGCGGCGGGCAAGAACTTCTGCGCCGGCGCCGATCTGGTGAGCCGCGAGAGCGCCGGCGGGCTGGGTGCGGTGAATCCGCTCTACGATCAGGCGGTTCGGCTGTTCTCGGCCAAGAAGCCGGTGGTGGCGGCGGTGCAGGGCGCGGCGGTCGGCGCGGGCCTGGGCCTGGCGGTGATGGCCGATTTCCGTGTCGCCTCGCCCGACGCGCGGTTTGCCGCGAACTTCGTGAAGCTGGGCTTCCACCCGGGCTTCGGGCTCACCTTCACCCTGCCGCACCTGATCGGACCGGCGAAGGCGAACCTCATGTTCCTGACCGGCCGCCGGGTGAAGGCCGAGGACGGCCTGGCCTGGGGCCTGGTGGACGAGGTTGTTCCGCTGGAAGACCTACGCGCCGCGGCGCTCCGCCTGGCCACGGAGATCGCCGAGAACGCACCCCTGGCGCTGATCGCCACCCGCAAGACTTTGCGTGGCGACTTGGCGGCGGCGGTCCGCGCCCAAACCGACATCGAGGCCGCCGAGCAGGGCGTGCTGCGCGACACCGAGGATTACAAGGAAGGCGTCCGCTCGGTCACCGAGCGCCGGGCCGGGGTGTTCCAGGGGCGGTGAACTGAGGCGCCGCGCTTTTGGCCTGCAACATTGACGTAACGGGGATACGGCATAAAAATCCCATAAAATGGGAGCGTGTCGATGAACCTACGTCGTCTTGCCGGGCTCGCGGGCGTCGCGACCGTGGCCTTGGCCTCTGCGGCCGCCGCGGAGCCTACCCGCGGCTGCTTCTTTGTCCGTGACGTTGGCGACCGCACGGTGGGCGGCCCGCACACCCTCTATTTCAAGGTGAAGGACGTCTCCCACATGCATGCCGTCGCCTACTTCCATGTGGAGACGAAGCACGTCTGCGACGCCGTGGGATCGGACACCGAGCATGGGGGCTTCCAGATCTCCAGCAACGTCCTCTCCGCCAGGCACGCTCAGATGATCTGCAAGGCCGACGACCTTGTGATCACCGCCGGCACGGTCTGTCCCATCGCGACGATCGAGAGGATGTTGCCGCAGGAAGTGGCGGCCCTGCCTCGCCGCATCCGGCCCTAGACCCTGTCCCGGCTGACTTGGATCAAGTCAGCCGGGATAAACAGGGTCGTCGGCAATATCTGGAGCCCTTCTTATCCACTCAGGTTGATTCAACCTGAGTGGGAAGGGCTCTAGCCTCGCTCGAACCGCTCGCCCGCCACCCGTTCGCACTCATCGGCCAGTTCCTTGAACAACAGGGACAGGATGATCAGGGCGCGACCCTCGACGTCGGCGGCCTCGGCGCCGGGATGCCAGTCGACCTGCATGTCGAAAGCCACCTCCGGCGCCATGGCGTTCTTGCCCAGCACGCTGACGATCGCCACGCCGGCCTCGCCGGGCCGCGCATCGGCGGTGATCTCCCAGCGGAGATGGTCATTGGTCTCCGCCATGCTCAGTCGCGGGTGGGCGCGAGCGCGCGGGCCCCACGGGCGAGCGCGGTGATTCGGTCCCAGTCGCCGGCCTTCACGGCCTCGGCGGGCGCAACCCAGCTGCCGCCGACACAGACCACATTGGGCAGGGCCAGGTAGTCGGCGGCATTCCTGGCGCTGACCCCGCCGGTCGGGCAGAACCGGGCCTGCTGGAAGGGGCTGGCGAAGGCCTTCAGGGCGTCGATTCCGCCGGCGATATTGGCTGGGAACAGCTTGAAGAAACTGAAGCCGGCCGAAAGGCCCGCCATCAACTCGGTCGCCGTGGCGATGCCCGGCAGGAGCGGCGTCGGCCCCTCGTCGGTCTCGCCCTCGATCAGGCCCGGGCTGACGCAGAACTGCGCGCCGGCGTGGGCGCAGGCCAACCGCAGGGCCGGGGTCAGGACCGTGCCCGCGCCCACCACCGCGCCCTCGATCTCGCCCGCCATCCGCTCGATGCATTGCAGGGCGACTGGCGTGCGAAGGGTCACCTCCAGCACCGGCAGGCCGCCGGCGACCAGGGCCCGGCCCAGCGGCACCGCCTGGGAGATGTCGTCGATGATCAGCACCGGAATGACCGGCGCCAGCCCCAGGATCTTCTCCAGCGTCATAGGCGCTCCATCATCCCCAGTTCGCGGGCCGCCCCGATGATCGCCGGATAGGGATGCACCACCAGCGAGGTTGGGATCTGCCGAACGTAAGGGCCCAGGCGGCCCTTGTCCTCGAACCGCGCGCGGAAATCGCCCGTCGCGAGGCGTTCGGCCATGCGCGGCGCGATGCCGCCGGAGATGAACACGCCGCCGCGCGCGCCGAAGCTGAGCGCCAGGTCGCCGGCCACCGAGCCCAGGATGCCGCAGAAGCGGTCGAGGGTCTCGATCGCCAGGGCGTCGCCCTTGCCGGCCGCCTCATAGACCGCCTTCTCGTCGGTGAGCGTCGCCTCGGCCTGCCGCAGGCCGGCCAGCACGCCATAGAGCTCGAAGAGGCCGCGGCCCGACAGGATGCGCTCGATGGAGACCCGGCCATGGCGGGCGCGGAAATGGGTCCAGATCTCCACCTCCACGTCGTCCGACGGGGCGAAGGCCGCGTGGCCGCCTTCGGTGGCGACATACATATCGCCGCGCTCGCTGCGCGCCAGGCCCGCGACGCCGAAGCCGGTGCCGGCCCCCAGCACCACCATCGGGCAGTCGACCGCGCCACGGATCGCCGGGCCCAGCGGCTTGAGCGCATCAGGGCCCAGCATCGGGCAGGCGAGCGCCTGGGCGGCGAAGTCGTTGATCAGCCGCACCGCCTCGAACTCGAACTGCGCCAGGAGCTCGCCCTCTGAGACCTGCCAGTCGAGGTTGGTGAACTCGATTTCCCCGTCCAGAACCGGCCCAGCCACCGCGATCACCGCCCGAGGCGGGTGCTTGCGGCCCATGGTGCGTTCCAGATAGTCGGCGATGATCTCGTTCAGGCTGGCGTATTTCGACGCCTGATAGATGTGCAGGTTGCGGACTCGGCCTTCACCGTCGATCAGGGCGAAGCGCGCGTTGGTCCCGCCGACGTCGCCGACGAGGCCCGAATAATAGGGTTTCATCAGGCGGCCTCGAACAGGCTGCAGGCGCCTGTGTCGGCGGTCGAGGCGGCGCGGCGCATGACCCCGAAGAGGTCGCGCCCATAGCCGGAGGCCGAGGGCGGGCAGGCGCCGCAAGGTCGGCTCTTCAGTTCAGCTTCGTCCACCTTGATCTCCAGCGTGCCCCTCAGCGCGTCGACACGAATGATGTCCCCGTCGCGGACATAGGCCAGAGCGCCGCCGTCCGCCGCCTCCGGCGTGACATGGATCGCCGCTGGAACCTTGCCGGACGCGCCCGACATGCGCCCGTCGGTGACCAAGGCCACCTTGAAGCCCTTGTCCAGCAGCACGCCCAGCGGCGGGGTCAGGTTGTGCAGTTCCGGCATGCCGTTGGCGCGCGGCCCCTGGAAGCGGACCACGGCGATGAAGTCCTTGTTCAGTTCGCCGCGATGATAGGCCGCCTGCAGCGCGTCCTGGTCCTCGAACACCACCGCCGGGGCCTCGATCACCATGTGGTCGGCCTTCACCGCCGAGGTCTTCATCACCGCGCGGCCCAGGGGCCCGCTCATCAGGCGGAGGCCACCCTGCGGTTGGAACGGATTGTCGGCAGGCCGCAGGATGTCTTCGTTGAGCGAGGCCGTCGGGCCCTCGCGCCACACCAGCTTGCCGCCGTCCAGGACGGGCTCGGTCTGATAGCGGCGCAGGCCGGGCCCGGCCACGGTCATCACGTCGTCGTGGGCGAGGCCCGCGTCCAGCAGCTGGCGCACCACGAAGCCCATGCCGCCCGCCGCCTGGAAGGCGTTCACGTCCTCGCTGCCGTTGGGATAGACCCGTGCCAGCAGCGGGGTGACGCGGGAGAGATCGTCGAAGTCCTCCCATGTCAGCTGCACGCCCGCGGCGCGTCCCATGGCGATGAGGTGCAGGGTGTGGTTGGTCGACCCGCCGGTGGCGAGCAGGCCCGCCAGCGCGTTCACCAGGCTCTTCTCGTCCACCACCTGGGCCATGGGCGCGTAGGCGTTGGTCCCGTCGCGGATCTCGATGGCCCGCTTCGGTGCGGCGGCGACCAGGGCGTCGCGGAGCGGCGTGTTGGGATGCACAAAGGCCGAGCCCGGCAGGTGCAGGCCCATCATCTCCATCATCATCTGGTTGGAGTTGGCGGTGCCGTAGAAGGTGCAGGTGCCTGGGCCGTGGTAGGAGGCCATCTCCGAGTCGAGCAGTTCCTCGCGGGTCGCCTGGCCCTGGGCGTAGAGGGCGCGGACCTTGGCCTTCTGGGCGTTGGGCACGCCCGAGGTCATCGGCCCGGCGGGCACGAAGATCACCGGCAGGTGGCCGAAGGCCAGCGCCCCGATGGTCAGGCCCGGCACGATCTTGTCGCAGACGCCCAGCAGCAGGGCTGCGTCGAAGGCGTCGTGGCTCAGCGCCACGGCGGTGGCCATGGCGATCACGTCGCGGGAGAACAGCGACAGCTCCATGCCTGGACGCCCCTGGGTGACGCCGTCGCACATGGCCGGCACGCCGCCGGCGAACTGCGCCGCCGCGCCCATCTCCCTGGCGGCCTGCTTGATGATCGCCGGGAAGCGCTCCAGCGGCTGGTGAGCCGAGAGCATATCGTTGTAGGCGGACACGATGGCGACGTTGGGCGCGGTCGGGTCGCGCATGGTGCGCTTTGCCTCGTCGCTTTCGGCGGCGAAGGCGTGGGCCCAGTTGGCGCAGGACAGCTTGGCCCGGCCCGTCCCCGCGGCGCGCGCGGCTTCGGTGCGGGCCAGGTAGTCCGCGCGGGTCCCGCGGCTGCGTTCGACGATCCGCTCGGTGACTTCCGCCGTGACCGGATGCATGTGCCTGTCCTTCGTCTAGTTCGGCGCCCAGAATATCCTGACCGGGACATGGTCCTGGTTAAGGATCGCGCGCACCGGCAGGTCGCCGCCAGCCCCATCTGGAAGGGAGGCGGCCCTCTCGATCACCTGCCGCTTAGCCTCGCCGGCGATCAACAGGAAGATGGCCCGGCTTTGTAACAACGCCGACAAGGTGAGCGTGATCCGCGCCACCGGCGGCGATCCGAAGCCCTGCGGCGACTCCGCGGTCAGCGCGGCGCCGGCCGGATCCATCGCGTCGGCCAGCACCGGACTGCCGGGGATCAGCGAGGCGATATGGCCGTCCTCGCCCATGCCCAGGATCGTCGCATCGAACGGCATGAGTTTCTTAAGCGCCGGCTCGGCGTAGTCGGTGAGCGGCAGGTACCGCGCGGCCGCCGCCGCGCCCACGAACAGCCGCTCGCGCAGCAAGCGGGCGTTGGCGTTGGGTGACTCGGTGTCGACGTGCCGCTCGTCCGACAGGGTGACCGCCACGTGGGCCCAGTCGATCGGCGCGCGCGCCAGGCGGTCATAGACCGGCCCCGGCGACCGCCCGCCGGTGGCCACCAGGCTGGCATGGCCGCGAGCTGCGAGCCCGGCGCCAAGCGCCGCCACGATCGCCTCGCTCGCGGCGTCGGCCAGGGCCTCTGTATCTGGGAAGGCTTCGAGCATTCCGTCGCCTCATAACGCAGTCCGCCGGCCACGGCTGCGCAGATCGGCGGGGCGCAAGAAAAACCGCTGTGATCCGGGAACCAAAGGCCTCCGCCATACATAGGCTCTCTATGTGGGGGCGAACCGGGGCATGCCCGTGCGCCGGCCGCATCCTGCAGTTTACAGAGTTCGCCATGAAGATCGCCCAGGTGACCCCGCTCTACGAAGCTGTCCCGCCGCGGCTCTACGGCGGGACCGAGCGCGTGGTCGCCCACCTGACCGACGCTCTGGTGGAGCTGGGCCATGAGGTGACCCTGTTCGCCAGCGCCGACGCCGAGACCAAGGCCCGGCTGGCGCCGGTCCGCGACCAGGCGATCCGGCTGGACCCGGCGCCGCTGAAGTCCGACCTCGCGGCCCACCTGTCGCTGCTGGCCGAGGTGCGCCGCCGCGCCGACGAGTTCGATGTGATCCACTTCCACACCGACATGCTGCAATTTCCATTCTTCGAGGCCTGGGCCGGCCGCACGGTGACCACCCTGCACGGCCGCCTCGACCTGAAGGACCTGTCCGGCGTCTACCAGCGCTGGCCGCGCTTCCCGCTGGTCTCGATCAGCGACAGCCAGCGCCGGCCGCTGCCCTTCGCCAACTGGGCGGCCACCGTGCAGCACGGGGTGCGCGCGGACATCTATGGCTTCCATCCGGCGGGCCGAGGCTACCTGGCGTTCCTCGGCCGGATCTCCCCGGAGAAGCGGCCGGATCGCGCCATCGCCATCGCCATCGCCACCGGCCGACGGCTGAAGATCGCCGCCAAGGTCGACGCCGCCGACCGCGCCTATTTCGAGGAGGAGATCGAGCCCCTGCTGGATCACCCGCTGATCGAATTCATCGGCGAGATCGGCGACGGGCAGAAGTCGGACTTCCTCGGCGGGGCTGACGGCCTGCTCTTCCCCATCGACTGGCCCGAGCCCTTCGGCCTAGTGATGATCGAGGCCATGGCCTGTGGGACGCCGGTGATCGCCTATGACTGCGGCTCGGTGCGTGAGGTGGTGGAGGACGGTCTGACCGGCTTCATCGTGCGCACCGACGATGAGGCGGTGTCGGCCGTCGGCCGGCTGCACGGGCTGGACCGCCAGTTGGTCCGCCTGCGCTTCGAACAACGCTTCTCGGCCACAGCTATGGCGCGGCGCTATGTCGACCTCTACGCTCGGCTGGGGAAGCTTCGTGAGGCGGATGTGGGCCTCGCCGCCGAATGAGGTAGCGGATGGACGACCTCACTCAGGCCGTGGAAGCGGATGCCGTCCTCGGCGAAACCCGCGAACCGGTCTTGCCCGGCCGGCTCTACGCGCTGAAGGACCGCGACGTCTTCCTGGTGGCCGACGCCCTGGGCGACATCGCGGGCCTGGGCGACGGACTGTTCCACAACGACACCCGCATCCTGTCGCGCTTCACCCTGTCGCTGGGCGCCGAACGGCCGGCTCTGCTGTCGGCGGCGCTGGGGCAGGACAACGTCTATTTCACCTCGCACAGCACCAATCAGCATCTGCCGTTCCCCGGCGGGCCGGTGGCGCCGCCCGGCGTACTGCACATCGCGCGCAAACGGTTCCTGGCGGATCAGCGGCTGTTCGAGCGCATCTCGATGGTCAACTACAGCCGCGACGACGTGCTCGTTCCCCTGGTCATCGAGTTCGATGCCGACTTCCGCGACATGTTCGAGGTGCGCGGGCTGAAGCGGGCCCGCCGCGGCTTCAAGCATCCGGCTGAGATCGACGGACGGGCCGTCTCGGTGCGCTACACCGGCCTCGACAGCGTCGAGCGCACCAGTGTCATCTCCTTCTCCGATCCGCCGTTCCGCCTTAGCGAACACCGGGCGGAGTTCATGTACCCGCTCGGCCCGGAATCGCATCTGGAGCTCTACGTCGAGGTGGGCCTGGAGGCCGGGCCCGCGCCGACCCGTGAGCGGTTCCGCAGCCACGCGGCCCTGGCGCGGTTCGCTACCCGCGCGCGCCGCCGACACGGGGCGCGGCTGCGCAGCTCGGGGCGCCTCTTCTCCGATTGGATGGCCAAGTCGCGCTCGGACCTGGCGCTGCTGACCACCGAGCTTTCCACCGGGCCCTACCCCTACGCGGGCATCCCTTGGTTCTCGACCACCTTCGGGCGCGACGCGATCATCACCGCCTGGCAGGTGCTGTGGCTGGACCCCTCGTTGGCCAAGGGGGTGCTGGCCTACCTGGCCTCACGCCAGGCGACGGAGGTCTCGGCCTTCCGCGACTCCGCGCCCGGCAAGATCATGCACGAGTCCCGGCGCGGTGAGATGGCCGCGCTCGGGGAGGTGCCGTTCGGCAGCTACTACGGCGGGGTCGACACCACGCCGCTGTTCGTGGCCTTGGCCGGCGCCTATGCCGAGCGGACCGGCGACTACGAGTTCATCGACGGCCTCTGGCCGCACCTCCAAGCGGCCATGGGCTGGATCGAGACATACGGCGACACCGACGGCGATGGCCTGATCGACTATGCCCGCGGCCGGGAAAGCGGCCTGGCCAACCAGGGCTGGAAGGACAGCCAGGATAGCGTCTTCCACTCCGACGGCCGCTTCGCGACCGGCCCGATCGCCCTGGTCGAGGTGCAGGGCTACGCCTTCGCCGCTTACCTGGCGATGGCGAAGCTGGCCACCTTGCGGGCCGAACCGCAGTTGGCCGCAGCCTGGGCCGCCCGCGCCGAGCGGATCCGGGCGGCGGTCGAAAAGCTGTTCTGGATAGAGGACAAGGGGTTCTACGCCATCGCCATCGATGGGTCCGGCGAGCCCTGCAATGTGCTGGCGTCGAATCCCGGGCATCTGCTGTTTGCGAAACTGGTCTCGCCCGCGCGGGCCGAGCGCGTGGGCCGTCATCTGCTGTCGCGCGACTTCGCGCCGGGCTGGGGTGTCAGGACCTTGGCGCTGGGCGAGGCGCGGTTCAATCCGATGAGCTACCACAACGGCTCGGTTTGGCCGCACGACACCGCGCTCTGCGCGCTCGGCCTCTCGCACTACGGCGAGCGCGACGGGGTGGTGGCGCTGACCGCGGCCCTGTTCGAGACCGCCGTCAATTTCGAGATGCGCCTGCCGGAACTGTTCTGCGGCTTCCCGCGCCAGGCCGGCGAGCCGCCGGTAGCCTATCCGGTGGCCTGCCTGCCGCAGGCCTGGGCCGCCGGCTCGGTGTTCATGATGCTGCAGGCCTGCCTGGGGCTGGAGGTCACGCCACACACGGTGACCGTCTGCGATCCGCGGTTGCCCATCGGTATCGACCGGCTGTGGATCGACGCCCTGCAGGTGGGCGAGTGCTGCATCGATCTGGCGATCGAGCGCCACGGCTCGCGCATCACGGTCACGGCCAGCGATCCCGAGCGGCTGATCGTCCGCTAGCGGGGTCCGCTAACGCGGAAACGGCGCGTGGGCGATGCGCAGGATGTTGGCGGCGCCGGGCGAGCCCATGGGGAAACCCGCCAGGATCAGGATGCGCTGGCCGGGTCCGGCGAGGCCCGTCTGAACGGCCATCTCGATGGCTACCCGCGCCAGCTCTTCCGGATCGCCAGGCTCGGGCACCACGCGCGGCTCGACGCCCCAGATCAGCGCCGCGCGCCGGGCGGTGTCGAGGCTCGGCGTCAGCGCCAGGGTGGCCTGCAATGGCCGCTCACGGGCGAGCCGCAGCGCCGTCTGGCCGGTGGTGGTGAAGGTCACCAGGCAGGCAGTGGAGGCGGCTTCGGCGGCCTTGCGGGCGGCGGCCACCAGGGCGTCGGCGTCGGCGTCCTCCACCGGATATTCCGCGCGCATCAGCTCCGGCCAGCGCGGGTCGCGCTCCACGCGGGTGATGATGCGGTCCATGATCGCCACCGCCTCGACCGGATAGTCGCCCGCCGCGCTCTCCGCCGACAGCATCAGGGCGTCGGCGCCTTCGTAGACCGCGCCCGCCACGTCGGAGGCCTCGGCCCGGGTGGGCGTCGGCGAGTGGGTCATGCTCTCCAGCATCTGGGTCGCCACCACCACCGGGATGCCCCGCAGGCGCGCGGCGCGGACCAGCTGCTTCTGGACCACCGGCACCTCTTCCGGGGCCATTTCGACGCCCAGATCGCCGCGGGCGACCATGATCGCCTGGGACAGATCGAGGATCTCGTCCAGGGCTTCCAGCGCCGACGGCTTCTCGATCTTGGCCAGCACCTTGGCGCGGCCCTGCACGATGCTGCGCAGCTCGGCCATGTCGGAGGCGCGCTGCACGAACGACAGCGCCACCCAGTCGACCCCTTCGCCGAGCGCGAAGGCCAGGTCCGCGCGGTCCTTCTCGGTCAGCGCGGGAATTGGGATCGCCAGGCCCGGCAGGTTCAGGCCCTTGTGGTCGGAGAGGTGGTCGCCGGCTTCCACCACCGTGTTCGCGAAGTCCGGGCCGTGGTCAGTCACCCGCAAGCGGACCTTCCCGTCATCGAGCAGCACCTGGGCGCCGACCCGCAGAGCGGCGAACACCTCCGGATGCGGCACGCCGACGCGCGCGGCGTCGCCGGGCGTCTTGCCGAGATCGAGGCGCAGGTGATGTCCGGCCTTCAGTTGGATGGCCCCGTCAGCGAACTCCCCCAGGCGGATCTTCGGGCCCTGCAGGTCGGCCAGCACCGCCAGCGGGCGGCCGACGACCGCCTCGGCCTCGCGCACCGAGGCGATGGTCTTGGCGTGGTCGGCATGGGTCCCGTGGCTGAAATTCACGCGGAACACATCGGCGCCGGCCATGGCCAGTTCGCGCACCTTGTCGACGCCGCGGCTGGCGGGGCCCAGGGTCGCGACGATTCTGGCTCTGCGCGCTCGGATCATCGGTCAGGCTTAGGCTTCTGGAGCCAAGCGGATCAAGGCGCGTTAGTAGCCAAGGTGGGTGAAAAGAGTCGGGACCCCAACATGGCGAGACTGCAAGGCGTGGGGGAAACCGCTTGAGCCAAACCCTGGAACTCTTCCCGATCGGCAATTGCGCGGCCAGCGCGCTGATCGACCGGCGCGGGCGGTTCGTCTGGGCCTGCGCGCCCCGGGTCGACGGGGACCCATTCTTCTCGGCCTTGCTCGGCGGGGCGGACCTGGACGGCGGCGACGACGCCTACGGCCTGTGGTCCGTGGAGGTGGAGAACCGCGCCGAGACCACCCAGACCTACCTGCGCAACACCCCGATCCTGGTCACCGAGGTCACCGACACCACCGGCGGCAAGCTGGAGATCATCGATTTCTGCCCGCGCTACCGCCAGTTCGGCCGGCTCTACCGGCCTCTGGCCTTCATACGCCTGATCCGTCCCGTCACCGGCACGCCGCGCATCCGCGTCAAGCTTCGCCCGACCGTCAACTATGGCGAGGCGGCCGCCACGACCACCAACGGCTCCAACCACATCCGCTATGTGGGCGGTGAGACGACCCTGCGCCTGACCACCGACGGGCCGATGAGCCATGTGCTGGAGGAGCGCCTGTTCCGCCTGGAGGAGCCGGTCGCCATGTTCCTCGGCCCCGACGAAGGCTTTCCCGACGATATCACCACGACGACGCGGCGAATGCTGCGCGAAACCACCGACTACTGGCGTCGCTGGGTGCGGACGCTGTCGGTGCCGCTGGAGTGGCAGGAGGCGGTGATCCGCGCGGCGATCACGCTCAAGCTCTGCGCGCACGAGGATACTGGCGCCATCGTGGCCGCGCTCACCACGTCGATCCCCGAGCATGCCGTCGAGCCGGGCGAGACCGCCCGCAACTGGGACTACCGGTACTGCTGGCTGCGCGACGCCTATTACGTCGTCCAGGCGCTCAACCGCCTGGGCGCGGCGGACATCCTGGAGAACTACCTCGTCTATCTGCGCAACCTGGTGGACCAGGTGGCGGCGAGCGGGCGCGTGCAGCCGGTCTATGGCGTCGGCCTGGAGCCGGTGCTGACCGAACGCGTCGCGCCGGCGCTGAAGGGCTACCGCGGCATGGGTCCCGTGCGGGTCGGCAACCAGGCCCACGAGCATATGCAGTACGACGTCTTCGGCCAGATCGTGCTCTCCACCGTGCAGGCCTTCTTCGACGAGCGGCTGATGCGCCCGCCCACGGTCGACGATTTCAAGGCCCTGGAATGGGTCGGCGAGCGGGCCTTCGAGCTGTACGACAAGCCCGACGCCAGCCTCTGGGAGTTCCGCGGCCGCGAGGCGGTGCACACCTATTCCTCGGTAATGTGCTGGGCGGCCTGCGACCGGCTGGGCAACGCCGCCCATCGCCTGGGCCTGGAAGACCGGGCGGTCTTTTGGAACGGGCGCGCCGCCCAGATCCGCGCCACTATCGAGCGTGAGGCCTGGAACGAGGAGCTCGGCCGCTATGCCTCGACCTTCGGCGGCGATCAGCTCGACGCGAGCCTCTTGCAGATGGTCGACGTGCGGTTCCTGGCGCCCGACGATCCGCGGATGGCGGCCACTATGGCGGCGGTGGAGAAGGGCCTGCGCCGCGGCGAATTCATGCTGCGCTACGCCCTGCCGGACGATTTCGGCGAGCCGAAGACCGCCTTCAATTTCTGCACCTTCTGGCTGATCGAGGCCCTGCACCTCTCCGGCCGCACCGAGGAGGCGCGCCAGCTTTTCGAGGAGATGCTGAGCCGGCGCACCAAGGCGGGCCTGCTCTCAGAGGACATCACCTTCGATGGCAAGGAGCTCTGGGGGAATTATCCGCAGACCTACTCCCTCGTGGGCCTGATCAACTGCGCGACTCTGCTGTCGCGGCCGTGGTCCAGTGTGAGATAAAGGTCGCTAGGGCCGTTCAAAACGGGTCTTTAAGGAACGTTATACAGAACCGGGGTCTTTGGACCCCATGGCGAGGCGGCACCCTTCGATGACGGCGGACGAATGCCACGAACGGGCGAGCGCATGCGCGGCGAACGCCCGACTGGCGCAGAGCGAGCCTGTGGCCCTTGAGTTCCTGAAGCTTGCGGCGCAATGGCGCGCCATGGCGTCGAGGACGATCTTCCTGGGCTCAGTGGAAGCCCTCGATGACGCGCTACTCCTCGGCGCGCCAAGTTTCCGGCTCGTTTAATTCGGATCGAGACGCCGCGGGCGCCCAGGCGATAGGCGACCGACTTTTCGCCGTACCGTGATAGGATGCCCAAACGGCGACACTGAGGCCCTTCGCGACGGGCCGGATGTGGCCGCGAGAGACTAACGCCGGGGATGGCTTTCGCTTCGCGAGCCTCCGGCAGGCGTTTGGGGCCTAAATGGCCAACGATCTACCTGTTCTGCCCATTATTCCGGTGGTGACGCACAGTCTGGCGCTGGCGCTGGTCGCCACGTCTGATGCGCCCATCCTGCTGCTCGACGGGACCTCGACGGTGATCGCCGCCAGCGACTCCTTCTCCCGCGCCTTCCAGATCGAGCCGTCTCACCTTGAGGGCGTGTCGTTGTTTGCGCTGGGGTCGGGCGAATGGGATGTCGCGCAGTTGCGGTCGCTTTTGAAAGCGACGCTCTCCGGCGCCGCCAATATCGACGCCTATGAGATGGACCTGCATCGGCAGGGCCAGGCCCCGCGCCGGCTGGTGATCACCGCCCACATGCTGGAATACGGCGATCCGGCCAATATCCGGCTGTTGCTGGCCGTCTCCGATGTCACCGACGCCAGGCTCGCCGAGCGCCTCAAGGACGACCTGCTGCGCGAAAAGGCCATCCTGTTCCAGGAGCTGCAGCACCGCGTCGCCAACAGCCTGCAGATCATCGCCAGCGTGCTGATGCAGAGCGCGCGGCGCGTGTCGTCGGAAGAGACCAAGGGCTACCTCCGCGACGCCCATAGCCGGGTGATGTCGGTGGCGGCGCTGCAGCACCAGCTGGCGGCGTCCAATGTCGGCGACGTCGAGTTGAAGGGCTACCTCACCGAATTGTGCGACAGCATCGCCGCGTCGATGATCCACGACCGCAAGACCTTGACGCTTGAGGTGATGGCCGACGAGGGCTCCGCCGCGCCGGAGGCTTCGGTCAGCCTGGGACTGGTGGTGACCGAACTGGTCATCAACGCGCTCAAGCACGCATTTCCCGGCGCCCGCGGCGGCCACATCGTCGTCGCCTACAAGGTGACCGGCGCCGCGTGGACCCTGTCGGTCAGCGATGACGGCGTCGGCATGCCCACCGGGACCATGCCAGCTAAGGCCGGCCTCGGCACCAGTATCGTCCAGGCTCTGGCCAAGCAGCTCGGCGCCGTGGTCGAGGTGGTCCATACCGCTCCGGGAACCCGGATATCGGTCGTCCACGCGGCGGCCTCGCCGGCCAGTCGTGCCGCAGTGCTGCGGGAGGCCGTCTAGATGTCTCCAGGAGCCAGCTCATGAGTTTGTTCTCCTGGCTGCCGACCGGCGCGAGCGAGGCTGAGGTCCGCTCCGAAGTCTGGAGCCTGGGCGTCCGTCACCGCGGCGAGCCCCTGGAAGGCGCCCTGTCCGAACTGAAGGCCGGCGGCCTCAGCAGCGAACGCGCGCAACTGCTCCAGGCCTGCGTGCGCAAGCTGAAACAGGCGAGATCGGGCTAACGGTCAGTCCACCCAGGCGCGTTCCGACCGCTCGATCAGCGCAAAGGCGCCCGAAGGCCCCCAGCTGCCGGCCGCGTAAGGCTTCGGCGCCATGCCGGCCTCGGCCCAGGCGTCGGCGACCCCGTCGACCCATCGCCAGGCCTCCTCCACCTCGTCGCGGCGCACGAAGAGGGTGTTGTCGCCGTGCACCACGTCGAGCAACAGACGCTCATAGGCGATCCGCCGCCGCGAGCCCGGCCCTTCGTAGGCGCGCAGCAGGCTGAGCGAGAGCGGCATGGACTGCAGCCGCATGCCGCCATGGCTGATCCCCGGCGACTTGTTCATCAGGGTCAGCGCGATGTCCTCGTCCGGCTGCAGGTCGATGACCAGCCGGTTGGCGACCAGGTCGTCCTTGGCCGAATTGCCGAAGATCGAATGCGGCACCGGCTTGAACTGGATGACGATCTGGGTGCGCCGCTCGGGCAGGCGCTTGCCGGTGCGCAGGAAGAACGGCACGCCCGCCCAGCGCCAGTTGTCGATGTCGGCGCGCAAGGCCACGAAGGTCTCGGTGCCGGTGGGCTGGCCGCGCTCGGCCTCGTAGCCGGCGGCTTCTTTGCCGCCGACGACGCCCTTGGTGTACTGGCCGCGGACCGAGGCGTTCTGGGCGTCGGTGCGGGTGAAGCGGCGCAAGCTGCGCAGCACCTTGACCTTCTCGTTGCGCACCGAGCGCGGGTCCATGTCGGCCGGGGGCTCCATGGCCACGAAGCAGAGCAGCTGCAGCATGTGGTTCTGCAGCATGTCGCGCAGCGCGCCGTACTCGTCGTAGTAGGGCCAGCGGTCGCCCACGCCCTCGGTCTCGGCCACGGTGATCTGCACGTGGTCGATGGTCAGGTTGTTCCAGAGCGGCTCGAACAGGGTGTTGGCGAAGCGCAGCGCGATCAGGTTCTGCACCGTCTCCTTGCCCAGGTAGTGGTCGATGCGGAAGATCCGCTCCTCGGAGAAGACCGCGCCCACCGCCTCGTTCACCTGGCGCGAGCTTTCCAGGTCCCGGCCAATCGGCTTTTCCAGCACGATCCGCGTGGCGTCGCTGGCCAGGTCTGACCCGGACAAGGCGCCGCAGACCTTGGCGTAGAGGCTGGGCGAGATGGCCAGGAAGAACATCGGGCTCTTGCGGCCCTCGAGATGCGGCTTCAGCTCGCCCACGCCCTCGGCGGTGGTGGCGTCGCAGGCCACATAGTCGAGGCGTCCGGAGAACCGCTCCCAGACCGACTCATCGACCGCTTCCGGGCGCGCCTTCAGGATCTCGTGGACCTGGCCCACGAACTCGTCGCGGCTGTGCTGGGCCCGCGCTGTGGCCAGGATCTTGAAGCCCACCGGCAACAGGCCGTCAGCGTCCAGGAAATAGAGCGAGGGCAGGAGCATGCGGCGCGACAGGTCGCCCGTCGCGCCGAACAGCACGATTGCATCGGCCAGGGGCGCGGCGGCCTGCGGCGTGGAAGCCATCGGGCGTTATCTCCAGAGCGGTTCAAGCAGGTCCGTCGCATAGCGTCGATTGCAGTACGGAACGTCAAGCCCGCCAAGGGCTTCACGGCCTTTTCAGCGGATCGAACGACCCGATTGTGCGTTGCACGTATAAGCTGGGGCGTGTGTCGAGATGTCCATTCAAACCCTCACCACCGGACTGCCTGCGCCCAAGCCGCTTCAGCTTGGGCAGACGGCGCTGTTCCTCGACCTTGACGGGACCCTGGCCCCGATCGCCGCGCGGCCGCAGGACGTCGCCCCCGATCCGCGCCGCACAAGCCTCGTGGAACGTCTGGCCCAGACCCTGGACGGCCGCCTGGCGGTGATCAGCGGTCGCACCCTGGAGGACATCGACCGCATCCTGGAGGGCTGCGTGATCGCCGCCGCCGCGGTGCACGGCCTGGTTCGTCGCGATCCCGATGGGCAGGTGTTCGCGAGCCAGCCGCACCCGGCCCTGCCGCGGGCTGTCGAAGCCCTGCATGTCTTCGCCGCCCGCGACCCCGGCCTGATCGTCGAGGAAAAGGCGGGCCTTTCGGTGGCGCTCCACTTCCGCCAGGCGCGGGACCAGGCCGACGCCGCCCGCGCCTGCGCCCGCCGGCTCGCCGTCGAGACCGGTCTCTTCCTGCAGGACGGTGACATGGTGGCCGAGCTGCGCACCCCCGGCGCCAGCAAGGGCGACAGCGTACGCGACTTCATGGCCATGCCGTCGTTCGCCGGCGCGCGGCCGGTGTTCGTGGGCGACGACATCACCGACGAGGACGGCTTCGAGGCGGCCCAGGCCCTGGGCGGGATCGGCGTGATGGTCGGTCCGGACCGCGCCACCGGCGCGCGTTTCCGCCTGGCCGACGTGGACGCTGCGCTGGCCTGGCTGGAGGCGGCCAAGTGAACCGCCTGATCGTCGTTTCCAACCGGGTGAACCCGCCGGGCGGCGCCGGCGACGAATCCATGGGCGGCCTGGCCATGGCGCTGGCTGCGGCGCTGCGGGAATATTCCGGCCTGTGGTTCGGCTGGAGCGGCCAGACCACGGAAAAGTTCGACGGCAAGCTCTCCATGCAAAGCGTCGACGGGGTCACCACCGCCGTGATCGATCTGGAGGAGATCGACCTCGAGGAATATTACAACGGCTACGCCAACAAGACCCTGTGGCCGCTGTTCCACTACCGCACGGACCTCGCCGCCTACGACCGGGTCTATGGCGAGGGGTACAGCCGGGTGAACAAGCGCTTCGCCGAGACCCTGGCGCCGCTGATCGAGCCCGACGACCTGATCTGGGTGCACGACTACCATCTGATCCCGCTGGCCCGGGAGCTGCGGGCCCTGGGCGTCAAGAACCGGATCGGCTTCTTCCTGCATGTGCCCTGGCCGGCGCATCAGGTGTTCACGACGCTGCCAGGCCACTCAAAGCTCGTCGAGGCGATGTTCGGCTACGACCTGGTGGGCTTCCAGACCGTCGAATACCGCCAGGCCTTCGAGGAATATGTGCTGGCCGAGGCCAAGGGCTCCGAGCCCCAGCCCGGGCTCCTCAAGGCCTATGGCCAGTCGCTGCGGGTCGGGGCCTTCCCCATCGGCCTGGACGCCGCCGAATTCGCTCAGATGCTGAAGAGCCCCAGGGCCCGGCGCATGCGCGATCTGATGAGCGCGGCCACCGTCTTCCGCCACCTGGTCGTCGGCGTTGACCGGCTCGACTACGCCAAGGGCCTGGAGGAGCGGTTCCTCGGTTTCGAGCAGTACCTGGTCGACAATCCGGACATGCGCCGCGAGGTCCTGATGCTGCAGATCGCCCCGGTCAGCCGCGAGAGCGTCGAGGCCTATCAGGAAATCCGCGGCCGGCTGGATGCGCTTTCCGGGCGGATCAACGCCGAGTTCTCCGACGTGGACTGGAACCCGTTCCGCTATGTGAACAAGACCTACCGTCGCGATGAGCTGGCCGGCATCTATGGCGCAGCGCGGGTCGGGCTGGTGACCCCGTTGCGCGACGGGATGAACTTGGTGGCCAAGGAATTCGTCGCCGCCCAGAACCCGGAAGACCCCGGCGTGCTGATCCTGTCGCGTTTCGCCGGCGCGGCGCGGCAGCTGAAGGACGCGCTGCTGGTCAATCCCAACAGCCCCGAAGAGATCGCCGACGCGCTTCAGCGGGCGATCCGCATGGGCAAGGCCGAGCGCGTCCGCCGCTGGAGCGCACTGTTCGAGAATGTTGAGCGCGAGGACGTCACCGCGTGGCGCGACGCCTTCGTGGGCGCCCTGGCCGGCGTGAAGGCGCCGCAGGCCGCGCTGGCCAGCTGAGGAGGCGAGGGGATGGCCGCCAAGGCCGACGCCAGGACCAAGCTCGCCCGCTACCGGTCGATGCGCGACTTTTCCAGGACAGCCGAACCCAGCGGCGAGGAGACCGTCAAACCCTCCGAGCGCCGCCGTTTCGTGATCCAGAAGCACGACGCCACCCGCCTGCATTACGACTTCCGCCTGGAGCTGGACGGGACCTTTAAGTCCTGGGCGGTGACCCGAGGGCCGTCGATGGACCCGCACGACCGCCGGCTCGCCGTCGAGGTCGAGGACCATCCGCTCGACTATGGCGACTTCGAAGGGACCATCCCCAAGGGCCAGTACGGCGGCGGCACGGTGATGCTGTGGGACCGCGGCTATTGGGCGCCCGAACCCGGGACCGATCCGCACGAGGGGCTGAAATCCGGCGACCTGAAGGTCGTCCTGGACGGCGAGCGGCTGAAGGGCGGCTTCGTCCTGGTGCGGATGAAGCGCCGGCCCAAGGAGCGGCGCGACAACTGGCTCCTGATCAAGCACCACGACGGCTGGGCGCTGGAAGGCCAGGGCGACGCCCTGGTGGAGGACGAGACCACCTCCGTCGCGTCGGGCCGCACGATGGCGCAGATCGCCGAGGGCAAGGGCAGGGGCCCGACGCGGTTCATGACCGGCAAGGCGCGCGCCGCGGCCAAGCGCGTCTGGCAATCCAAGGACGGCCCGGCCGAGCCGGCCGCCCAGCTTCGGGCCGCCGCCCCGCCCAAACTGAAGGCGGCGGGCCTGCCGGGGTTCGTGGCGCCGCAATTGGCCCGGTCCGTCGACCGCCCGCCGCAGGGCGCGGGCTGGGGTCACGAGATCAAGTTCGACGGCTATCGGCTGCAGCTGCGCGTCGAGGGTGGCGCGGCCACGCTGAAGACCCGCGCCGGCCTGGACTGGACGGCCAGGTTCAAGGAGATCGCCAAGGAGGGCTCGGGCCTCCCGGACTGTCTGATCGACGGCGAGGCCTGCGCCCTGGACGCGGCCGGCGCGCCCGATTTCGCGGCCCTGCAGGCGGCGTTGTCGGATGGCAGGACCGAAGATCTCATCTTCTTCGCCTTCGATCTTCTGTTCACGGACGGAACCGACCTGCGCAACCTGCCGCTCAGCGAGCGCAAGGCGCGGCTGAAGGCCCTGCTCGCCACGACGCCCGGGAGCTCCCCATCCAAGACAGGCGCGCGCCTCCGCTACGTCGACCACTTCGAGATCGCCGGCGATGCGGTGCTGCAGTCGGCCTGCCGGATGTCACTGGAGGGGATCGTGTCGAAGCGACTCGATGCGCCCTACCGCTCGGGCCGGCAGGACGGCTGGTTAAAGTCCAAGTGCCGCGCCGGCCACGAGGTGGTGATCGGCGGCTGGACCGGCGAGGCCGGGCAGTTGCGCTCGCTGCTGGTGGGCGTCCATCGCGGCGACACGCTGGTCTATGTCGGCCGGGTCGGCACGGGCTTCGGCCGCGACAAGGCAGCCCGTGTCCTGCCGCGCCTGGCCAGGCTTGAGACCAAGGCGAGCCCGTTCTCCGGCGTCGGCGCGCCGCGCAATGAGGCCAACGTCCATTGGGCCAGACCCGACCTGGTGGCCGAGATCGAATTCGCGGGCTTCACCGGCTCCGGCATGGTCCGCCAGGCGGCGTTCAAGGCGCTGCGTGAGGACAAGCCCGCCAGCGACGTCGTGGCCGACAGACCTGCGCCGGTGGAGGCGGCGGCCCTTGCGCAACCCGCGCCCAACGCCAAGGCTGGGGGTGTGAAGAAGCCCGGCCCTCCCCTCGTCATGGGCGTGACGCTCAGCCACCCCGACAAGGCCCTGTGGCCCGATGGCGGCGACGGCGCGCCCGTCACCAAGCTCGACCTCGCGCAATATCTGGAGGCCGTGGGCGCCTGGATGATGCCGCACATCAAGGGCCGTCCCTGCTCGATCGTCCGCACCCCCGACGGGATCGACGGCGAGCAGCGCTTCTTCCAGCGCCACCTCGGCAAGGGCTCTTCGGCCCTGATATCCGAGGTGAAGGTGCTGGGTGATCCCAAGCCCTATCTGCAGATCGATCGCATCGAGGCCCTGGCGGCCCTGGCGCAATCGGGCGCCACCGAGTTCCATCCCTGGAACTGCCAGCCCTTCCAGCCCGAAGTCCCCGGCCGGCTGATCTTCGACCTCGACCCCGATGAAGCCATCCCCTTCGACCGGGTGATCGAGGCGGCCCTGGCGGTGAAGGAACGGCTGGAGGCCCTGGGCCTGGTCGCCTTCTGCAAGACCACCGGCGGCAAGGGCCTGCACGTGGTCACGCCCTTGGCGGACGAAAAGGGCAAGACCGACTGGCCCGCCGCCAAGCGGTTCGCCCAGGACGTCTGCCTGGCCATGGCCGCCGACCAGCCGGACCGCTACGTGGTCAACATGGCCAAGGCCAAGCGGGTGGGCCGCATCTTCCTGGACTACCTGCGCAACGACCGCCTCTCGACGGCGGTGGCGCCGCTGTCGCCCAGGGCCAGGCCGGGCGCGACGGTGAGCTTTCCGCTGACCTGGAGCCAGGTGAAGCCGGGCCTCGACCCCAAGGCCTTTACGATCCGCACCGCGCCGACCCTGCTGAAGACGGCCAAGGCCTGGGCCGACTACTGCGACGCGGAGCAGCCGCTGGGACCCGCGATCCAGAAACTGGGAAGGCAATAGCGCCCCTCGCTAAGGGGTAATTCCCAAAACTTGACGGAAATTCCCAGTCTTTAGAGAACGGTAATCGGTGGCCGTTAAACACGTCCGGACGGCTAATCGCCGATCGAATTCAGGGACGGAAACCATGAACCTCACCATCAAAGCGCGCTTGGTCGGCTCGCTCGCCGCGCTTGCGGTCGGCATGATCGCCATCGGCGCCAGCGGCTGGGTCTCGACCACGGTCGGCAACGCCCGCCTGCAGTCGGTCATCAGCGACCGCGTCGAGCCGATGCAGCAGCTGAAGGCCGTCAGCGACAGCTACGCCGACAGCATCGTCGACGCCGCCCACAAGACCCGCGGCGGGTCCTACACCCCGGCCAAGGCCCTGCAGCAGATCGCCAAGGCCCGCGAAACCATCAAGGCCCAGTGGAAGGCCTATACCGACACCAAGATGGCGGGCGACGAGGCGTCGCTGGCCAAGAAGGTCGAGGAGAGCATGCCCGCCGCCGATGCGGCGACCGACCGGCTGGTGACGATCCTGAACAGCGGCGACATGGCCGCCCTGGCCGAGTTCAACGACCACAACTTGTATCCTGCCATCGACCCGGTGACCGGGGTGATCAGCGATCTGGTCGACCTGCAGATGAAGGTCGCCCGCGAGGATGGTGAAGCCGCCGCCAAGGCCGCCAAGGTCTCGCTGACCATCATGGCCGTCATCGCCGCCATCGCCGCGGCCATGCTGGCCTTCGCCAGCCACGTGGTGATCAACCAGGTGTCCAAGCCGCTGCTGCGGATCGCCGACGCCATGCGCAAGCTGGCCGGCGGCGACAACTCCGTCGAAATCCCCGGCGCGGACCGCCACGACGAGCTCGGCCAGATGGCCGGCACGGTGCAGGTCTTCAAGGACAACGCCATCGCCAAGATCAAGGCCGACGCCGAAGCCGTCGAGGCCAAGGAACGCGCCGAGCAGGAGCGCCGCGCCGCCGGCGAGGCCGCCATCGCCCACGAGCAGGCCTCGGTCGTCTCGGTGTTCGGCGGCGCCATGGAGAAGCTCGCCGCCGGCGACTTGACCTACCGCGTGAACGACGACCTGGCGCCGGCCTACGAGAAGCTGCGCGAGGACTTCAACGGCTCCATGGCCAAGCTGGAAAACACCATGGGCGTGATCGTCGGCAACGCCGGCGGCATCCACTCCGGCAGCCAGGAGATCAGCGTCGCCTCCGACGACCTGTCCCGCCGCACTGAACAGCAGGCCGCGAGCCTTGAAGAGACCGCCGCCGCGCTCGAGCAGATCACCGCCACCGTCCGCAAGACCGCGGAAGGCGCCAAGGAGACCCGCGAAGTCGTGGTGTCGGCCAAGGGCGGCGCGGAAACCGGCGGCCAGGTGGTCGCCCAGGCCATGGCGGCCATGAGCGAGATCGAGAGCTCGGCCCAGCAGATCAGCCAGATCATCAGCGTGATCGACGAGATCGCCTTCCAGACCAACCTCCTCGCCCTGAACGCGGGCGTCGAGGCGGCCCGCGCCGGCGACGCCGGCAAGGGCTTCGCGGTGGTGGCCTCCGAGGTGCGGGCGCTGGCCCAGCGCTCGGCGGACGCGGCCAAGGAGATCAAGGCGCTGATCTCCGACTCCACGGCGAAGGTCGGCCAGGGCGTGAAGCTGGTCGGCGAGACCGGCCAGGCGCTGGAACGCATCGTCGGCGAGGTCGGCCGCATCAACACCCTGGTCGAGGAGATCGCCTCCGCCGCCCAGGAGCAGGCCACGGGCCTGGCCCAGGTGAACGTCGCGGTGAACCAGATGGACCAGGTCACCCAACAGAACGCCGCCATGGTCGAGGAAGCCACCGCCGCCAGCCACGCGCTGTCGCAGGAAGCCACGAACCTCTCCGATCTGATGGGCCAGTTCCGGCTGGGCGCCGATCACGCCCAGCCGGCGCGAAGCGGCCGTACGCCGGCTGCCCGCAATCCGGTGCATGCCGCCCAGACCCGCGTCGCCCAGATGATCACGACCGACCCGATCAAGTCGGCCGCCTGGTCGGAGTTCTGAACGTGACCGCGAATCTCAACGTGAACACCGGCCATGAGCTGATCATCGTCGAGATCAGCGGTCAGCGCTTCGCCATCGACATCATGTCCGTGCGCGAAATCCGCGGCTGGTGCGCCTCCACCCGCCTGCCGCAGTCGCCGGCCCACGTGCTGGGGATGATCAACTTGCGGGGCTCCGTCCTGCCGGTGGTCGACTTCTCCTCGCGCCTGGGCCTCGGCGACAGCGAGCCCAACACCGCCTCGGTGGTGATCGTCACCGAGATCGGCGACCGGCTGGTGGGACTGATGGTCGACGCGGTTTGCGACATCCTCACCCTTGGCGAGGGCATGTTGCAGCCGGCGCCGGATGTCGGCTCGGCCCGTGTCCACGAGTTCGTGCGCGGCGTGATCACCACCAACGACGGCATCGTCACCCTGTTGTCCCTCGACGCCGTGATCCCGCCAGGCGAGCAGCTCGCGGCGTAACAAGCTTCTCGGCTGACCTGGACCGGGTCAATCGATGGGGAAGGCGCCAATCCCCAGTGGCGCCGAAGGCGGCCGCGCTCCCCCCAGCGCGGCCGCCTTTTCCTTGCCTGTCGTGCAGGCCCTCGGACACAATCGCGCAACAGCCGCGCACTAGAGACCAGCGAAATCATAAAGGGGGATTTCGGATGATCGTTCGCCGCCAACTGGCCGCCGCCGCCTTTGCGCTGAGTGCGCTCAGCCTGCCGCTGGGCGCATCTGCCCAGACCGCCACGATCAAGCAGGGCGTCTTGAAGGGCGCCGTGGTCGAGGGCGTCGAAGAATTCTGGGGCATCCCCTATGCCGCGCCGCCGGTCGGCGACCTGCGCTGGAAGCCGCCGATGGCCGCCGCGCCCTGGACCGGCGAACGCGATGCGACCCATGCCGGCGCCTCCTGCCAGCCGACCCAGAAGGGCGAGTACACCGAAGACTGCCTGTTCGCGAACGTCACCCGTCCCGCCGGCGCCAAGCCGGGCGCCAAGCTTCCCGTCTACGTCTGGATCCACGGCGGCGGCTTCACCATCGGCTCGGCGGTCGGCGCGTTCGGGGCCCAGACCGACGGCATCCAGTTCGCCAAGGACGGCATCATCACCGTCTCGGTCAGCTACCGCCTGGGCCGCGCCGGCTGGTTCGCCCATCCGGCGCTCTGCAAGGAAGGCCCCTGCGGCAACTACGGCTACATGGACCAGATCGCGGCGCTGAAGTGGGTGAACGCCAATATCGCCTCCTTCGGCGGCGACCCCAACAACGTCACCATCGGCGGCGAGAGCGCCGGCGGCATCTCGGTGCTGGAGCTGATGCTGGCGCCCGACGCCCGTGGCCTCTTCCAGAAGGCCATCGGCGAGTCGAGCTTCGGCCGCCTGGAGCCCACCTCGATGGCCGACGCCCAGGCCCAGGGCTTGAAGGCCGCCGCCACCGCCGGGGTCAGCGGCGACGACGCCGCCGCCGCCGCAGCCCTGCGCAAGCTGCCGCTCAGCGCCATGCCCTATTCGGGCCCGTTCACCTCCCGCGCCGGCCCGATCCTCGATGGCCGCTATGTGCAGGGCGGCATCTACGAGGGCTTCGCCGCCGGCAAGCAGGCCAAGGTGCCGCTCTTGATCGGCGGCAACTCCAACGAAGCCAGCCTCTTCCGCCCGCAGGCCGCCGCCGTCGACGCCATTTCCGCCGACCGCAAGGCCGCGGCGGTGGCCGCCTTCGATCCGACCGGCGCCGGCAACAAGGCGCAGATGGCCAACGACATGGCGACGCGCCAGTACATCACCGAGCCGGACCGGGCGATCAGCCGCGCCCAGGCCAAGGCCGGCCAGCCGGTCTACACCTACTACTTCTCCTACGTGTCGCCGGGCGCGAAGGCCCAGCTGGCGTTCGGCGCGCCGCACACCGCGGAGATCAAGTACGCCTTCGCCGGCCCCAAGCAGCAGTTCGCCGACGTGGACCTGCCGCTCGCCAAGTCGGTCAGCGCCTACTGGGCGGCCTTTATTAAAACCGGCAATCCGGACTCAGCCGGCGGCCCGGCCTGGCCGAAGTTCGCGCCGGCCGAAACCTACATGGAGTTCAGCGCCGATGGCGCGAAGCCGCACGATCACTTCCTGAAGGCCCAGCTCGACTGGCAGGAAGCCAATGTGAAAGCCGGCGGCGGCGCCTCGCCGACGTCGCCGAAATAAGCGGCTCAAAATTCATCGTCATCCTCCGGTCAGCCGCAGGCTGATCCGGGGGACCCAAGCCGATTCGCCAATCGGCTGACTCAGCTTGGGTCCCCCGGATCGCCTCTTCGGGCGACCGGAGGATGACGGGCGTTGGTGGTAAGCGGGCTATTGGGGCTGATACCCGTCCACCACATAGACCCGCGATGTCGAGCTGGCGTCGCGGATCGGCAGGATGGCGCTATAGGCGGGCGACGAGCGCCAGGCGAGCGCCGCGGCGCGGTCGGGGAACTCCAGGATCACCAGGCGGCCGGGAGGCTCGCCCTCGATGGCCTGGCTCGCGCCGCTGCGCACTAGGTAGCGACCGCCGAACGCCGCCAGCGTCGGCGGGACCTGGACGGAATAGGTCTGGAAGAGGTCCGGGTCGGTGACCACGATCTCGTTGACCACATAGGCCGCCATATGCGCCCTCCCTGCCGAGAAAGGCGCGAACCTAGCCGGCGGAGCCATCAGCGTCAGGCCCGTTTCTTAGCGGGCGGCTTCTTATGGGGCGTGGCGGCCGGCTTCTTGCGCGCGGCATGGGCCGAGGCCGGCTTGCGCCGCTCGCCGCCGGACTGGCCGAGGCTGCGCTTCAGCGCCTCCATCAGGTCGATGACCTCGGCCTCGCGGGGCTCCTCGGGCGCCTCGATGGTGTGGCCCTTCTGCTTTTCCTTGATCAGGGCCCGAAGCGCGTCCTCGTAGCGGTCGTTGAACTGGCTGGGATCGAAGGGGCCTTCCAGCTGGTCGATGATCCTGGCGGCGATCTCGACCATCTGGGCCGGCGGCTTCACCGCCTTGATGTGGGAAAAGATCTCGTCGGCCTCGCGGACCTCGGTCCGGTTGCGCAGGGTGTAGGCGACGATGCCCTTGTCGTGCGGCTCGAGCGCCATCAGCCGCTCGCGCTGGTGCATGACCAGCCGGCCCAGCGCCACCTTGCCGGCCTTCTTCATCGCCTCGCGGATCACCGCGAAGGCCTCGGCCGCCATCTCGCCGTCGGGGGCCAGGAAATAGGGGTCGTTCCAGTAGAGCCGGTCGATGTCCTCGTCGCCGACGAAGCGTTCGATATCCAGCGTCCGCGTGGTCTCCAGCCGCACGCCCTCCAGCTCCTCGCCGGTGACGACGACGTAGTGGCCCTTCTCGATCTCGTAGCCCTTGACGATCTGCGAGCGCTCCACCGGCCCTGTCTCAGGGTCGGTGGGGATCATGCGGATGCGGTTGTGGGTCGCCTTGGAGAGCATGTTGAAATGCACCTCCCCGCCGCGCGAGGTCGCCGTGTAGAGCGCCACGGGGCAGCTCACCAGCGACAGCCGCAGATAGCCCTGCCAGGTCGGACGGGTGGCCATGGTCGCTTGTCCCCTTGGAATGAACAGAGGAAACGCGACTGTGGGGGATCAGTTCGAGGGTGATGGATCCATTATCGCCGCGCCGACTGTGGCCCGCTCACGTTCCACGCCCTCGATCCGGGCGTCCTCGCCGCGCCAGGCGTGCACCTGGTGGCAGACCGGGCAGCGGAACGAGCGCGGCTCGACGACGGCCGAGAGAGCGAAGTCCTGGGTGCGGTGTCCGGTCGGAACCTCCGCGCCGGTGGTCGGGCAGTCAATGATGATCCTGGGCATGCAACCCTAACGGATTCAAACGGATAAGGTTGCTCTGGCGCAGCCGGAACTTGGCCGCCGCACGCCCCGGTGACGGGTCTCGAAAGCTCTAGACGACCGGGCCGGCCGCCTGGGTCCGGTGGGGTGAGTCCACCGACCAGATCTTCTCGATGTTGTAGAAGCTGCGGACCTCGGGGCGGAACAGGTGGATGATCACGTCGCCGGTGTCGATCAGCACCCAGTCGCAGCTGGGCAGGCCCTCGACCCGGGCGCGGCCGTAGCCTTCGTCCTTCAAGGCGCGCAGCAGGTGGTCGGCCATGGCGCCGACATGACGGTGCGAACGCCCGGAGGCGACCACCAGGCCGTCTGCGATCGCCGATTTTCCCTTGAGGTCGATGAACACGACGTCCTGCGCCTTATCGTCGTCCAAGCGGCTCAGGATCATCTCCTCCAGGGCCGCGATGCGGTCCAGGGGGGTCTTGGAAAGCCCGGCTTCTCTCAAAGAGGGGGCGCTTTCCTGCGCACGGGGCGCAACTTCACGGGTCAGCGGGGTAACTCCTTTAAGCCTCGCAAGAGCCACCCTAGCACGCAAAGGGGCGCCGGTCAGCCGCCCATCACGGCTTCAGCCGTTTCATCCGCTCGCGCAGGGCTGTGGAGCTCTGGAAGTTGAGCGGTCCGCGCAGGAAGACCCAGGCCGGCGGCTTGCGGTCAGCCAGCGTGGCGGCCGCGATGGACGGGATGCGGAAGCGGGCGAACCGCCGGGCGGCCGGCGAGAACCGGCTCTTCAGCCCGATCCACGGCCGCGAGACCACGGCGACGGGCGCCTCGCGCATGATCTGGGTCCAGCCACGCCAGCGGTGGAAGCTGGCCAGGCTGTCGGCGCCCATGATCCAGACGAATTTCACGCCGGGGAACCGCTGCTTCAGGGCGCGCACGGTATCGATGGTGTAGGCGCTGCCCAGGCGCGCCTCGACATCGGTGACGATCATGCCCGGCCCCTTGGCCTGGCGGCGCGCGCCGGCCATCCGCTCGGCCAGGTCTGCGGTCTCGTGGCTGGCCTTCAGCGGGTTCTGCGGCGAGACCAGCCAGATCACATGGTCCAGGTTCAGCCGGCGTTTGGCGGTCTCGGCGACGTGGGCGTGGCCCTCATGCGCCGGGTTGAACGAACCCCCGTAGAGGCCCACGCGCATTCCGGGCTCCAGATGGAATCCGGGCCTGAGCGCGGCCGGGCGCCCGCCTTCAGGGGCGCGTCTGGCCGGTCCCGCGGACCACATACTTGTAGGTTGTCAGCTGCTCCGCGCCCACCGGGCCGCGGGCGTGCAGCCGGTCGGTGGCGATGCCGATCTCCGCGCCGAAGCCGAACTCGGCGCCGTCTGCGAACTGGGTCGAGGCGTTGACCAGGACGATGGCCGAATCCACCAGGGCCACGAACCGCTCGGCCGCCGCGCCATCCTCGGCGACGATGGCGTCGGTGTGGGCCGAGCCGTGGGCCGCGATGTGGGCGGCCGCGCCCTCGACGCCGTCGACCACCGCGACGCTGATGATCGGGGCCAGGTATTCGGTCGACCAGTCCTCGTCGGTCGCCGCCGCCATGTCCGGAACCAGGGACCGCGCGCGCGCATCGCCGCGCAGCTCGCAGCCTGCGGCGCGCAGGGCCTCGGCCACCGGCGGCAGCAGGCGCTGGGCGTCGGCGGAGTCGACCAGCAAGGTCTCCGCCGCTCCGCAGACCGAGACGCGGCGCATCTTGGCGTTGACGGCGATCGCCCTGGCCTTCTCCAGGTCGGCGCTGGCGTGCAGGAAGACGTGGTTGATCCCCTCAAGATGACCCAGCACCGGGGCGCGGGCCTCCTGCTGAACTCGGGCCACCAAGCTCTTGCCGCCTCGGGGAATGATCAGGTTCACCGCCCCATCCAGACCGCCCAGGATCAAGCCGACGGCGGCGCGGTCGGCCGTGCCCACCATCTGCACGCAGGTCTTGAGCAGCCCCGCGGCCTCCATAGCGCGAGCTACGGCGGCATGGATGGCGAGGTTCGAGGCCAGGCATTCGGACCCGCCGCGCAGGATCGCCGCATTCCCGGACCGCACGCACAGCGCCGCGGCGTCGGCGGTCACGTTAGGCCGGCTCTCATAGATGATCGCGATGACCCCGATCGGCGTGCGCACTCGGGCGATGTCCAGCCCGTTCGGCCGGTCCCAGCGGTCCAGCTCCGCGCCCAGCGGATCGCGGATGGCGGCGACGGTCTCGCAGCCCCTGGCCATGGCCTCGACGCGGGCTTCGTCCAGCAACAGGCGGTCGACCATGGCCGGCACCATACCGGAAGCCTTGGCGGCGGCCACGTCGTGGGCGTTGGCGGCCAGGATGTCGGCGGCGTTGGCGCGGATCGCCTCGGCCATGGCGGCGATCGCGCGGGTGCGGGTCTCCGCATCGGCCAACCGCAGGGCGACGGCGGCTTCGTGGGCCGCGCGCCCCATAGCGCTCATCTGCGCCTGCAAGCTTGCACCGGCGTCGTCCACTCAGGACCCCATATGCTCAGACTGAGCCTTACCTAGCCGGTTTGTGACGGCGATCCAAACCTCAAGGCGGTGCGTCAAATACCTCCCCCGTAGCGGCAGCGTGCGGGGGAGGTGGCAGCGAAGCTGACGGAGGGGGCGTTGGGGCCGTGCGGAGGCAGCGCCCCCTCCACCACTTCGTGGTCCCCCTCCCCCTTGCGATCCATCGCCTAGACTCCCGTGAACGGCATCTCCGACCTCCTTGCGAGATCGGAAAGGTGTCACGGATGTCTCCGCACACCCGTCACGGATGTCCCCGGTCTGAACACGCGCACGGGGGAGGTTTTAGGCTAGGCTTTCACGAACGGCAGGCGGGTGGTGGGCGGCTGGCCCATGGCCAGAAGGGCGTTGGCCACCGCCGGGGCGATCACCGGCGTGCCGGGCTCGCCGACCCCGCTGGGCGCTTCGCCCGAGGGCACGATGTAGGTCTCCACGGTCGGCGCCTCGTTGTGGCGCAGCACCCGATAGGCGTCGAAATTGTGCTGCTGCACCGCACCGTCCTTCAGGGTGATCTCGCCGAACAGGGCCGCCGACAGGCCGTAGCAGGTTCCGCCTTCCATCTGGGCGGCGATCTGGTCGGGGGTGATGGCCGTGCCGCAGTCGATGGCGGTGACTACCCGGCCCACGCGCGGTTCGCCGTTCACCAGCTTCACCTCGGCGATCTGCGCCACCACCGAGCCGAAGCTTTCGTGCACGGCCACGCCGCGGCTCCAACCGGCAGGCGCCGGCTTGCCCCAGCCGGCCTTCTCGGCGGCGAGGTTCAGGACCGCCAGGTGGCGGTCCGCGCCGGCCTTGGCGTAGAGGGCGCGGCGATAGTCGACCGGGTCCTTGCCGGCCTTCTTCGCCAGCTGGTCGATGGTGTGCTCCATGACGAAGGCGTTGTGGGTCGCCCCCACCGAGCGCCACCACAGCACCGGCACGGCGGCGTCGGGATGGATCGCCTGGCCGTCGACCACCGGGGTGGCCTTCAGGTAGGGCGAATCCTTCGCGCCCTCGACAGCGGACGGATCGAGCCCGTGATCGCCGAGCGGCGAGCCCTTGCTCAGCGACTGGACGGCGACGCGGTGCCGCCAGGTCGCGGGGTAGCCGTCCTTGTCGACGCTGATCCGCAGGCTGTGGTGCGCCATCGGGCGATAGTAGCCCGCGGTCATGTCGTCCTCGCGGGTCCAGACCAGCTTCACCGGCCGACCCTTGCCCACGTGCTTGGCGATGTGGACGCATTCGGCGACGTAGTCGGACTGGAAGTTGGCGCGGCGGCCGAAGCTGCCGCCGGCGAACAGGGTCTCGATCTCGATGGCGCCCGGCAGGTTGCCGACGATCTTGGCCGTGTTGAGCTGGTCCAGCGTCGGGATCTGCGAGCCGTGGATCAACTTGGCGTGGTTCCCGTCGACCACCGCGACGCAGTTCATCGGCTCCATGGTGGCGTGCGCCAGGAACGGGAAGTCGTAGCTGACCTCCAGCGCCGCGGGCTCGGACGCCGCCTTGGCCGCATCGCCGCGGGCCAGGAAGGGGTACCACTTCAGGCTCGCGCCGGTCGGTAGGGGCTTGTTGGCCAGCGTCGTCCACTCGGAACGCAACTGGTCGGAACCCCGCTTGTCGGCCTTGGTCTCGTCCCAGGTGACCACCAGGGCGTCGCGGCCCTGGCGCGCGGCATAGGTGGTCTTGGCGACCACGGCCACGCCGGTGGGGATCTGGAAGACGTCCACCACGCCGGGGACCTTCTTCGCCGCGGCCGCGTCGAAGCTGGCGACCCTGGCCCCGAACTTCGGCGCGTGCGCCACCATGGCGGTCAGCATGTTCGGCAGGTGGACGTCCTGGGTGAAGCGCGCCGTCCCGCTGGCCTTGGCCGCGGAGTCCTTGCGCCGTACGCGGTCCGTGCCGATCAGGGTGAAGGTCTTGGGGTCCTTCAGCGCCGGCTTCTGCGGCGGCGCGACCTTGGCCGCGGCGCCCAGCAGGTCGCCGAAATGGGCCTGCTTGCCGCTGGCCGCGTGGCTGACGACGCCGTCCTTCACCGAGACTTCGCCGGCCGGAACGCTCCAGGTGGTCGCCGCGGCCTGCACGAACATGGCCCGCGCCGCCGCGCCGGCGTTGCGCAGCTGCATCCAGCTATTGGAGATCGCCGAGGAGCCGCCGGTGCCCTGCATGCCGAAGCTGGTGTTGGCGTAGACCGCGGCGTTGGCGGGCGACTGCTCGACCTTCACCTTGTCCCAGTCGGCGTCCATTTCCTCGGCCGCGATGGCGGCCAGGCCGGCGTGATTGCCCTGGCCGAACTCGATGTGCTTGGAGACCACGGTCACGGTTCCGTCGGCGGCCACCTTGATGAAGGGGCCGAAGGCGCCGAAGTCGTGCGGCGCGCCGACGCTCATGATCTTGCCGATGGTCTGGGGCGAGCAGCCGATCAGCAGGGCGCCGCCCACCAGGGTCGCGCCGATGCCCAGCGCCTGGCGCCGCGTCGGGACGGGTTGGAAAGCCTTCAGGTCCTTGAGAAGCTGGTTCATGGCGATCCCTCTCAGGCCTTGGCCGCGACGGGTTTTGCGGCCGGCTGGCCGGAGGCTTCCTTGATGGCGGCGTGGATGCGCTGGTAGGTGCCGCAGCGGCAGATGTTGCCGCTCATCGCCGCGTCGATCTCGGCGTCCGTGGGCTTGGGCTTCGTGGCCAGCAGGGCCGTGGCGCTCATCAGTTGCCCGGACTGGCAGTAGCCGCACTGCGGCACGTCGTTCTTCACCCAGGCCACCTGCAGCGGGTGGTTCCCGCCCAGGCTCTCCACGGTGGTGATCTTGGCCGCGGCCAGCGCCGCGATCGGCGTGGAGCAGGAGCGGATCGGCTGGCCGTCCGCCAGCACCGTGCAGGCCCCGCACTGGGCGATGCCGCAACCGTACTTGGTCCCGGTGAGGCCGAGCTCATCGCGCAGCACCCACAGTAGCGGGGTGTCCGGGCTCGCCTCCACCGGCGTAGCCTTGCCGTTTACGTTCAGCGTCGTTGTCATGGCGCAGGTCCTTCCCGGAGAGTCCGCGACGCATCCTAACGATGATCAGACCGCGCCGTAAGTGTGCCCGCCGTGGCTTGTGGGGCCGACCTCCGCTATCTATCGCCGGCCCATGGACGCCTTTCCCGCCTTCTATCCGCTGTCCGGCAAGACCATCGTCATCGTCGGGACCGGCGAGGCCGCCGAGGCGAAGCTGCGGCTGTTCGTGGGCTCGCCGGCCAGGATCCGGCGGCTGGAAGGCGAGGCGGCCCTGAAGCCTGAGGCCTATGAGGGCGCGGCGCTGGCCTTCATCGCCACCGACGATGACGCCTTTGCGGAAGCCGCCGCCGGCGCGGCGCGGGCGGCCCATGTGCCGGTCAATGTGGTCGACCGCCCGGCGCTCTGCGACTTCACCACGCCGGCCCTGATCGACCGCGGGGAGGTGGTGGCGGCCATCGGCACCGGCGGCGCTTCCCCTATGCTGGCGACCCTGCTGCGCCACGACATCGAGGCGCGTGTGCCGGAAGGCGCTGGGCATCTGGCCGCCCTGTTCGCGGGGATGCAGGACGAGGTGCGCAAGGCCCTGCCGGAGCCGCATCGCCGCCGCGCCTTCCTGCGTGCGGCGCTCAACGGCCCGGCCGCCGAGGCCGCCCTGCGCGGCGACAAGGCGCTGGCCGCGACCCTGCTGCGCCAGGCCCTGGCCCGCGATGAGCCGGGCGCGGGGATGGTGCAGTTCATCGATGCGCGCGGACCGGCGGACCTGCTGACCCTGAAGGCGGCCCGCGCATTGGCCGCCGCCGACGTGCTGGTCTGCGATGAGGCGGCGCATCCGGACATCCTGGCGCTGGCCCGCCGCGACGCCGAGCGCACGGGGCCGCAGACGGCGGCGCGGCTGGCGGAATTGACCGGTCAGGGCCTGCGCGTGGCGCGCCTGGTCACCGGCCCGGCTTGGCGCAGCGAGCAGACGGTGCTGGAGGCCGCCGGCGTCGAGACCGAGGTCCTGCCGATCGCGGGTTAGCGCCTACTGGTCCAGCCGCCGGCCCAAGGTCTCGGGAACCAGGAACAGGCAGGTCGCACACGCGATCGCGGTGAACGCGAACGGGTACCAGAGCCCCGAATAGATGTTGCCGACCGACGCTACGATGGCGAAGGCGGTGAAGGGCACGAAGCCGCCCACCCAGCCGGTGCCGATGTGATAGGGCAGCGACAGCGCCGTATAGCGGATCCGCGTCGGGAACAGCTCCACCAGGAAGGCGGCGATCGGCCCGAACAGCGCCGTCGACGCCACCACGAAGATCATCAGCACCCCGAAGGCGCCGGGCAGGTTCATCCGCTTGGGATCGGCCTTGGCCGGATAGCCGGCGCGGGCCAGACCTTCCTTGATATGGCCCTCGACCGTCGCCTTGATCGCCTTGGCCACGTCCTTGGGCGCGCCGCGCGCGTCGAGCGAGGGGATGGTCGCCAGGCCGACGCGCACGATGGCCAGCTGCCCCGGCTGTCCGGCTTCGTTGATGTAGGACACCCCGGCGTTGGCCAGCACGCTCTTGGCGATGTCGCACGACGAGGTGAAGCTCGCCTTGCCGACGGGATCGAACTGCAGGGAGCAGTCCGCCGGGTCGGCGATGACGGTGGCCGGCGCGGCGGCCTGGGCTTCGGCGAGCGCCGGGTTCAGGGTTCCCGCCAGCATGTGGAAGCCGGGGAAGTAGGCGACCAGCATCAGGGTCATGCCGGCCAGCATCACCGGCTTGCGGCCCCATTTGTCGGAGAGCCAGCCGAAGAAGACGTAGAGCGGGGCGCTCGCCGCCACGATGGCCATCATCAGGCCGTTGATGGTCGTAGCCTCGACCTTCAGGAATTTCTCCATGAAGGTCTGCACATAGAAGAAGGCCGTGTACCAGACTGCGCCCTGGGCGAACATCACCGCCACCAGGGCCAGCAGCACCAGCTTCAGGTTCTTCCACCGGCCGAAGGCCTCGGTGAAGGGCGCCGCCGACAGGCCGCCCTCTTCCTTCATGGTGGCGAAGGTCGGGCTCTCCTGCAGCTTCATGCGCATGAAGATGGAGACCGCCAGCAGGCCCGCCGAGAACAGGAACGGGATGCGCCAGCCCCAGGCGTCGAAGGCCGCAGGCCCGAACGCCTTGCCGAGCATCAGGCGGGTCAGGAGGATCACCAGTAGCGCGCCGAACAGGCCGAAGGCCGCGGCCGTCTGCACCCAGCTCGTCGAGCGGCCCCGCGCGTTGCTCGGCGCATGCTCGGCCACATAGATCGCCGCCCCGCCATATTCGCCGCCAAGCGCGAAGCCTTGGACGATGCGCATCGCGAGCAGCAGGATCGGGGCGGCGATGCCGGCGGTCGCGTAGCTGGGCAACAGCCCGATGGCGACCGTCGCGCCGCCCATCAGCGCCACGGTGATCAGGAAGGCGCCCTTGCGGCCCACCCGGTCGCCGATGCGGCCGAAGGCGAGCGCCCCGATCGGCCGGAACGCAAAGCCGACCCCGAACAGGGCGAGCGCCGCGATATAGCCCGCCGTCTCGTTCAGGCCGGAAAAGAAGGTCTTGGAGACCACCTGCGTCAGGCTGCCGAAGACGAAGAAGTCATACCATTCGAAGGTCGCGCCCAGCGACGAGGCGGCGACGACGGTGCGCAGGCTCGCGGCCTTCTCCGGCGCCACGACGCCTGCTGCTGCGGCGAGTTCCGCCATGCGTTCAGTCTCCCCTGACTTGTCGGGCTGGATTAGCACCGGTTCGCTCGGCGGTGGAAGCGCGCCGCTGTCGCTACCTCCCCCGCAAAGCGGCGGGAGGGGGACCATCGGCCGAAGAGCCGATGGTGGAGGGGGCGACCCTCAGGCGCGGCGGGGCGACCTGACATTCACGCTCAGCGGATGGAGCTCGCCCCCTCCACGACTCACTCTTCGCTCCGCTCGGCGAGCGGTCCCCCTCCCGCCATCGCTGCCGCGATGGGGGAGGTAAGTCAGCAGGTCTTCTTCTTGCCGTTGCCGTCCTTGGGCAGCAGGGCGTGGATGTAGGTCCCCATTGCGGCCACGTCGGCGTCGGGGAGCTTGCTGGTGGAGGCGATGACGTCCTTCATGCCGGTCGGTTCATTGAAGCACTTGTCGGTGCCCGACTTCAGGAAGTCGGTGATGTCCTGCTCGCTCCAGTCGCCGATGCCGTCCTTCGACGGCGTGATATTGCTGGCGAAGCGGCCGCCGGCCTCGAGGTTCGGGGCGCCGGCGTAGATTTTGTCGGCCTCGACGCCGCCCAGCGCATTACGCGGCGTGTGGCACTCGGCGCAGTGGGCCGGGCCCTCGGCCAGATAGGCGCCGCGGTTCCAGGCCGCCGACTGCTTCGGATCGGTCACGAACTCGTGCGGCTTGAAGTAGAGCAGCTTCCAGAAGCCCACCGCCGGGCGCAGGCTGTAGGGGAACTTCAGTTCGTGTGGCGCGGTCGGCTTGGCCACGGCCGGCAGGGTCTGCAGGTAGGCGAAGAGGTCGCGCACGTCAGACGTCTTCAAGAGGCTGTAGGAGCTGTAGGGGAAGGCCGGATAGAGGTGCTCGCCGCGGCGGCCCGTCCCGCGCTTCATGGCGTTGACGAACTGGGCTTCGGTCCAGGCGCCGATCCCGAACTGCTTGTCCGGCGTGATGTTGGGGACGACGAAGGACCCGAAAGGCGACTTCAGCTTCAGGCCGCCGGCCAGCTGGGTGCGGTCGTCCTGGCCGGGCGTCGCGTGGCAGGCCGAACAATTGCCGGCGGTGAAGATGACCTGGCCGTTGGCGACGTCGGGATGATAGCCGGCCGCCAGCTCCGACGCCGGCAGCGTCTTCGGCGCCGTGATGAACCACAGGGCGCAGGCCACAATCACGGCCAGCACGCCCACGACGATCAATCCGCGCCTAAGCATCGCCGCTTTCCACCCCTTGATGTCCGTCCGTCAGGCGCGCCCAAGCGCGCCGTTCGCGGCTCAGGCCGTCTTCTTCTTGCGATAGACGTCATGGCACGACTTGCAGGTTGCGCCCACCGCGGCGAAGGCCGGCTTGTAGGCGTCGGCACTGGCGGCCTTGCCGGCGGCGGTGGCGAGCGTAGCCATTTCCGTCAGACGCTTGTCGAAGTCCGCCTTGTTTTCCCAGACCTTGGGGTCGGCCGCGCTCTTCGGGTCGGCCCCGCTGCCGGCCGGATAGAGGCTGTGCAGCTTCTTGGCGTTGCCGGCCACGGCGTCCATGGCGCCCTTGGCCTTGGCCGCGTCGAAGGTGGCCGGCGAGTTGAGGCCCGCGGCTTCCTTCATCGACTGGCCGACCGCCTTCATCACCGCCTGGCGGTCTTCCACCGGATTGCCGGCCGAGAGCGCCAGCGAGGAGACGCCGATCGCCAGCACCGCGCCGGCAGCCGTGGCCCAGATGTAGGATTGAGAACGCGTCATTCGAGGCTCCGGAGTGCGCCCGCGACGACGGCGGGCGTGAAGTTTGCCGTGGTCGGGCGTTGCCGGCGGCGTTGGGCGAATCCCAACGATTTCAGCGGACCCCCATCTTTTTCCAGTCAAGTCAGGCCCCGACGTACCGCGACCTCGTTCCTGCCACAAGTGGCAAGGCTCAGCTGCCTGAGCATACCGTTCCTTCGAAGAATCCCTGACGTCGCGGGACTCAGGGCTTCAAGGTCGCCAGATAGTCGGCGATGGCCTTGGCGGTCGCCGCATCGGCGGCCCCCGAATAGTCCATCTTGTTGCCGGGCACGGTCTTGGCGGGGTCGAGGATGAAGGCGGCCAGGTTCTCCGGCGTCCAGCTCATCCCCCAGGCCTTCATGGCCGGCGAATAGTCATAGTCCGCGACCGTGCCCGCCTTGCGGCCGGCGACGCCGAACAGGGTGGGGCCGAGCGACACGCCGCCCGGCTTGACCTCATGGCAGGCGGTGCAGACGGCGAAGTCGGCCGGCGGCGTGGCCGGCTGAGCCAGGGCGGAAGTCGCGGCGGCGGCGGCGAGCGCCGCCAGCCAGAGGGTCGCGGAAGGGCGGCGCAGGCTCATTGCAGGTCAACTCCGAAGGCTGGTGTCCTTGGGGAAGCCTTAGCATCGGTTCCCGCGCCGGTGGAAGCCGGACCCGCATCCAATTCCGCTCGAATCCTTAGGCCGCCTCAGTGGCCTCGACCTCAGGCGCCGGCGCGCTCAGGCGGGCGATCTCGCGCAGCAGAACGCCGGGCGAGATCGGCTTGCCGACCACGCCGTCCATGCCGGCGTCGAGATAGGCGCGGCGCTGGTGGGCCAGCACATTAGCGGTGAGCGCCACGATTGGGGTCTGGGCGGCGCCGCCGCCGAGCGCGCGGATGCGCCGTGCGGCTTCGAGCCCATCGATCCCCGGCATCTGCACGTCCATCAGGATCAGGTGGAAATCGCCGGTCTCCGCGGCCTGGACGCCCAGGTAGCCGTCGGCGGCGGTCGCCACCTGGGCCCCCAGGCTTTCCAGGAGCTTGGTGGCGATCATCCGGTTGGTGGCGTTGTCCTCGACCACCAGCACGCGCAGGCCCTCGAGCACCGGTTCCAGGCTTTCGCAGGTCTCGGCGACGGCCTCGGCCGGCCCGGCGGCGATCTCCAGCCAGAAGGTCGAGCCGAGACCCTCTTGCGATGAGAACCCCACGGCGCCGGACATCATCTCGGCCAGCTTCTGGGTGATCGCCAGGCCCAGGCCCGAACCGCCGAACTTGCGGGTGGTGGACGCGTCACCCTGGTCGAACCGCTGGAAGATCCGGCTCTGCGCTTCGTCCGGAATGCCGACGCCGGTGTCGATGACGTCGAAGCGCAGGAAGCCGGGCCGCGGCGAGCCGCACCGCACGGTGACCGAGCCCCGCTCGGTGAACTTCACCGCATTGCCGATCAGGTTGAACAGCGCCTGGCGCAGGCGCACCGGATCGGAGCGCACCCAGCCGAGGCCCGGTTCGCAATCCAGGCGCAGCAGCAGGCCCTTGCTCTCGGCCTGCGGCCGCAGCAAGCGGCTGACGCCCTCCAGCAGGCTCTGCGGGTCGAGCGCCTCGTCGCTCAGCTCCAGGCGGCCGGCCTCGATCTTCGAGAAGTCGATCACGTCGTTGAGCAGCTCGGCCAGCATCTGGCCGCAGGAGAGCGCCTCCTCCAGCATGTGGCGGCCCTCCTCGGTGAGCTTCTCGCCCTTGAGCAGGTGTAAGACGCCCATCACGCCGTTCATCGGCGTGCGGATCTCGTGGCTCATGTTGGCCAGGAAGGCGGACTTCGCCTCGCCCGCGGCCTCGGCGGCCTCCTGCGCCTCCCGCAGCGCGATCTCCTGGCGCTTGCGCGCGTCGAAGTCCTGGATCAGGCCCACCGCCTTCAGCCAGCGGCCGCCCTTGCCGACCTTCAGGTGGTGCGAGACGCGGATCCAGCGGGTCTCGCCGTCCGGCCGCACGATCCGTGCGTCGAAGGCGCCGGCGGGGCTCGAACCGGTGTGCAGGGCGCGGAAGGAGTCGCGCACGTGGTCCAGGTCGTCGGGATGGAAGCCCGGGAAGCGCAGCTGGGTCGCCTGTTCATAGGTGGCGTCGTCCTGACCCGTGAGCTTCACGAACTCCGGCGAGGCCCAGAACGTCTTGCCGACGTGGTCGATCTCATAGACGCCGGCCTCGGCCGCCTCGAGCGCCACAGCCAGGCGCTGCGCGTTGACCTGGGCCTCGCGTTCCGTGCGCTTCATGCGCAGCTCGCCGCGTCGGGCGACGTCGCGAGCCTTGGCCAGCTCGGTGATTTCCTCGGAGATGCCCTTCAGGGCGAAGGCGCCGGGTGCGCGGGGCAGGGTGCGGAAGGTCGTGCGCCAGGAGGTCCAGCGGCCGCCCACCTTCATCCGGTGCTCCAGTGTCGCGCCTTCGCCGGTCTGCACGGCGTGAATCATCAGCCGCCTGGTGTGGGCGCGGTCGGCCGGGTGGACACGCTCGTAGAACTGTTCGGCGGCGGTGATTTCCTCCACGTCGAAGCCGGTCAGCCGCAGCAGGTCCGGCGACCATTCGATGCGCCCCTCCAGCGGCTCGAAGAGCCAGGTGCCGATGCCGGCCGACTCGCTGAGTTCGCGCCGCATACGGCGGGTCTCTTCCAGCTCTTCGGCGCGGGCGCGTTCGGTCGTGGCGTCCCGCAGCGTGCCGATGAACTCGCCGTTCGGCATCTTCTGGGTGCGCGCGGCGAACCAGCGGTAGGTTCCGTCCTTAGCCCGCATCCGGACCTGGCGCTCCCAGGCCCCGCCCGGCGCCAGCGCCATCATCCGTTCGACCACACCTTCGCGGTCCTCCGGATGAGTGAACTCGATCGCCGGCTTGCCGATGATGTCCGCTTCGTCCCAGCCCAGCAGGGTTTTCCAGGCCGGATTGATCAGCTTGTGCAGACCGCGGTCGCTGACGACATGCATCAGATCGCTGCTGTTCAAGAACAGCGAGCTGATCATCTCAGCCTTGTCGGCCGCGCCTGACGCGCTTTTTCCGGCCATGGACAGTCCACCCCCCAGGTAGGGGCGCGACCATATCGCCCAGTCGTAAACGTAATGTGGAGCCGCCTAGCGGCGTGCCGTCACGGGCTAGAAGGCGTTCTCGCCGGTGATCGCGCGGCCCAGGATCAGCGCGTGAACGTCGTGCGCGCCTTCGTAAGTGTTGACCGTCTCTAGGTTCGCCGCGTGACGCATCACATGGTATTCGCCGGAGATGCCGTTGCCGCCGTGGATGTCGCGGGCCTCGCTGGCGATGGCCAGCGCCTTGCCGCAATTGTTGCGCTTCATCAGGCTGATGGCCTCCGGAACCCAGGCGCCTTCGTCGATCAGCCGGCCCAGCGCGAGCGCGCCCTCGAAGCCCAGGGCGATCTCGGTCTGCATGTCGGCCAGCTTCTTCTGGATCAGCTGGCGCGCGGCGAGCGGCTTGCCGAACACCTTGCGGCTCACGGTGTAGTCGCGGCTGGCGTGCAGGCAGAACTCGGCCGCGCCCATGGCGCCCCAGGCGATGCCGTAGCGGGCCTTGTTCAGGCAGGAGAACGGCCCGCGCAGCCCGCTGACGTTGGGCAACATCATGTCGTCGGGCACGAAGACGTCGCTGAGCGCGATCTCGCCCGTCACCGAGGCCCGCAGGCTGAGCTTGTTCATGATCTTCGGCGTCGCGAAGCCCTCGGAGCCGCGGTCCACCAGGAAGCCACGGATCACCCCGTCCAGCTTGGCCCAGACCAGGGCCACGTCGCTGACCGGCGAATTGGTGATCCACATCTTGGACCCGTTCAGCACGTAGCCGCCGTCGACCTTCTTCGCCACCGTGCGCATCGAGGCCGGGTCGGAGCCGCCGTCGCTCTCGGTCAGGCCGAAGCAGCCGATGATCGTCCCGGCCGCCATGCCGGGCAGGTATTTCATCCGCTGCTCTTCCGAGCCGAAGGCGTAGATCGGGTACATCACCAGTGAGGACTGCACGCTCATCGCCGAGCGGTAGCCGGAGTCCACCGCCTCGATCTCGCGGGCGATCAGGCCGTAGGCCACATGGTTCACGCCGGCGCAGCCGTACTTCTCCGGGAGCGTCGGGCCCAGGAAGCCCAGCGCGCCCATCTCGGTCATGATCTCGCGGTCGAAGCGCTCCTCGGCATAGGCCGAGACCACGCGGGGCAGCAGCTTGTCGCGGGCGTAGGCGCGCGCCGCCTCCCAGATCATCCGCTCCTCTTCCGAGAGCCGCGAGGCGAGGTCCAGCGGGTCGTCCCAGCGGAACGTCTTCTGATCGGCGGCGGTGTCGAGGGGCATGGAAATGTCTCCAGAAAGAATGCCGCGCCTTATGAAGGGATATTAGGCGCCTGTGTAGACGCCCGGACGCTTTTCGATGAACGAGTCGCGCGATTCCTTCACGTCGTTGGGCGCGCGGCGCGCGTAGTAGAGGCCGGCGCTCTCGTAGCGCAGAGCTTCTTCCAGCGTGGCTTCGGTGTTGTGCTGCAGCACCCGCTTGGAGACCCGCAGCGCCACCGGCGGCCAGCGGGTCATCTCGTTGGCGTAGTCCACCGCGGCGTCGACCAGTTCGTCGGCGCCGACCAGGCGGTTCAGCAGGCCGAGCGTCCTGGCCTCCTCGGCGCCTACCGCGCGGCTGGTGAAGATGAGGTCGGCCGCCGCCGCATAGCCGACGATCCGCGGCAGGAAGAAGGACAGGCCAGAGTCCGGCGACAGCGAGCGTTCGATGAACACGCTCTTGAAGCGCGCGGCCTCGCTGCCGATCCGCACGTCGCAGGCGAGCGCCGTGGACATGCCGGCGCCGGCCGCCACGCCGTTGATCGCCCCGATGGTCGGCTTGTCGAGGCCCGACCACATCATCGCCCAACGCCCGACCCAGCCCATCTCGTCGATACGGTCGAACTGTTCTTTGAGCTCCGGGGCGGCGCCGGAGATCGGTTGGCCGGCGCCCAGCAGGTCGGCCCCGGCGCAGAAGCCCTTGCCGGCGCCGGTGACCACCAGGGCGCGGAATTCGTCGTCGGCCTTCACTGCGGCCACCGCGGCGGCGACCTCGCCCATCATCACCCGGTTGATGGCGTTCAGCCGGTCGGGGCGGTTGAGCGTCAGCACGCCCACATGGCCGCGCCGCTCCAGGGTGATGGTTTCGTAGTCGCTCGCGTCATAGGCCATCGCCGTTCCTCCGTCGTTCGCCGGTTTTGGCCAGCATCGCGCCGATCCGTTGCGGCGTCGAATCGTACCGCTGTTCCTCCTCTCCCCGCGAAACGCGGGGAGAGGGTGGGGTGAGGGTCGGCTGGGGGTCTGACAGTCTCTCCCGTTGGTGACCCGACTGTCTGCGGCGGCGCCGTTCATGAGTCATCGCCGAACCAACGGCGGATCACGCCCTCGAGCCGGCCCTCACCCTACCCTCTCCCCCGCTGTGCCGGAGGGAGAGGAGATTTGCTCTTGCAAATCATTCGCATTGCAAAGCCGAGCGCGCTTAATTAAGAACGATTCTCAATTGCAGTTGGGAGCTTTCGATGGGTGGTGGGGCGTTCGGGGTGGTGGCCTATCGCAAGGCGCGGCCGGTGCGGCTGGGCCTTGCGATGATCGCCGGGGCGGCCAGCCTGTGCGGCGCGGCCCAAGCCGCCGAAGTCCCGGCCGCCGCGACGGACGCCGCCGACGAAACGACCGTCTCCGGCGTGACGGTGAGCGGCGAGGCCAAACCGCTGGATCGCAGCACGGGCCTCAGCGTGCTCAGCTCCACCGTCCAGGACACGCCACAGGCCATCAGCATCGTCAGCCAGGCGCAGATGAAGGCGCAAGGGGTCGCGACCCTGGAAGGCGCCCTGCGCAACGTCCCGGGCATCACCATCGCCATCGGCGAGGGCGGCACGCTCTCGGGCGACCAGTTCAAGATCCGCGGCTTCGACGCCAAGGACGACGTCTATGTGGACGGCCTGCGCGACTTCGGGGCCTACACCCGCGACAGCTTCAACTACGAGGAAGTCCAGGTCCTGAAAGGCCCGTCCGGCGCCATGTTCGGCCGCGGCACGACCGGCGGTGCGATCAACATCATCTCCAAGGCCCCGAAGCTCGACGATTTCACCAGCCTCGACGGGTATGTGGGCGACGGTCGCTACTATCGCGCCCTGGCCGACATCAATCACAAGTTCGGCGAAACGACCGCGGCGCGCCTGACCCTGATGGGCAATTCCACCGGGGTGGTGGACCGCGACCTGATCTATTCCGACCGCTGGGGCGCGGCGCTGACCGTCGGCTGGGGCCTGGGGACCGACACCCAGCTCACCGCCAGCTATCTGCACCAGCACGACCGCCAGCGGCCGGACTACGGCGTCGTCATCGTCCAGAAGCCCGGCGACATCGTCGCCCTGCCGGCTACCGAATATGACGTCGGCGTCCGCCGCTCGAACTTCCTGGGCTTCCGCAACGACATCGACCGGTCCGACACCGACATGGTGACGGTCCGCGTCAGCCACCAGGTCAACGACAAGATCACCCTGACCTCGGACACCCGCTACGCGATCTACCGCCGCTACTTCCAGTACACGACGCTGGACCAGTGCGGCGCGGCCTGCACGACGGCCCTGTTCGACGGCAATCCGGCCACCGAGGCCTTCGGCGGCATCGGCGGCCAGGGCCCCTACGACATGGACGCCAGGGGCCTGCAGAACATCTCCGCGGCGCGGATCGACTATGACCTCGGCCGTTTCAGGAACCAGGCGATCGTCGGCGTCGACGTCTCGCGCCAGGAGAACGACAAGCTGTTCTTCGCCTACCTGCTGCCGGCGGGCTTCGCCACGCGGCCCGCGATCCCGCACCCGATCGTCAATCCGAACCCGAACTTCCCCGCCGGCTATTCGGTGTTCCGCGCCGTCCCCGGCCAAAACATCGCCTGTCCGTCGGCGACGGCCAACTGTACTGCGACGATGAACGGGACGACGGTCTTCACCAACACCCTGGGGACGGCCACCGAACAGAGCAACGGCTCGTCCACGGACGCCGGGATCTTCCTTACCGACCGGCTGTGGCTGACACGGACCCTGTCGCTGATCGGCAGCTACCGGCTGGACCGCTACGCCGCCGAGCTCAGCTCCACCTTCTTCAACGACACGACCTCGAACCTGAAGGTGAAGCCCCTCCTGAAGAGCCCGCGGGCCAGCGTGGTCTGGGAGCCGGCGTCCGACCAGACCTACTACCTCTCCTGGGGCAGGTCGCAGACGCCGCAGGGGACCTCCGTGGTGGGCGCGGCGGCCAACCTGGCGGTGACCTCCAAGGACCTGGCGCCCGAGGACAGCGAGATCTGGGAGGCGGGCGCGAAGTTCGCCCTGCCCGGCGCGCGGCTTTCGGCGACCGGCGCGGTCTTCGACATCAGGAAGGACAACGCCCTGCAGACCGATCCGGCCACCGGCTTCCTGCAGGCCCAGTCCGGCGAACGCCAGGAGGTGAAGGGCTTCGAGCTCGGCCTGACCGGCAAGGTCACCGGCGCCTGGACGATCAGCGCCGGCTACACCTATCTCGACGACAGGATCAGAGAGTCCTTTGCCAACTGCGCCGTGCCGACGACCACGACGGGCACGCCGATCGGCATCGTCTGTCCCGTGGGCGTCACCACGGCCCTGCCGGTGTTGAACACCGTGGCTGTCGGCCAGCAGGCAACCTTCACGCCGAAGAACGCGGCGACCTTCTTCACCACCTATGATCTGTCGCAGTGGGTCGACGGGCTGACCGTCGGCGGCGACGTCACCTACCAGAGCACGCTCTTCCTGGGGTACACGGCGCGCAGCGTCGGCTACACCGACCGCTCCACCCTGGCCGCGCTGAAGATCGCCGAGGTTCCGGACAACGTCACCTTCGACGCCTTCGTGAGTTACCGGATCGGCCGCTACCGCCTGTCGGTGAATGGCTACAACCTGGCCGACCGGCTGAACTACGCCCAGACCTTCGGCACGCGGGCGACGCCGGCGCCGGCGCGGACGATCATCTTTTCGGTGGGAGCGACCTTCTAGCCATGCTGCTGCATGTCCCAAACGTCCTGTCCGCGGAGCAGGTGGCGAGCGCGCGCGCGATCCTGCAGGGCCAGGCCTGGGTCGACGGCCGCGTCACCGCCGGCGAGCAGTCGGCGCTCGCCAAGCGCAACCTGCAGGTCCCGCAGGACGCACCGGCCGCCCGCGAGCTCGGCGACCTGATCCTGACCGCGCTGGGCCGCCATCCGCAGTTCGTGTCGGCCGCCCTGCCGCTCAGGGTCTTCCCGCCGCTGTTCAACCGCTACGACGAGGGCATGGCCTTCGACACCCACGTCGACAACGCCATCCGCTTCGCAGGCCCCGTGCGGTTCCGGACGGACGTCTCGGCGACGCTCTTCCTCACCGATCCCGACGACTACGACGGCGGCGAATTGATCGTCGAGGACGCCTATGGCGAGCACGCCATCAAGCTGCCGGCCGGCGACATGATCCTCTATCCGGCCACCAGCCTGCACCGGGTCGCAGCCATCACCCGTGGGTCACGCTGGGCGGCGGTCTTCTGGGCCCAGTCGATGGTCCGCGCCGACGCCCAGCGGGCCCTGCTCTACGACCTCGACAACGCGATCCAGGCGATGAGCGTGAAGGTCGGCCCAGGTGATCCGACCCTGGTCAGCCTGGCGGGGACCTACAACAACCTGCTGCGGATGTGGTCGGACGTTTAGGACGGATCGACATTCAGCGGAGGCGGGTGTTCCTCGTTTCCCCTCCCCCTTGCGGGGAGAGGACTTTGGAGCGCCAGTTGCGAGGGAAGCTGAATGTCGATCCGTCCTAGTACTACAGTTGCGGATCAAGTGATTTTCTGATTCCCTTCGGCAGGTTATGGAGGGAGCCATGTCTGTCGCCTCGTGGTCAGGATCCTTATTGGCTTGGGAGCAGGAGCTCACGGTGCTTAAAGCGCGGGTTGGGCGAGTGCTTCGCCGTCGAGAGCTGCGCGAGACGGGCGCGGATTTCCTGGATGGTCTTCTCTCCGGCATTGAGCGCAAGACGGGCTGGTTGATGGCCGAGCAGTCGGGCGCTGAGCGGCCCTACCGGATGCAGTCGCTGCTGGGGCGTAGCCAGTGGGACGCCGATCAGCTGCGAGACGAGGTTCGCGATTATGTGGTGGAGGCGCTGGGCGACGCGGACGGCGTCCTCATTGTTGACGAGACAGGGTTTGTGAAGAAGGGGGATCGCTCTGCCGGTGTCGCGCGCCAGTACTCGGGGACAGCGGGTCGGATCGAGAACAGCCAGGTCGGCGTGTTCCTGGCCTACGCGAGCCGCTACGGCCAAGCGCTGATCGATCGCAGGCTT
>NZ_DATAPY010000152.1:0-10423 GCF_036264965.1 Phenylobacterium sp.
GTGCAAACTCGAACCGTTCTGCGCTACACTCTGCCTGCATCGGGGAACACCTCTGTTGACGGTTAAGTCTTTGTCGCAGAAGTATTTTCCCAGATTCAGAGCCCCGATGCACCTATTTCCGTGAGATATCCGGGCTAGGCCGCCTCTCCTAGGAGGCATTCATTGCCCGATTAACGGCTTGCTCAGCCGGAACTGGCATTCTCCCGCCAACAAAAAGGTGGGTGGGCTGAGATGGCGTACGATACGGGCGTTCTGAACGCGCAGAGCGAAGCTTCCGAACCAATCCGCCGCGGCCCACTGCGGCCGTCCCGCCTGGCCACCGCCAGGTCCCGTCTGGGCGGCGACACCCTGGCTCGCCTGGTGCAATTCAGCGATCTGGCGCTGTTGGCCGGCCTATTCCTCGTCCGCTGGCTGAGCGGCGGCATGGGCGGCGCCGCCGTCTTGCTGGCCATCGCCTCGGTGCTGGTGGCGGCCGCCCTGGTCAGCTTCGAAGCCTATCAGCTCGGCGCCCGGGAGCGCCTGCATCGCCACCTTTACCGGGTGATCGGCGCGGTGGGCGGCGGCGGGCTGATGATGCTGACCTTCGTGTCCCTGGTCGCGCCCGCGGACAAGGCGCCGGACATCCTGCAGATCGTCGACTGGTGCCTGACGGCCGTGGCGCTGCTCTGCGCCTCCCACCTCGCCTGGTTCGCCTATATCCGCCGCCTGCGCCGCCAGGGCCTGTTGACCCCCAACCTGATGATCGTCGGCGCCACGCCGGCCGCCGAGCGCCTGGTCGCCGCCGCGCTGGCCAGCCGCGACGTCAACATCCTGGGCATCTTCGACGATCGCGGATCGCGCAGCCCCAGGCACATCTTCGGCGTCCCGGTGCTGGGCAAGACCTCCGCAGTGCAGACGCACCGCCTGCTGCCCTATGTCGACCGCATCGTCGTCGCCGTGCCGTCCGGCGCCACCGCGCGCATCGCCCAGCTGATCCAGGAGCTGGCGCCGGTGCCCAACGCCGTCAGCCTGTTGATGGACAGCTACGATCCGCAGAGCGAGCAGGCGGCGCACGAGCGCCTGCTCGACATGCCGCTCGCCCACCTGGCCGGCGCGCGCCGCGGCGCCATGCAGGCCCTGCTGAAGCGGATGATCGACGTCTCCTTCAGCGTCGCCGGCCTGATCGTCCTGGCCCCGGCGCTGGCGGCCATCGCCATCGCCATCCGCCTCGACAGCCCCGGCCCGATCCTCTTCAAGCAGCGTCGCCACGGCTATCTGAACGAGGAGGTGGTGGTCTGGAAGTTCCGCTCCATGCGCACCGATATGACCGACTACGCCGCCGCGCGTCAGGTCACCGCCAACGACGACCGCGTGACCCGCGTCGGCGGCTTCCTGCGCCGCACCAGCCTCGATGAGCTGCCGCAGCTGTGGAACGTGATCCGCGGCGAGATGTCCCTGGTCGGCCCGCGCCCGCACGCCATCGGCATGCTGGCCAACGGCAAGGAGGCCTCCAAGCTGGTGGAGTCCTACGCCCACCGCCACCGCATGAAGCCCGGCCTCACCGGCTGGGCCGCCATCAACGGTTCGCGCGGGCCGGCCGACACCACCGAAGCCATCCAACGCCGCGTGTCCCTGGACCTGGAATACGTCGAGCGTCAGTCCGTCTGGCTGGACCTGTCGATCATCATCAAGACCCTGCCCTGCGTGCTCGGGGATACGGCGACGGTGCGGTAGGAGCGCCGGCGCGACTACGCCGCCGCGAGCCGCCGCGCCAGGAAGACCTCGCGGTACCAGACTTCGGCGGTGAGCAGGGTCCAAAGGGGCTCGCCGGCGTCGGCTTCGCCGGTGTCGTTGGAGCGCAGGAGCTCGAGGACCGCGTCCTTTTCGCCGTAGCGCCCCACGAGACCGTTCCCATCGGTCAGATAGCCGTAGAGCATGTCGCGCATCGGGCCTCGGAACCATTCGGCCAGGGGCGCCCTGAAGCCCCACTTCGGCCGGTTTATGATCTCCGGCGGCAAGAGCTCCCTGGCCCATTGACGCACGATCCACTTGCCGACACCGCCCCGGATCTTCAGTCGGTCGGGCAACGCCATACCGAAGGCCGCAAGCTCCTTGTCGAGGAACGGCATTCGCGCCTCGAGGCCTTCCGCCATGGTCATTCGGTCGCCGCGCTCAAGCATGTTGCCGGGCAGCCAGGTCGCAAAATCCACGGCCTGCATTCGGAATAGCGGCCCCTCCCCCGCCACGGCTTCAAGCGCCGCGGCCTGGGTCGCCGCCGAGCGGGTCATTTCACTGTCCGACCAGCCGAGGCCGGGGAACAGGTCGCGCAAGCCGTCGCGGTCGAAATAGCTGAACCATTGCACGAGCCGGTCGATCTCATTCGCCCCGGCCATGGCGCGAAACGCCACGAGCGCGCGCCGGCTGTTGAGGCCCAGCATCCCGGCGATCTTCGCCGCCCTGGCCGGCTGCAGGATCGTCAGGGCGCTGCGGATCGCCCAGGGCGGATCGGCGAAACCATGTTTCGGATAGCCCGCGAAGATCTCGTCGGCCCCTTCGCCAGAGAGGACCACCTTGACCGACTCCTTGGCGAGCCGGCTCATCTCCGCGATGGCGACGTCAGCCGGTTGGCTCACGGGGCCGTCGCGGCAGGCGGACAACTCGGCAAGGCGGCTGATATAGGCGTCAGGGCCGACGAGCACGGGGCGATGCTGGGTATGGAAGGCGTCGGCGACGGTCTCGGCGTACTTCAACTCGCTGTGTGGGTCGCCGGCGAAACCGACCGAGAAGGTCTGGATCTGTTCGTTGGGCGCGCGAAGCCCGCGCATCGCGGCCACGATCAGACTGCTGTCGAGCCCCCCGGACAGGAAGGCGCCGACCGGCACATCGGCCAGCAGCCTCTGACGCACCGAATCCATGAACAGGTCGCGGCCGCGGCGGATCAGTTCCTCGTCGTCGACGCCTCGGATCCCGCGGCGAACCTGAGCGACCTCGTCGGCGAGGTTGAAGAACCGCCCGGTCGTGACGCCGGCTTCCCGATCGAACGTCAGCCATGCGCCGGGCTCGAGCTGGCGGACGCCCTGGCTTAGGCCGTCGCGGCCGTAGACCGCGCGGAACCTCAGCGCCTGCCGCAGCGCATCCTCATCGAGATCGCGATTGACCAGCGGATGCTCCAGCAGCGCCTTTATCTCGCTGCCGAACACCAGGACCCCCGGCGAAGGCGTGGCGTAGAACAACGGCTTTTCGCCCACCGCGTCCCGCGCCAGAAGCAAGCGTTGCCGCGGCCCATCCCAGGCGGCGAGCGCGAACATCGCGTCGAAACGCGGCAAGGCGGCCGTCCATTCCTTGCCGATCGCCCGCAACACGACCTCTGTATCGCCATGGGTGCGGAACAGTTCGCCGGTCGCCTCCAGCTCGCCGCGCAGTTCGCGATAATTGTAGAGTTCACCGTTGTAGGCGATCGTCACATCGCCACCTGGAAGAGCCATCGGCTGGGAGCTGCCCGCAACGTCAATGATGCTCAGCCGGGTGTGTGCAAGCCCGCAGGGACCGTTGGTGTAGATGCCGGACGCATCGGGTCCGCGCCGCGCCAAAGCCCGCGTCATCGCAGACAGGATGTGCTGGTCGACCGCATCACGCGAAAAGTCGACGTAGCCTGCGATCCCACACACCTAGGTCGATCTCCGAATCCAAGACGACGCACGGCCCGATCCACGAGGCGCGGATCGAAGCGACACAGCGCCATTGTCGAACTGTCTAGTCCTTCACATCGCGTGACGAGTCGTCGCGTTCCCAGGTGTACTTGGCCAGGCTGTCGAGTTGCGCCAGCGCTCTCCGTCGGGACACAACCGTAACATAGGCATAGGGCAGCGTCGTCAAGTAGAGGGAAGGGCGAGACAATAGGGTCGCGATTCCCGCAGCATAGTTCTTCGTCTTCGCCTCTCTGTCCGTGAGATCGGCGAACTTCTCGCGAAGTTGCAAGACGCCAAGACGGCCTCTTGTCTTGATCTTCAGCAGGAAATCCAAGGTCAACGGCGCAATGACTTGGCTGAAGGCGTCGGCCGTCTGAACGCGCTCGTGGGGTTCGAACAGCAGGCGCACGAAACCGTCGTCGGCGATCACGTCCGGGAAGGCGTCGAAACGGGAGCGCCCCTTCTCGCTCAAGGCGTAGGCGCCCGCTGCGATCATGCCTTCCTGGATGTGGGGCAAAGCGGTCCACAGGCGGTAGAAGGCCCGCACGGACCAGGCGGTCCCGGGCAGGAACACGTCGATCGGCTTTGGCGCCGCCGCCAGCGCCCCGCCCTCGGTCACCGCCGCCGCCAACCGGCCCACCGCCTCGCCCGTGAGGATGACGTCAGCGTCCAGGTAGATGCGCGGGAAACCCGTCGCCGCGGCGTCGCCGAGGTTGAGCGCGTTGGTCTTTGACGGAACGTCCGTCTCAATGACCCGGACCGGAGGACCGACCCTACGGGCGATCTCGGCCGAATTATCCGAGCAGCCATTGCAGACTACGATGATCTCCAACCCGCTCGGGCCACCCCCGTTCAGCAGGTTGTCCAGGCATCGGCCGATGACCGCAGCCTCGTTGTAAGCCGGGATAATGACCGAAACCAGAGGACCGAATCCTTCAAACTGTTCGCGGATGCCCCTCCATCCGCGGCCTCATTCGGACCGGCCGTCGCTGCGGACGTAGCCGTTTTCCGAACGTCGGCCCCGGGTCCGGACACTAGGAGGCAAGGTTGTCGGATTCCATGAACAAATCATAATTGCGGGTCGTCGGCGGCAGGCCCGATCATGATGCTCGGCGTTTGCTCAAATCATCTGCGGCGAAGACGCGCGCCCTGATCCCGGACCAGGCAACGCCGTCGGCCCCTGGCATCCACGCAAGGTTAGGACTTTCCGGCCCATTTACACTGAAGAAGCCGGCGTCATCGGCCATGCGCGCGCCGACTTGCGACATCCGGTGACGGCGGGCCAGCAATTCGATACGAGGCGTAGGGACATGGCTGGCTCGGGAAACCCACCCTCATCAAGATCCAAATCGCCGCGGCGGCCGGTCAGGATCTGCCTTGCCGGATCGGGCGGCGGCCACGTCCGCCAGCTGCTGGACCTCGAGCCCTTCTGGCACGACCAGGATTTCTTCTTCGTCACGGAGGACACGGCGCTCGGCCGGACGCTTCAGGGCCAGCACCGCACCTACCTCCTGCCCCACTTTGCATGGGGCCAGGTGCGGCTGGGCTCCCCGTTCCGGATGCTCGCCGCGGCCTTCAAGAGTTTCTTCCTGTCCGCGCGGATCATTCTGCGCGAACGCCCGACGGTCCTGGTCAGCGAGGGCGCGGGCGCAGTCTATCCGACCGTCCTATGGGCCAAGATCCTGGGCGCCCGTATCGTCATCATCGATTCCCTGGCGCGCTTTGAAGCGCCCTCGCTATTCGGCAAGCTCGCGGGGCCTCTCGCAGATGACATGGTCGTCCAAGCGCAGGGGTTGAAGGCAGCCTTCCCCAAAGCCCATGTCTTCGACCCCATGCGCGTCCTCGAGGGCGAGCCTCCGCCGAAGCAGCCTCTGATGTTCGTGACGGTGGGCGCGACCCTCCCGTTCGACAGGCTCGTTGAGACTGTGGCTCAGCTCCACAAAGAGGGCGCAATCCCGGAGCGGATTGTCGTGCAGACGGGGATTGGCGGCAAAACGCCGGCGGACCTCACCGTGGTGGAATCCCTCCCGTTCGACGAGGTGAGGTCTATCCTTCGGGACGCGTCGATCGTGGTCTGCCACGGCGGGACAGGCTCGCTCATCACCGCCCTGCGCGAAGGCTGCCAAGTCATCGCCATGCCGCGTCTGGCCCGGCTGGGCGAACACTACGACGATCACCAGGCCGAGATCGTGAAAGCCTTCGTCGAACGCGGTCTCGTGCTCAAGGCCGACAATGTCGACGAGCTCCGGGCGGCGCTCATCCAAGCCCGGACTCGCAAGCCGGTGATGGCGACGAGCGATCCGTCAGAACTGATCCAGTTCCTTCGCTCGACCATCGTGCCCGCCTGACTCAGGACGGACGCTACGCAGCCACCCATGACGGCTTGCCTCGGCGGTTCAGCAGCCCGTCCCACCAACCTTGCAACGCATAGCGGGACTGCGCCCAGGCCCCGCGCCGCGCAAACCGCATGAACAGCATGACCAGGGACCCTGCACTCGCCACGGGCAGCAGATTTGGGAAACAATCCCTTATAATCAATATCTTATTTCGCTCATCCAGGAACACGGCCAGACGGCTGCGCTGCGTCACCGCCCCGACCGATCCCGTGGTGGTGCCCTGCGCATGTTGGACCTGTGCGTCGTTTTCGACCGCCAGGCGAGCGCCCCGGGCCTTGGCCCTCAGGCACCATTCGACCTCTTCGCCGTAGAGGAAATAGTCCTCGCGCATCGGCCCGGCGCGCTCCAGGAAGCGACGGCCAACGAGCATCGACGCCCCACTCAGGTAGGAGAGGCTCGCCGGAGCTGCGGCCTGGTTTCCAGCGTCAAGCGAGATCGCGCGGGCGAGCCAGGGATTCCAGCGACCGCCGCGGGACTCGATCTGGCCGGCGCCGTTCCGCAACGTGCAGCCCACCGCGTCGCAGTCGCCGCGGGAGAGCCGCACGCACATCAACTCGAGCGCATCGGGAGCCGGAAGGGTATCCGGATTGAGAATCCACCAGGCATCCGCAGCCGGCGTCTCGTTCATGCATCGATTGACCCCGGCTGCGTACCCGGGATTCATCGGTTCACAGACGACCTTCGGCAGGGTCCCCAGATCACCGAGAGTTCGAAGGGCGCGCACGATCTCTTCGCAGGCGCTCTCGCCCCCGTTCTCACAGATCACGATCTCAAGATCCTTGTGGCTCGACCTGGCGAGCGCACGAACGCAAGCGAGGATATCTTCGGAATTTCTAAAACCGACGATGCAAACCGCGACATGCATAGCTGACTGGTCTCTGAGGTATGGCGCAGGCGGCCCGGCGCCGAGGCGGGAGCCCGGGCGCCGGGCCGCCTCGGGTTCTATACAGCTCAATCCTCACGCAAAATAAAACGCCCCTTTGTCACCGACGATGATCCGGCACGCTCATGGGCGCCGGGGGCTTCCAGGACCTGACGCTGGCGGGCTGTCGGCTTACAGGCCGAAGATATCGACGGTCGGCGCCGAGGCCTTGAAGCACTTCACTTCGCCAGGTGCGAAGTTGACGCCGGATAGGCCCCAGGCGCTGTCGGTCAGGCTGTGCGAGTTAGTGTCGTCTAAGTTCAGGACGAGCCGGTAGGTCTCTGCGCCAACGGTGATCTGAGGCGGTCCTGACTGGATTGGCGCTGCGGGCGCGGCTTCGGCAGCCGGCGTGGGCTTTTGGGCTGTAGCCATTGCGGGCTCCTCTTGGGCTTGATCACTCGCGCGGGGCGTGTGGATTGTTGACAGCGGCGCTTAGACGGATAGGTTTCATCCGTCCCGCAAGGGATCGCGGCCTGGCGCGAGTGGGAGCGGCCGGGTAACAGCGCTCCCGCCTCTCCTATTTGAGAGGAAAACCGCTGTGAACTTGCCCCTTTTAATATCCGCCATAGCGCTTGGCGCCATTCTGGCAATCGCACTCAGTGCGGTCGCATTGGCGCTTTTGGGACGATGCGCTGGGAAAACTATCCCCGATGAGCGCGAACGCGCCTATCGCAGCCGCGCTTACAGGGACATCTACTCGGCATGATCTCCTTGAATAATCGCATTAGGGGCTCACGCTTGTTCCCCGCCGCACGGGACGCCTATCGCAAGGTCTTCAGGAGAGCCCATGTCAGATACATGCGTGATATGGCAGACTTCTATGGCCAGTTCTGGTCTCACCGCGGCACGGTGTTCGACGTTGGCGCGAACCAGGGTGAATATTCGGAGATGTTCGCGAGCCGCGGAGCGCGAGTAATCGCCATCGAGCCCAACCCAGGCTACGCTGACCGGCTCGCCGCCATCTCGGTGAACCACAATATTCTGCCGGTCATGCACGCCATCGGCGCGGAGCCTGGAAAGGCCGTTCTGAACATCTGCTCCACGCCCGGATATAGCACGCTGCTCTCCACCGATAGCGACTGGATCGCGGGATCACCTGACTATGCCGAGGTCGCATGGACCGGGGTTGCCGAGGTCGAAATCAACACAATAGATCAGGTCGCCAGGAAGTTCGGTCTCCCCGATTTCATCAAGATAGATATCGAGGGCTTCGAGTTGAGCGCCCTTCAAGGTATGACTTTCGATCCACGCTATCTGAGCTTTGAGTTCGGCGCGCGGCGCCGGGACCTTGGCATTGAATGCCTGCGCAACATGGGCGCGCGGGGCTATACTTTTCGGCCGATCACCGGGCGAGACGCAAAATTCGTGACCGACAAGTGGATGGATGAGAGTGACGCAATCGCGTGGCTCAGTGGCTTCACGACCGAACAAGCAGAATATGGCGATATGTTCTGTCGTAGCCCGGCTACCACTCCATGACGCAGACCAGTGCGCCCGCGCCGCAAATCGAACCATGCCATACCGGAGGCGCGAGTTGGACGGGAATACTGACGCTGCCGGAGGGGACGGATGTTCGGGAACTATGGGACGTGCAGGACGGAGTTATCGTCGTGAAGGCGCCGGACGCGCCTAGATGAGCAAGTGCTGGCTCATCGGCACCGTCATCGCCTCGCCATTAATCATCCTGGGGTTCGGCGTGTGGGCCATCGTCACTGCGGGTTGTGATAGCGCCGCGCATCCATGTTTGCTAAAGAAACACCCGCCTCACAAGGGGCCGTGGAACCCGTCGCCCCGCGCCAAGCCAATCATCCTTTAGGGGTAGGTCGGCCACGCCGGCAGGCCGCCGCTGTCTAGAAGATGTTCACGGTCGGCGCCGAGGCCTTGAAGCACTTCACCTGACCGGGCGCGAAGCTGACCTTCGCCAGGCCCCAGCGGCGATCGTCCAGGATCTTGGGCAAGCTGTCGTGGAGGTTCAGGACCAGCCGGTAGGTCTCCGATCCAACCGCGACCTCCGCGCCCTCGAACCAGGCCTGCATCTGGTCGCCGACCGGGGCGGCGAAGCTAGGTTGCTTGTCGGGCCAGATCGGGTTTCCCGCCGTCCCGCCCGCCGACCAGGCTCCCTGGCGTAGAACATAGGAACGACGTCCGCCCCCGACGGCGTCCATCAACACGTTGCCGCCGGGTTGGCGTTGCAGGATCGCGACCTTGGCGACCATCGCCGCGATCGCGCTGGTCAACTCGGCGCTGGTGTCGTCGCTGATCTGCGAGGGACTACCCGCCATGTAGTGCGAGAAATGCAGCAGGCCGCTGACCCCATTGATGATGCAGGACCACGCCTGGATACCGTACTGACGCGCCGTCATGCGTCGCCATGGCTGGCCGGCGGGTGCGCCATTGTTGATGCGGCTGGTCGACAGGAACTGGAACGTCGGGCGGCCCGGGTGGGCGATCGGCGCGCCGTGCAGCGGACCCGCATAGAGCACCCGCGCCGCGTGGCCGCTCATCGTGGAGAAGGGCCCCGTGAAGCCGTCTTCACCGTAGATATCGCCGAAGGCGTAAACGTCGCCGGTCTGATAGGCGTAGTTGTCGCTGCTCACCCAGTGGGCGGAAGGCCAGTTCACAAAGGTCGCGGGACGTAGCGACTTGTAAGCCCGGCCGGTCACGTTGTTCGTGTAGTTGACGAAGAACGGCTTGGTGTTGCCCGCCGACTGGGCGAACGCCACTTCCGCATCATGCGCGGCAAGCGGCGGTCCCAGGATATCCGGTTCGTCGTAGAGGAGATTGGCGATCACCAGCGGGTCGTCCTGGTTTGCGGCGAACGCGTTCGATGCTCCTGCAGCGTAGGTCAGACCGCCATCGGACCGATGGCGACCGCCGACGATCATCTTCAGACCCAGGCGATGGCACGTCTGCCGCCAAAGCGGTCCATTGCCGCCGGCGAAATCATCGCTGGGGGAGACCATCGTATTGACGCCGCGCGCAGCCCAGGCCGCCATGCTGCCGGGATCCTGCGCATAGGCGCCGACGACAAAGGATGTCGGCCCCAGTCCGGCCGCGCCTGGACGGCCGCGTAGCGCGTCCTGAACCGCGGCCAGCGCCGCGCTCGGGATCATCATTGGCGCAGCGGTCTGCAGGATGCGCCGGCGACTGATGTTCATGGGTTCTTCCCTGGGTTGCCGGGCCCTCCGCGAGGTCGCGGACGAAGTTGAAGGCATGTACCGCGGATCCGGCCTGCGCCGATCCGCAAAACGCCGTGCGCCCCCAAAGCGCCGGAACTGCGTCGCTCGGGCTAATAGGCCCGGGGATCGCTGAAGATAAGCGGGACGGTGCGGGCCAGGATGGCCAGGTCCAGGGCCGGCGACCACTCTTCGATGTAGCTGTTGTCGGCGGCCACCCGGTCGCTCATGCAGCGGGTGTCGCGGATCTCGCCGCGGAAG
>NZ_DATAPY010000153.1:0-60260 GCF_036264965.1 Phenylobacterium sp.
ACCTCAACGACGAGCTGGAGGGCGGGGAGACCGAATTCCTCCGGCTCGGCCTGAGCCACCGGGGCAAGAAAGGCGACGCCCTGATGTTCCGCAACGTGGACGCGCAGGACCGGCCGGACCCCCGCACCCTGCACGCCGGCCGGCCGCCGACCCAGGGCGAGAAGTGGCTCCTGTCGGTCTGGATTCTCGACCGCGCCACGCCCGACAGCCGCGACCCGGGCCTGATGGCGGCGATGGCGGGGCGCTAACCCCCGGCTCCCTTGCCCTGCGTCCCCTTTTCGCGTATACGCGCGCCTCCCCTGGAAGGCGGTCTTGCGCGGACCCTCTTCAAGCTTCCGGTCATGACGGCCGGAACGCCGCGCCAAGAGCCATCGCCCGGACCGGATCTTCCGCCGGCCCGGACGCCGCCTTCCGCAACGGAAGAAGGACATCATGGCGCTTTACGAGCACGTGGTCATCGCGCGGCAGGACATCTCGCCGCAACAGGCCGAAGCCCTCAACGACACCCTCAAGGCCCTCATCGAGCAAGGCGGCGGCTCCGTCGCCAAGATCGAGTACTGGGGCCTCCGCAACCTGACCTACCGGATCAAGAAGAACCGCAAGGGTCACTATTCCCTGCTCGCCATCAACGCCCCCGCCCCGGCGGTGAAGGAGATGGAGCGCCAGCTGTCGATCAACGAAGACGTGCTGCGCTACCTGACCGTGCGCGTGGAAGAGCTGGACCTCGAGCTCAGCCCGGTGCTGGCCCGCCGCGACCGTGATCGCGACCGCAGCGACCGCGGCGAACGCCGCGGCTACGACGACATGGCGATGTAAGGAGCGAGAAAACCATGACCGACGTTACTGCTCCCGAAGCCGCCCCCGCCGCCGGCGGCCAGCGCCGCCCCTTCTTCCGCCGCCGCAAGGTCTGCCCGTTCTCGGGCGCCGGCGCGCCGAAGATCGATTACAAGGACGTCAAGCTCCTGCAGCGCTACATCTCCGAGCGTGGCAAGATCGTGCCGTCGCGGATCACGGCGGTCTCCGCCAAGAAGCAGCGCGAACTGGCCAAGGCCATCAAGCGCGCCCGCTTCCTGGCCCTCCTCCCCTACGTCGTGAAGTAAGGGAGCCAGGCACATGAAAGTCATTCTGCTCGAACGTGTCGAAGGCAAGGGCGCCCTCGGCGATGTGGTCACGGTGAAGGACGGGTACGCCCGCAACTTCCTGCTGCCCCGCGCCAAGGCGCTGCGCGCCAACAACGCGAACATGAAGGTCTTCGAAGGCCAGCGCGCCGAGATCGAAGCGCGCAACGCCAAGGCCAAGGAAGCGGCGGGCCAGTCCGGCGAAAAGCTGGACGGGACCTCCTACATCCTGATCCGCCAGGCGGGCGAAAGCGGCCAGCTCTACGGCTCCGTGGCCGGCCGCGACGTGGCCGACGCGGTGAACGCCGAAGGCGGCACGAAGATCGACCGATCGATGGTCGCCCTCGACAAGCCGATCAAGACGCTGGGCATGCACGACGTGAAGGTCCGCCTTCACGCCGAAGTCGTCGTCACCGTCACCCTCAACATCGCCCGCTCGCAGGACGAAGCTGAGCGTCAGGCGCGCGGCGAGAACATCATCGACACCCAGTTCGAAGAAGACCGGATCGCCACCGAAGAAGCCCAGGCCGACCTGCTCGAAGGCGGCGCGGGTTCGATCGAAGGCAACTACGTCCAGGACTGATCCGGCGCTTAAGCCGGGCGATGGCGAGGCTTAAAGGCCACACCATCGCCGCATCAATGGGGCGCGGAGGCCATCTCCGCGCCCTTTTTTGCGCACTGTGGCTCAAAAGTCATTTACGGCGTTACGACACACCTTAGCTATCCACCGATAGGGCCAGGGCCAGTTGAGCCTGTTGTTCCAGTTCGGGGATAAATCTATGAAATCTCGCATAATTCTGTTCTCTGCAGTCTCGGCTGTCAGCCTCTTCGCTACGGGCGCGCTCGCCCAGAGCAAGACCCCTCCGGCCGCCGGCGCCGCGGTTGAGGAGTTGGTCGTCACCGGCAGCCGCGCCGCCCCTGTGTCACGTCTCGAGACGCTGGCCCCGGTCGACGTGGTCACCGCCCAGTCCCTGCAAAAGCGCGGCTCGACCGAATTGGCCGCCGCCTTGGCCGCCACGGTCCCGTCCCTCGACTTCCCCCGTCCGTCCAACACCGACGGCACGGACTCCGTGCGTCCGCTGACCCTCCGCGGGCAGGGCCCCGACGAGACCCTGGTGCTGATCAACGGCGTGCGCGCCCACACCTCGGCTCTGGTGAACCTCAACGGTTCGGTGGGCCGCGGCTCGGCCGCCGTCGACCTGAACACCATCCCCGAGATCGCCATCGACCGAATCGAAGTGCTGCGTGACGGCGCCTCGGCCATCTACGGCTCGGACGCCATCGCCGGCGTCATCAACATCGGCCTGCGCGAGGCCGACCACGGCGGCGGCGCGACCGCCACCTATGGCGAGTACGTGACCAGCCCGAAGTTCTTCAACGCGGGGACCCGCAACCTAACCGACGGCGCCACGACCACCGTCGAGGGCTGGCAGGGCTTCAAGCTGGGCGCCGACGGCTTCCTGACTGTCTCGGCGGAGTACCGCAACCAAGACCCCACCAACCGCAGCGACCTCGACCCGCGCTTCACGCCGAAGGTGATCGACTCCCGCTTCGGCGACGGCTCGGTCCAGGAATCCACCCTCTACTTCAACGCCGGCAAGCCCCTGGGCGACGGCTGGGAAGCCAAGCTGTGGGGCGGCGGGCAGCTGCGCCACTCGGAAACCGCGGCCACCTTCCGGGCCGCCAACGACGCCACTCAGAACATCCCGTCGGTCTATCCGAACGGCTACCTGCCGCTGATCAACACTCACTCGAACGACTTCAGCATCGGCGGGGCGCTCAAGGGCGAAATCGCCGGTTGGAAGTCCAATTTCAGCGTGGATTATGGCTGGAACAATCTGAAGTACGGGGTCGAGCATACCCTGAACCCGTCGTTGGGTCCGACGTCGCCGCACTCCTTCTACGCGGGCCAGATGACCTACGATCAGACGGTGGGCAACGCCGACTTCAGCCGTGACTTCGAGATCGGCACGGCCGGTCCGCTGAACGTGGCCTTCGGCCTTGAGGCTCGTGACGAGCAGTTCAAGATCGGCGCGGGCGAACCGGGCTCCTACGAACGTGGCGCCGTGGCGCCGACCCTCGCGCTAGGTTCGCGCGGCTTCTCAGGCTTCACGCCGGATAACGTCGTCGACAAGAGCCGGACCAACGTCGGCGCCTACATCGCCCTGGAAGACAAGATCACCAGCTGGTTCACCGGCTCGGCGGCGGTCCGCCAGGAACACTACTCCGACTTCGGCGACGCCACCTCCGGGAAGCTCGCCGGCCGTGTCGACGTGACCTCGGAGTTCGCCTTCCGCGGCAGCGCCGAAAGCGGCTTCCGCGCGCCCAGCCTGCAGCAGGAGTACTTCACGTCGACGTCGATCCTGTTCATCAACGGGATCCCGTTCGACACGGGCACGTTCCCGTCGACCAGCCCGACCGGCAAGGCGCTGGGTGGGCAGCCGCTGTCGCCTGAGAAGTCGAAGAACTATTCCCTGGGCCTAGTCTATCACCACGACCGCCTGGAATTGACGATCGACGCCTACCAGATCGACATCAACAACAAGATCGTCCTGTCCGAGACCCTGACGGGCAGCGCGACGGGGGCGCCGGGCAGCGATGCGCTGGCGATCTTCAACCTCCTGCAGCCCTTCGGCGCCTCGGCGGCTCGCTTCTTCCTGAACGGGGTCAACACCCGTACGCAGGGGATCGACTACTCGCTCAGCTACCGCCTGCCGACCGACCAATTCGGCGACTTCAACTTCCTGGCCTCGGCGAACACCAACGACATCAAGATCACCAAGACTCCGGCCACTCCGGCCCAGATCCTGCCGATCCCGATGTCGCTCTTCGCCCGCCAGAACATCCTGCGGTACGAAGACGGGACGCCCCCCTATAAGGTCACCCTGCAGACCGATTGGTCGAAGGGCCCCTGGGGCGGTACGCTCCGCTCGACCTTCTACGGCGACGTGCTGTCTCCCGGGACGGCGCTCGACGGCAGCCAGGACGTCCACACCGGCCAGCGCAGCCTGTGGGACCTGGAAGCCCGCTACACGTTCCCGCGCGACGTGACCTTCGCGGTTGGCGCCGACAACCTGTTCGACGCCTATCCGCGGCAGGTCCCGCCGTCGCTGAACACGACGGGCGCCGCGCCCTTCACCTCCTTCTCGCCGTTCGGCTTCGACGGCCGGTTCGTCTACGGGCGCCTCAGCATCCAATGGTGATCTGAGCCTCACCCAGAGGCTCAAACACGGATCGGGCGGGCTGGATTTCCAGCCCGCCTTTTTCGTGGGCCCCCTGGCATGGCGAAGCTGTCCACAGGGGTCACTCTATTGTGTGGATGGGCAGCGATGTCGCAGTGATCGGCGGCGCGGCGTTAGGCTATCGATAAGCCATGGCCCTCGTTCCCGCCCTCGACCTGCGTCCCGTGCCCAACGATCCGCCGATCGCCCACGCCCCGGCCAATGTGGAGGCCGAGCAGGCGCTGCTGGGCGCGCTGCTCTACGACAACGCCGCCTTCGAGCGGATCGGCGACTACCTGCAGGCGCGGCACTTCTTCGAACCCTTCCACCAGCGCCTGTTCGCGTCCATCGAGAGCAATATCCGCAAGGGCCAGCTCGCCGAGCCGATCCTGCTGGCCGAGCAGTTCGCCCGCGACGTGGGCTTCGAGGAGCTGGGCGGCGTCCGCTACCTCGCCGACCTCGTCGACCGCGCCCCGCCGGCGGCCAACGCGCCGGACTATGCGCGCGCCATCTACGACCTGGCGCTACGCCGCGACCTGATCCGCATCGGCGGCGACATCGCCACAATGGCCGGCCAGGGCGACGCCGAACTCTCCGCCCGCGACCAGATCGAATCCGCCGAGCAACAGCTCTACAGCCTGGCCGAGACCGGGGGCGTCTCCTCCGGCTTCGTGACCTTCGCCGACGCCCTGCACGGCGCCGTCACCATGGCCGCCGAGGCGCACAGCCGCGACGGCGGCCTGGCGGGCCTGTCGACCGGGCTGATCGACCTCGATTCCAAGATCGGCGGCCTGCATCCGTCCGACCTGGTGATCCTGGCCGCGCGCCCCTCGATGGGGAAGTCGTCGCTGGCCTGCAACATCGCCTTCGACGTGGCCCGCAACTACGCCTGGGAGCCGCAGCCGGACGGCTCGAAGAAGACCGTGCGCGGCGGCGTCGTGGCCTTCTTCTCTCTCGAAATGGCCGCCGAGCAGTTGGCCATGCGCCTGTTGGCTGAAGCCTCGGGCGTCTCCGGCGACCGCCTCCGGAAAGGCGAGATCGACGCCAGCGAATTCGGCCGGGTGCGCGACGCCGCACTCGAGATCCAGGAGGCGCCGCTCTACATCGACGCCACCGGCGGCATCTCCATGGCCAAGCTCGCCGCCCGGGCGCGGCGGTTGAAGCGGATGGTCGGCCTGGACCTGCTGATCGTCGACTACCTGCAGCTGATCACCGGCGGCGACGGCATGAACCGCAACGACAACCGGGTGCAGGAAGTCTCGATGATCACCCAGAGCCTGAAGTCGCTCGCCAAGGAGCTCTCGATCCCGGTGATCGCGCTCGCCCAGCTCTCCCGCCAGGTGGAGAACCGGGAAGACAAGAAGCCGCAGCTCTCGGACCTGCGGGAATCCGGCTCCATCGAGCAGGACGCCGACATGGTGATGTTCATCTACCGGGAGGCCTATTACCTCAGCCGCCTGGAGCCCCGCGAAGGCACCGAAGAACACTTCAAGTGGCAGGAGAACATGGATCAGGTCCGGGGCCTGGCCGAGATCATCATCGGCAAGCAGCGTCACGGCCCGATCGGCAATGTGAAGCTCTCCTACAACGAAGACCTGACCAAGTTCGGCAACCTGGCGCGCGACCACAGCCGCTACGACTCCCACTAGCGCCGCGATGGCTGAGCCGCCAAGGACGCCCTCTGACGCGCGGTTGACGATCGACCTCGACGCCCTGGCCCACAACCACGCCCTGCTGTGCGCCGAGGCGGCGGGCGCGGAGGTCGCGCCGGTCCTGAAATCGGACGCCTACGGCCTGGGCGCGGGACCGGTGGGCCGGCGGCTGTGGGCGGAAGGCGCGCGCAGCTTCTTCGTGGCCCGCCTGAGCGAGGGCGAGGCCCTGCGCGCCGCCCTGACGCCGGACCGGCCGGCTGCGATCTACGTGCTGGACGGCATGACCGAAGGCGCGGAGGATCGCCTGGCCGCCGCCGGTCTGACGCCGGTGCTTTCCAGCCTCTCGCAGATCGCGCTCGCCGCGGCGCGGGCGGCGCGCGACCGACGCCGGCGTCCCGTCGCGCTCAACGTCGACACAGGCATGAGCCGTCAGGGCCTCACCGCCGAAGAGACTCGCGCCGTTGTCCAATCCCTCGACCGTCTGCACGGCTTGGATGTCGGCCTGGTGATGAGCCATCTCGGTTCCGCTTCGGAAGCCGAAAATCCGCGTAACGCCAATCAGTTGTCGAGATTTCTTGAAGCCCGCGCATTGTTCCCGCAGGCCCGCGCCAGCCTGTCAGCCTCGGCGGGGATCTTCCTTGGCCCGGACTATCGTTTCGACGTCGTGCGGCCGGGCATCAGCCTGTTCGGCGGCGGGCCTCTGGAACACCCGGATGCCCGCCTGAAGGCGGTGGCTACGCTCACCGCCCCGATCCTCGACGTGCGCAACTTGCGGCCCGGCGACGTGGTCGGCTATGGCGAGAGCGTGCGGATCGCTGAGCCGACCCGCGTGGCGGTGGTCGGCGCGGGCTACACCGACGGCGTCATCCGTGCGGCCCGCGGCGGCGCCCATGCCTGGTTCGCCGGCGCGCCGCGCAGGATCCTGATCATCAACATGGACATCCTGGTCATCGAGATCGGCGACGCCGACGCGCAGATGGGCGAGCCGGTCGAACTGCTGGGCCCCAACGCCCGGCTTGACGAGCTGGCGGCGGCCGGCGGCACCGTCGCGCACGAAATCCTGGTCCGCCTCAGCCGGCGCGCCGAACGGGTGTATGTGGGCGAGGTTTAGGCCGGATCGGCGCTCACTCCGCGGCCGCAAAAATGTCACTCAAAACTTGACTTCAGCTAATTCCAATGTTCTCTTTTTGTTCGTAACACATCAACCTGAAAAACAGGCCCGCGCCGAGGCCATGCTGGGCGAGATCGCCGAGCTCGCCCTGATGGTGACGCGCGAGCTGGCGGTGCGGCTGCGCGAGAGCGAGGACGTGGAGCAGACGGTGGCGCTCGCCGACGCCTTCCAGAAGACCTCGCGGGTGGTGCGCCTGACGCTCGCGCTGGACTTCAAGCTGGAGCGGGACGCCGCGCGAGAGGCGAAGGAGCTGGCTCGCGAAGCCGAGGCCACGACCTCTGCGCAACCGCCGCTCAGCACGCCGGTCCGCCCGGCCCCCAACCGGATCGAACAACGCAAGAGCCGCGTCCGCAACCTTCTGAACCGCCTGCTCTGGACCGAATCCGAGGGCGAGGAAGAAGACTACGAGGTGCTGTGCGACGACCTCACCGCCCGCCTCGACGAAGCCGCCCGCAGCCCCGACTTCGAGGTTATTCCCATCGAGGTCCTGGCCCGCCGCATGATCGCCGACATGAACCTCTCCGGCGACCTGACCCTCAGTCTCTGCGAGACGCCGGCTCCAGGCGGCGACGAGTCGTCCCGGCCCCCGCTGGCCGACACCGGCTAAACGCGCGCGAAGCGCGCAAGGAAAGAGAACCACGGAAGACACGGAAAGAGCACGGAAGGGGGCCGATCTCAGGCGTCCGAGCCGAGCTCAATCGCGCGCGTCGCGCGCAATCCGTCATCCATCGGCTTTGCCCGATCAGAGCTCCTTCCGTGCTCTTTCCGTGTCTTCCGTGGTTCAAAATAGCTGAGCCTCCGCTTCCGCGGGGTCTCAAAGCGCGAGCCCGTTCGTGGGGTTCGTGGACGATCCTAGTCGATGTGGATCGGGCCGCCGTAGCCGATCACCCGGCTGGTCACGGAGCTGATCACCACCGCCATGATCACCGCCATCAGGCACGTCAGGCCGAAGTAGTTCAGGTTGAGCGCTGGGCTCGACCGCATCAGCTTCGGCAGGCCGAGGTAGAGCAGGTAGAGGCTGTAGAGCGCGCCCAGCAGCGCGAAGAGCCCGCCGACGCTGGGCAACAGCATGAAGACGCCCGCCACCCAGAAGGCCGTGCCCGAATAGGCGGCCACCTTGAAGGCCTGGGTGCGGCTCCGCTCGCCGCCGAACTGCGGCGCGAACTGATCGATGAGCAGCGCCAGCAGATAGACCGAGATCAGGGTCAGCGCGTAAGTGGCGATCGCGTCGCCGACGATGGAGACAATGCCTGGCGGCCCCAGGTGGATGCCGAACAGCTCGACGCCGCGGAACGAGACCAGGCCGATCGCGCGGCCCACCGCGGGGATCACCGCCAGCGGCAGCACCCAGGTGCGGTAGATGCCCTCAATGGACGCCTCCTCGCCGTCAATGACGTCCCAGGTCTCTACAGGATGCAGCAACAGGTTCAGAACGCGCCCGATCAGGCTGTCCGCCGGCGCCTTCGGTTCGACGTCGCTCATTGCAACACTCTCCCACCCTGCCCATCTGCAGCCTATCCGAACGGCGTCATCCGGCAAACGGCCCAAATGTGCGCGGGCGGACCGCGGCGGCAGGTCGGTTAGACTGATCGCCAAATCGAATCAGGAGCTTTCGACAAGTCCATGGCCCGCGACGGCGCCGTCTATGCCTGTCAGTCCTGCGGGGCCGTCCAGACCAAGTGGGCGGGCCAATGCCCGGCGTGTGGCGCGTGGAACACCCTGGTCGAGGAGCTGCAGGCGCGTCCGCCAGGGGCCATGGCGCCCTCCAGGGCCAGCAAGGCGCGCGGCCTCGCCTTCGAGGGCCTGGCCGACCGGACGCCGGCCCCGCCGCGCATCGCCACCGGCGTCGACGAGTTCGACCGGGTCTGCGGCGGCGGCGTGGTTCCCGGCTCGGCGATCCTGCTGGGCGGCGATCCCGGCGTCGGCAAGTCCACCTTGCTCTTGCAAGTCGCGGCCCAGGCGGCCCTGCGCGGCGCCCGCTGCGCCTACATTTCCGGCGAGGAGGCGGTCGAGCAGGTCCGCTCGCGCGCCCAGCGGATGGGCCTGGCCGACGCGCCGGTGAAGCTGGCGGCCGAAACATCGTTGCGCGCGATTTCCGACGGCCTGAAACGCGAGGCCTTCGATCTGGTGGTGATCGACTCCATCCAGACCCTCTGGAGCGACGCCCACGAGGCCGGCCCGGGTTCGGTGACCCAGGTGCGCGCGGCGGCCGGCGAACTGGTCCGCCTGGCCAAGAGCCGTGGGGTCGCCATCGTCCTGGTCGGCCACGTCACCAAGGAAGGGACCATCGCCGGACCCCGGGTCATCGAGCACATGGTCGACGCGGTGCTCTCCTTCGAGGGCGAGCGCGGCTATCCGTTCCGCATCCTGCGCGGCGCCAAGAACCGCTTCGGCGCCACCGACGAGATCGGCGTTTTCGAGATGGGCGATGCGGGCCTGGCCGAGGTGAAGAACCCCTCGGCGCTGTTCCTCAACACCTCGGGCGAACGGGCCGCGGGCGCAGCGGTGTTCGCCGGCATCGAAGGTTCTCGGCCGGTGCTCGTGGAATTCCAGGCCCTGGTTGCGCCCAGCGCCTACGGCACGCCGCGCCGCGCCGTCGTCGGCTGGGATAGCGGGCGCCTCGCCATGGTGCTGGCGGTGCTGGAGGCGCGCTGCGGCCTCAGCCTTGGCGATCGCGACGTCTATCTGAACGTCGCCGGGGGCTTACGGATCACCGAGCCGGCGGCCGACCTCGCCGCCGCCGCCGCCCTCGCCTCCTCGGCCCTCGACCAGGCCCTGCCGCAGGATTGCGTGGTGTTCGGCGAGATCAGCCTGTCGGGCGAGGTCCGCTCCGTCAGCCGCATGGAGAGCCGCCTGAAGGAAGCCGCCAAACTGGGCTTCCGCCGCGCCTTGGGTCCGGCCGAGATGGACGGAAACGGCGGCATGGCCGCGATGGGCGCCGGGCGTCTCAGCGACGCCGTCCGCCGCATCGGAGACGCCTCATGGGGCTAGGCTTCACCCAGTTCGACGCCATCGTCCTCGTGCTGCTGCTCATTTCGGCGGCCATCGGCTTCGCGCGCGGCGCCATGCTGGAGATCGTCTCGCTGTTCGCCCTGGCCGCGGCTACGGCGGTGGCTGTCTTCGGCCTGCACGACGCCGCGCCCATCGCACGGCGCTTCATCCATCCCGACTGGCTAGGGACCGCGGCCGCCCTGGTGATCGTCTTCGTCGTCGTCTTCGTCGCGATCCGCCTGGTGGGCGCGATCATCGTGCGCCAGTTGCAGGAGGCCGAGTTCATGGGCGTCCTGGACCGCAGCCTCGGCCTCTTCCTGGGCCTGGGGCGCGGCCTGCTGGTGCTGGGCGCGCTCAACCTGATGTTCAACGCCGCGACGCCCAAGGACTTGCAGCCCCACTGGATCGTCGGCTCGACCACCTGGCCGCTGGCGCAGAACATGGGTCACCTGCTCACCGCCATGGCCCCGCGCGGCATGGATATCGCAGGGCGGCTGAAACCGGCGTTCGACAAGGCCTGGCATAGCGCCAAGCACGACGCGATAGATGACAGATTGAAGTCAGAAGGCTACGACGCGCGGCAACGCGGCGAGATCGAGGACTTGGTGGAGAAATCCCGATGAAATCGGACGAGCGACGGTCGCCACCCTACCGGGACCCGCTCGACGACAGCCCCCGGCTGGAGTGTGGGGTTTTTGGCGTCTTCGACACCCATGAGGCCGCCGGCCTGACCGCCATCGGCCTGCACGCCCTGCAGCATCGCGGCCAGGAAGCCTGCGGCATCGCCTGCTTCGATGGCCAGCGGTTCCATACCGAACGCCACATGGGCCATGTGGGCGAGGCCTTCGGCGGCGCCGACCTGACCGAGCGCCTGCCCGGCCGCTTCGCCATTGGCCACACCCGCTATTCCACCGCCGGCGGCTCGGTGATCCGCAACGTCCAGCCGATGTTCGCCGACATGGAAGCCGGCGGCGTCGCGCTGGCCCACAACGGCAACCTGACCAACTTCCTGACGCTGCGCGAACAGCTGGTCGCGAATGGTGTGATTTTTCAGTCGACCTCGGACAGCGAGGTGATCCTCCACCTGATCGCCCGCTCGCGGAAAGCCCGCTTCGTCGACCGCTTCATCGACGCCCTGTCGCAGATCGAGGGCGGCTACGCCCTGGTGGCCCTGACCAACAAGAAGCTGATCGGGGTGCGCGACCCCTTGGGCATCCGCCCGCTGGTGCTGGGCGAGCTGGACGGCAAGGCGATCCTGGCGTCGGAGACCTGCGCGCTCGACATCATCGGCGCCAAGTTCGTCCGCGATGTCGAGCACGGCGAAATGGTGGTGATCGACGCTGACGGCGTCACCAGCATCAAGCCCTTCCCCGCCAAGCAGGCCCGGCCCTGCATCTTCGAATACGTCTACTTCGCCCGGCCCGACTCCGTGGTGAACGGCCGCTCGGTCTATGACGTGCGCAAGCGCATGGGCCGCCGGCTAGCGCAGGAGAGCCTGGTTTCCGCCGACGTGGTGGTGCCGGTGCCCGACAGTGGCGTGCCCGCGGCCCTCGGTTTCGCCCAGGAAGCCGGCCTGCCCTTCGAGATGGGCATCATCCGCAACCACTACGTCGGCCGCTCCTTCATCCAGCCGACCCAGGCAACGCGGGAATCCAGCGTGCGCATGAAGCTGTCGCCCAACCGCTCAGTGCTGGCCGGCAAGCGGGTGATCCTGGTCGACGACTCGATCGTGCGGGGCACCAACTCAATCCGCGTGGTGCAGATGGTGCGCGAGGCCGGCGCCGCCGAGGTGCACCTGCGCTCCGCCTCGCCGCCGATCATGTGGCCGGACTACTACGGCATCGACATGCCCGACCGCGATAACCTGCTGGCCGCCAACCACTCCGTCGAGGAGATCGCCAAGATCCTGGGCGTCGACTCCATGGGCTATCTGTCCGTCGAGGGCCTCTACTGGGCGATGGACGCCGCGCCCCGCAATCCGGCCAACCCGCAGTTCACCGACCACTATTTCACCGGCGACTATCCCACGCGCCTCCTGGACCGCGAGATCGCCGAGGGCCGCAACGAGCTTTCGGAACGCCAGCTCTCGTTCCTGGTCGACGCGTAGTGAGCGACGCGAAGTCAGGCGGCCTCCTCAGCCGCCTGAAGGTCGACAGATATCTCCTGCTGATCATCTCCATGGTGGTCGCGGCTTCGTTCCTGCCAGCGCGGGGCGAGGCCGCGGTCGCCTTCGGCTGGGCGACCAAGGTCGCTATCGGCCTGGTGTTCTTCCTGCATGGCGCTAGGCTCAGCCGCGAGGCGGTGATCGGCGGCCTGACCCACTGGCGGCTGCACCTGGTGGTGCTGGGCGCGACCTTCGCCCTCTTCCCGCTGCTCTGCCTGGGGCTGGCCGCGCTGCCGGCCTGGATCATGCCCTCGGCCCTGGCCGGCGGCGTGGTGTTCCTGGGCTGCCTGCCCTCCACGATCCAGTCCTCGATCGGCTTCACGGTGATCGCCCGGGGCAATGTCGCCGCCGCCGTCGCCGCAGCATCCGCCTCCAACCTGCTTGGCATTGTGCTGACCCCGATCCTGGTGGGCCTGTTGCTGCACGCCAAGAGCGCCATCTCGCCGAGCTCGGCCTGGTCGATCGTGGCCCAGCTCCTCCTGCCCTTCGTGGCCGGCCAGGTTCTGCGCCGGTGGATCGGCGGCTGGGTGACGCGCCACGCCAAGCTGGTGCAGATCGTCGACCGCGGCTCGATCCTGCTGGTGGTCTACACCGCCTTCTCCGGTGCGGTCGTCGAGGGTGTCTGGTCGCAGATCAGCGCACTCGATCTTGTGCGCCTGCTGATCGTCTGCGGGGTCCTGCTGGCCGCGGTCCTGGCCGCCACCTACTTCACCGCCCGCGCGCTCGGCTTCTCCAAGCCTGACGAGATCGCCATCGTCTTCTGCGGCTCGAAGAAGAGCCTGGCGAGCGGGGTGCCCATGGCGGGCGTGCTGTTCCCGGCCGCCACGGCGGGCCTGGCGCTCTTGCCGCTGATGCTGTTCCACCAGATCCAGCTGATGGCCTGCGCGGTGATCGCTCAGAGGTACGCCGGCCGGACCCTATCGGACGAGGTGGAAGCCTAGTCCGTGTAGGACGTGCAGGTCACATGCGCGGTCGGGTCCATGCCCATGAGCTGATTGATCCGCCATCCGTCGGGAAATTTGCGCACGAAGTAGAGCGAGGCCCGCTCCGTCGGCGGCAGGGCCGAGCCGTCCTTCTTCAGCCGCGAGAAGCGAAACTCCACGACCGACTGGGTCGGCGTGATCATACAGGCCTTGAGGCTGATGATGTTGGAGTGGTCGTAGCCCTGAGCTTTCAAGCGATCGAACTCTGCCTGCAGGCCCGCCTGGGTCCCCATCGGATTGGAGGCGTCTAAGCGGTAGATCCGTTCGGTGACCGCCTTGGCGTCATGGGCGTTCCAGAGCGTGAGGTAGCCCTTCATGAATGCCTCGACCTCCCGGCCTCGCTCGTCGGCGCGGGCCGACGCACAGGCCAGGGTCATAGCGAAGGTCGCGCAGGCGATCGTTATCAGATGTCTCATCGGCGGCGGTCCCCACGCTCGTGCGCGCCAAGCCTAACACGAGTCCGCGCCGCGGGCGCCTGACAGGCCGGCGCAGACCCGCTAGACACCCGCCCCATGTCCCTTCCCCTTCATGACAAGATCGCCCTCGTCAGCGGCGCCAGCCGTGGGATCGGCCGCGCGTCCGCCCTAGCGCTCGCCAAGGCCGGCGCCCATGTGGTCGCCGTGGCCCGCACCGAGGGCGGCCTGACCGAACTCGACGACGAGATCCGCGCCACCACGGGTCAGCCGGCGACCTTGGTCCCGCTGGACATCGCCGAGGGCAATGGCCTCGACCAGCTGGGCCTGGCCCTGCACCAGCGGTTCGGCCGCCTCGATGTCCTGGTCCATGCCGCGGGCATCCTCGGGCCGATGACGCCGGTGGGCCATATCGAGCCCAATCATTGGGACAAGGTGGTGGCGGTGAACCTGACCGCCACCTACCGCCTGATCCGCGCCATGGAGCCGCTGCTGCGGGCCTCCGAGGCCGGACGCGCCATCTTCCTCACCACCGGCCGCGTGGCGCGTCCCAAGGCCTTCTGGGGGCCCTACGGGATCACCAAGGCCGGGGTGGAGCACATGGTACGCACCTGGGCCGACGAGCTGGAGCAGACGAACGTCCGCGCGGTCCTGCTCGATCCCAACACCATGCGCACCAAGATGCGCGCCGAGGCCATGCCCGGCGAGGATCCGGAGACGGTCACGCCGCCGGAAGAGATCGGGCCCTTGATCGTCGAGCTGGCGCAGGCCGACCTCGGCCCGCCCAACGCTAACGTGGTCTTCGCGGACTGGAAGGCCCGCGGGACGCTCGCTTCGGCTTGACGCCCGGCCGGTTCAGCTTGGCGGTGCGCCCGCGCGGCGCGCCGGGTTTGGCCTTGGCGCCCTGCGGCTTGGCCTTGCCATGAAGCTTCGGCTTGCCGGAGGCGCCGGCCTTGGCCTTGGTTGAGGCGGCGATGCGGGTCTTGGCCTTCAGGCCGGTGGTCGGCAGCGACTCGCCGAACGGCGCACGCGCCGAGCCCTGGCCCGACTTCTCTTCGCCCTCGGCGTAGGGGTTCTTGTTCGACTTCACCGTCACCCGAATCGGCACGCCCGGCAGGTCGAAGCTCTCTCGGATCGAGTTGACGAGGTAGCGGCGATAGCTCTCCGGCAGCTGATCGGCGCGGCTGGAGAACAGCACGAAGGTCGGCGGCCGCGACTTGGTCTGGGCCATGTACTTCGGCTTGATCCGCCGCCCGTTCACCGCCGGCGGCGGGTGGCGCTCGACAGCCATGCGCAGCCAGTCGTTGAGGTCGCGGGTCTTCACCTTGGTCGACCAGTCGTTGTGCACCTTGAAGACCGCCGGCATCAGCTTTTCCAGGCCGCGGCCGGTTTCCGCGGACAGGGCGATGATCGGCGTTCCACGCACCTGCGGCAGCTGGCGCTGCGCCTCTTCAATGAATTCCGCGAGTTTCGCCTGCGGGTCCTCGACCAGGTCCCATTTGGCCAGGACGAAGACCAGGCCACGGCCCTCGCGCTCGACCAGGTCGGCGATCTGGAGGTCCTGGATCTCAAACGGATGGGTCGCGTCCATCACCAGGATCACCACCTCGGCGAAGGTGATGGCGCGGATGGAATCGTGGGTGGAGAGCTTCTCCAGCTTCTCCTGCACCCTCGCCTTGCGCCGAAGCCCGGCGGTGTCCACCAGCCGGATCGAGCGGTCGCCCCAGGTCCAGTCCACGGGAATCGCGTCGCGGGTGATGCCGGCTTCGGGTCCGACCAACATCCGGTCCTCGCCAATCAGCTTGTTGACCAGGGTCGACTTGCCGGCGTTGGGGCGACCGACGATGGCGATCTTCACCGCCTTGTCGCCGTCCTCATCCTCGTGGTCGCTCTGGTCCGGGGCGACGGCGATCAGCGCCGCATAGAGGTCCGCCATGCCTTCCCCGTGCTCGGCGGAGATCGGCACCGGCTCGCCCAGGCCCAGGCCGAAGGCTTCCAGGATGCCCTGATCGCCCGCCCGGCCCTCGGCCTTGTTGGCCGCCAGCACCACCGGCATGTCGCGCCGGCGCAGGATCTCGGCGAACACCTCGTCGATCGGCGTCACGCCGTCGCGGCTGTCGATGACGAACAACGCCACGTCCGCCTCGTCGATGGCGAGTTCGGTCTGGATACGCATCCTCGCTTCGAGGCTGTCGTCCGTCAGGTCCTCGAAGCCGGCGGTGTCGATCAGCTCGAGATCCAGGTCGCCGATCCGTCCGGTGCCGAAGCGCCGGTCGCGGGTCACCCCCGGCTGGTCGTCGACGATGGCGAGCTTGCGCCCCGCCAGCCGATTGAACAGCGTGGACTTGCCGACGTTGGGACGCCCGACGATCGCGAGTTTCAGCGCCATAGCGTGAGCATAGACCTATTGGTCAGCGCAGCGCGATCAGCTGGCCGTTGTCGGTGACCACATAGACCATATTGCCCGCCGCGATGGGTCCGATCAGCACCGGCGCCCCGACGGTGACCTTGCGCTCGACCTCTCCGGTCTTGGCGTTAACCGCGGCGACCACGCCTTCGGACGAGCCCAGGACCAAGCGGTTGTTGACCAGGATCGGGTTGGTCCACAGCGGCTTCGGAATGGTGTGCGCTCCGATGCCCCACAGGCCGCCCTTCTTCTTGACCACATAGCCGGCGTTCATGTCGTGGACCCAGTAGATCTGGCCGCTCTCGCGCGCTGCGCAGATCAGCTTGCCGTCGACGGCCACCACATAGACCACGTCGCCCGCGGGCAGCGGCGAGGTGATGCCCACCACCGGCAGGCTCCAACGCGCCGTACCGGTGCGCAGGTCGGTCGCGGCGAAAACGCCGGAGTGACTGACGGCGAAGACGTCGCCGCCATAGATCACCGGCCGGCCGGGGATGTCGCGGATCTCCGACAGCGCGCTGGTGCGACTGGCGCGGGACAGCGCATTGTTCCACAGGTCGTTGCCGTTGGCGGTGCGCAAGGCGATGAGCTCGCCCGAGCCGAACGACGCCACCACCGTGTCGCCGATCACCGCCGGGCTCGAAGCCGACAGGATGCGCGCCGATTCCGACAGGGCCTGATAGGTCCAGCCCGGCGCGCCCGTGGCCGCGTCGAAGGTCAGGAGGGTGTTGTCCAGCGCCACCGTCATTACCCGGCCGCCGACCACCGTCGGCGCGCCGTGGATCGGCTGTTCTGTGCGCGTGCGCCAGCCGACCTTTCCGGTCGCGGCGTCCAGCTGCGCCACCAGGCGGAAGCCCGAGGTCACATAGAGCTTGCCGTCGGCGAAGGCGACGCCGCCGCCGAAGCCTTCGCGGTCGCGCTTGTTGTCGTTGGGCCGCATGTTGATGCGCCAGACCTCGGCGCCGGTCAGGGCGTCGTGGGCGCTGACGCCGGCCTCGGCGTCCAGAGTGAACACCTTTCCGGCGGCCTCCACCGGCGGCCCGATGATCAGCTCACCGTCCTTGGAGCCCCTGCCGATGCCCTTGCGCCAGGCGATGGCCAGGTTCGGGGCGGCGTTGGCGTTGCCCACCGACTGTTCGGGCGTGCCGCCCGGCAGCGGCCAGGAGGTCACGGTCTCGACCGGCGGCAGGGCGAAATCGACGCCCTTCAGGGCCTCGGCCGGCTCCAGCTTCTGGTCGGCGGAGATAATCGAGATGCGATCGCCTTCGCTCGCCACTTCCTTCGGCGTCGAGCCATGGAAGGGGTTCAGGCGACTGACCGTCGAGCAGGCGGTCGCGCCCAGCGCCACCACCAGCAGGACGGCGGGGAAAATCTTGCGGCTGAAGGTCATTGCGGAGCGGTCGCCTGGTCTTGTTCCGGCGGGGCCAGGCCCATCGGCACGCCGCCGGGGCCAACCAGCATCGGCGGCGGCATGGCCAGCGCGGCCTTCACCGTCGCCGGCACGGCCTTGGCCGATCCTGTATCGATCAGGTCCATGGCGGCCTTGGCCCGCTGGCGGGCGCCTTCCGGCGCGTCCAGGGACTGCGAAATCACGATGAAGTCGCGCTTCGCGCCGGCGGTGTCGCCCTTCATCAGCTTGGCGAAGGCCAGGGCCTCACGCGCCTGCACCCGATAAGGATGCCCGTCTTTCATCAGCGGCCCCAAGCGCCCCTCCACTTCCGAGAAGGGAGCGGTGTCGAGGATCGCGAAGGCGGATTTGAGGCGCGCGGCGTCACCCAGGATATCATCCGGCGCGGCGCCGGCCGCCTGGTCGAACAAACCGACCGCGGCCTTGATGTCTTCCGGCTTGCCGCCGGCGAGCTTGACGCCGCCCAGCTGCATCAGCGCGAGCGCCCGGTAGGCCTTGGCCGGCGACTTCGAAAGGTCGCCCCAGATCTGCTGCGCCTTGGCCCCATCGCCCTGCGAGGCCGCGATCAGCGCGGCGGAATACTGTTCCGAAGCCTTGTCGGTGATCTGCTGATTGTATTGCTTCCAGCCCCAGACGGCCAGGAAGGCGACCAGCACCGCGGCGGCCACGGCGAGCGCCCACGGCGCGGCCTTGCGCGCAAGAGTCCGGTAGCGGTCGGAGCGAAGCTGCTCCTCGACCTCTTCAAACAGATCGGTCAATCGGGGACTCCGGATAGAATTTCAGCGCGGCGTTTCAGAGGCGCGGAACCTATAGCGCCCCGCTCCGCGCCGCAACCGATCCGCCCGCCCTTGCGATGCGCGGCCGGCAAGCAGCGGACAGGGCTCTAGATTTCGCCGATCACGCGGGTCAGCACGAAACCCATCATGATCACCGCCAGGCCCGCCGCCACCCACACCACCGCCCCGCCGCTGGACACCGCGGTGATCCAGTCGGCGCTGGTCGAGAGGTGATTGAGGCTGGTGGACAGGAAACGCGCGGAATCGCCCGCCGTCTCTACCCGCTGGAAGAGGCCCGAAACCATCAGCTGGCTCGCGCCGATCACGCCGCCGACCACGCCGGCCGCGCCGATCAGCCACCGCCGCGCCGTCCAACCGGCGTCGAGCCGGCGCTCCACGCGCTCAGCGAAGGCTCCGGCGTCGGCCAGCTCCGGCGATTCCGCAAAAAGGCGCTCGAGGCGACGCTCGAATTCGAGTTCAGCCATTGCCACGCCTCCCTTCAAGAACGACGCCGTGGTCCGGCGCCAGTCGCGTTCTGAGTTTTTCCAGACCACGTTTGACATGGGATTTGACCGTTCCGAGTGGCAGGTTCAAGGCCTCAGCCGCCTCCGTGTGAGAAAGTCCGGCGCCGAAGCACATGCTGACGCAAAGCCGTTCGGCCTCGCTCAGCGCCTTGAGCGCCTCTTCAAGGTCGATGTTCGCGTCGGCGTCGCCGCGCGGGACCTCGGGTTCATCTTCGATCGCCTCGGCGGTCATGAGGCTCAACCGCCGGTCGCGCTGCAGGCGGCGCAGATAGATCCTGGCCGCGATCTTCTTCACCCAGGCGGCGAACGTCCCCTCGCCGCGGAATTCCGCGATCCGCTCGAAGGCGGTCAGGAAGGCGTCCTGGGCCACGTCGTCGGCCTCCGCCCCTTGTGCGCCCATCCGGCGCAGAACGCCGCGCACGGCCGATCCGTGACGCCGCACCAGCTCCCCGAAGGCGCGCCGTTCCCCGGTCGCCGCGAAGCCGCAAAGCTCCACGTCATGCGAACTGGCGAACCTGGAATGTCTTGCGCCCGGCATTGGGCTGCTCCCCCGGCTAAGCCAGCGCCTAGCTCTTGGTGCGGTTGATCAACGCCAGCGCAATGAACGCCAGGCCGATGAACACGGGGAACGCCGCGACGGCGATCATGGGGATGGTGGATTCCGGCTCCTCGTAGCCAAGCGCGATGCCCATGGCGACGAAGCCCAGGCCGACGCCCAGCCAGATGATGCCGGTGCGCAGGTCGCGGCTCGCCGAAGGCTGCGGGCGGATGTTGATGTTGCGCGCGGCGTTTTCCATGACCTCGGTGGGCATGGCCTGACCGCTTTCGATGGCGGCGCGCAGGGTTTCCTGCACCCGCATGCGTTCCTGCGAGCGCAGCCAGAACGGCACGATGATGACGGCGGAAATCGATCCGAAGATGATTCCGATGATGAAGATGGCTTCCATATCAGGTCTCTCTGTTGTCCCTCGTGACGGACCGATCTGGCCTGTCTCTCGTAGGGAAAGAGACCTAGGCCGTGGCCATCAGATGCAAGTTGTAGCGTGAAACCTTGTTCATGATCCAAGGCCTAGCGCCGCCGCCGGGCGTCCGCCGCTGAGGATCATGGTGGCGCAGAAGGCCAGGGCGATCGCGCCCAGCGCCGGCGCAAGCCCTTGGCTGACCGCGACCAGTGCCGTCTGCAGCGTCGGCCACACGAACCACATGGCGCCTGCGCCCACGATGCTGACGCCCGACAGCATGGCCACGTCCTCGCGGAAGCGCCGGCGCATGACCTGTTCCATCACCGCCGTGGAGAAGGCCATGTCGCGGGCCGGAGGTTCGTCCTGTGCGAACAGGGTCTTCAGGCGGTCGTCAGCTTGCGTCATCGCACACTCCCAACGCTTGCAAGAGCCGCGCACGGCCCCGCGATACATGGCTTTTCACAGTTCCCAGCGGGATGTCGAGGGCTTCGGCGGCCTCGGCGTGGCTGAAATCGGCCGCTAGGCAAAGCGCCACGCAAGCCCTTTGTTCCGACGGCAAATCCGCCATCGCCTTCTCCAGCGCGATCTTGTCCTCGGCCGCCGCGTCCACGGTAGCGTCGCGGTCGTCTTCATAGGCCTGCGCCCGGACCCGCTCGCGGCTGGCGGAGCGCATGGCCGTCAGGTGCTTGTTGTAGCCGATGCCGCAGAGCCAGGCCCTGACGCTGGCGCCGGCCTTCAGCCGTCCGATCCGCGACCAGGCCGCCAGGAAGGTCTCCTGCGCCAGATCATCGGCCGCCGCCCAGTTCCCGCAGGCCCGGCGCAGGAAGGCGCGCACGGCCTGCTGGTGGCGCTCGACCAGCCGCGAGAAGGCCTCGGCCGAACCGCCTTGGGCGGCGGCGACCAGCGCTTCATCGAGGCTCGCCGGGGACATCAGGGCCGGCTCATTTGTTCCGGAAACTGGAGCCGATCAGGGCGAACACCAGATTGCCGCAGCAGACAATGGTCAGGATGATCGCCACCAGGCGGAAGGGCGCGAAAGTCCCCGGCCAGTCCGACCACTCCGAGGCGAACCAGAACCCCGCGGCGATGGCGCCGGTCACGAACACGCTGCGCCACTGCCAATAGGGTCCGTAGCGGTAGTAGTTGCGGTACATGCGACGCATGTAGCGCGGGCCGCCCCAGCCATAGCCGTAGGGGCCATAAGGACCGCCAGGTCCGCCGGGGCCATAGCCGCCGGGCGCTTCGCCGTTCATGTCGTCGCCGACCCCGCGAACCAGCTCCGGCGGTGGCTCCTTGCCCTGCTCGGCGTAGTGCTTGAGCAGGTCCAGGTGATCGCGGCTGCGCTTGTAGGCCAGCCAGCGGTCCCACGCGCCGAACACGAAGGCGCCGATTGGAAAGAGCAGCCACCAATAGCTGCGGAAGAAGTCTTCCATGAGCTTGCGCTCCCTGATCGATGCGGCGGCCCAAACCCTGTGCGGTCCGCCCTTTGCCCCATAGTCGCCGCCGACCCTGGGAACGGATGCAGGCTGAGCCTAGCCCCTTACGCGCGCGTCAGCCACGTCCCGGGCGGGTGGGCTTGGGCGTTGGGGCGGGCCGTGCGCAACTAGCCCAGGCGCGCCGCGTAGATCTCCGGCTTGAAGCCCACGATCAGGCCAGCGTCCGTTTCCAGCACGGGCCGCTTGATCATCGAAGGCTGGGCCAGCATCAGCCCGATGGCCTTGGCCTCAGTCAGGTCGGCCTTCTCGGCGTCGGGCAGCTTGCGGAAGGTCGTGCCGGAGCGGTTGAGCAGAACCTCCCAGCCGATGGCCTTGGCCCAGCCTTCCAGCCGCGCGCGGTCGACGCCGGCGGCCTTGTAGTCGTGGAACGCATAGGCGACGCCGTGGTCGGCCAGCCAGGCCCGGGCCTTCTGCATCGTGTCGCAGGCCTTTATGCCGTAGATCGTCGTCGTCATGCGTCCCCTGGGGTCAGGCTGTCGGGCGGTACTTCCGCACGGCCAGATACCCCAGGATCACGAACACCACCAAGGTCGCGCCCTGCGCGGCCACGAAGGGCGGCTCCGTGCCCTTCGGCGCCAGCGCGTTCAGGGTGGGGACCTTGGCGAAGGCCTGCACCACCAGGACGAAGACGTTCAGATAGAGCGCGATGGTGGCGGTGATCACATAGACTGGCCGCCAGACGCCGGCGAGTTTGCCCAGGTAGAGCGCGGCTAGGGCGATCGCCAGGTCGACCAGTGAAATCACGCCGACGATATGCGGCGGGCCGACCATCTTGGAATGGAAGAAGAACCCGCCGACGCTGGTGAGCACGGTGGTGAACAGGAACAGCGCCGTGACCGCGGGCAGGCGCCGGTTGCCGTCCATGGCCAGAAGCACGACCAGGCCCGACAGAATGGCGACGATGCTGATGATGACATGGAGCGTCGTGTACGCCCCGACCGACAGTCCGAGGATCATGTCCCGCTCCCGCGCTTCCTCCGCCTTCTATGAGGCGATGGCGGAGCCTAGCAGCGGTGCGGCGGCGGTCACAGTCACGCTTGCTTCAACAGCGGCCAGCGGCCCAGGACCTCCTGGCGCCCTTCGCCGAAGGGACTGTCGAGCAAGACGAACTCCTGCGCCCTCCAGCCGATCGGCTCGACGAACGCCTTGGGGATTTCGCGCTTGTCCCAGAGCAGGCTCACCTGCGGCCAGATCTCCGGCTGCCGCCGCGGCGCCATCGATCCGATCGCCAGCGCCTTGTGGATCGCGGTGTGCAGCAGGTCCACGCCGATCACACCCTCATCGCCCAGCAGCACCAGCGGATGCGGATCGCCCTTCCAGCTCTGGACCTGGTTCAGCGTCACCTGGAACGGCGCCGCCGCAACCTTGTCGGCCAGGCCGATCGCCTTCTCCATGACCGCCCGCGTCGGCGGCCCGCGGAAGGTCCCGACGAAGTTCAGCGACAGGTGCAGGCGCGGCGCCGGCGTCGGCCGCCCCTTCAGGCCGTGCCGTTGGCGCAGGTCGGCGGCCAGCCGCACCATCGCCTCGGCCGCCTCGGCGTCCGGCTGCAGCGCAAAGAAGACCCGATGTTCCGGCGAGACGGCGCACTCCCAATCGGCGGGCAAGCGCGCGCCGACGCAGACGTCTACAGGATCGCACGCGCCGCGTGGACTCAAGCGATAGGCGCCGGCGCCTACGGGCTTGACGTGGTTCGTCGCACGGCCTCCCCTATCCGCCACACGTCGCCATCAGAGCGGCGGTTTCGGGAGCACCTAGCACGATGACCAGCCGGCTTCTCATTCTCGTCATAGCGGCGACGGCGCTGGCTGCCTCGACCGCCGCGCCGGCCGCCGCCCAGACCAGCCCCGCGGCCGTCGCTAAGGGCTACAAGGCGCCGCGTAACGCCTTCGGCCAGCCGGACCTCTCCGGCGTCTGGAGCAACGCCACCATCACCCGGCTGGAGCGGGATCCGAAATACGGCGAGCGCCTGATCCTGACGCCGGCCGAGGCCAACGCCATCGAAGGCGCCAGCGACCAGCGCAACGCCCGCCTGCGCGCCAACACCGACACCTCGATCAAGGACCCCGACAAGCTGCCGGAATGCCAGAGCGGCGCTCAGGGCGCGGCTTGCGGCTACAACGCCTTCTGGACCGATCCTGGCACCCGGCTGGTGCGGATCGGCGGCGAGGCCCGCACCTCGATTCTCACCGCCCCGGCCAATGGGCGGCTGCCCAGCCGCCCGAACGTCCCGGCCGCCCGCGCGCGGGCCCAGCTCGGCGGCAATTTCGACAATCCCGAGAGTCGGGCTCTGGGCGAGCGCTGCATCGTCGGCTTCGGCGGCACCTCAGGCCCGCCGATGATGCCGGTGCTCTACAACAACCACTACCAGATCCAGCAGACCAAGGACGCCGTCGTGGTTCTGGTGGAGATGGTCCACGACGCCCGCATCATCCGCGTCGGCGGCGCCCATCCGCCGCCGGGGGTCCGCACTTGGATGGGCGACAGCGTCGGCCGCTGGGAAGGCGACACCCTGGTCGTGGAGACCACCAATCTGCGCCGCGAGCAGGGTCTGCGCGGGCCGGAGGACAATATGAAGGTGGTCGAGCGCTTCACCCGCGTCTCGCCCGAACAGATCCTCTACCAGTTCGAGGTGGTCGACCCCGCCGCCTTCGCCGCGCCCGTGAAAGGCGAGGAGGCGCTGAACTTCACCAAGGACAAGATCTACGAATACGCCTGTCACGAGGGCAACTACGCCATGACCGGCATCCTGGCCGGCGCCCGCCAGGCGGAGAAGGAAGGCCGCCCGGTCGAGGGAAATCGCGGCCAGGTGAAGGAAGAAGGCGGGAACTAGATCAGGAGGCGGAGGAAGCCGCCGACGATTCGGCCGTGGCGGGCGGCGGCGCCACGCGAGCCGTCGCCAGCAGGAGGACGAGCGCCTCCGGACGGATCGGCTTGGCGAGGTGGTCGTCCATGCCCGCGGCCCGAGCCTCGGCGATGTGCGCCGGAAGGGCGTTGGCGGAAAGCGCGACGATGGGCGTCCGCGGCTGGCCCAGGGCCGCCTCCTGCGCCCGGATTTCCCGGGCCGCGCTCAGCCCGTCCAGCACCGGCATCTGAAGATCCATCAGGATCAGGTCGTAGGACTCGGCGGTCAGGGCGGCGACCGCCTCGCGGCCGTTCTCGACCATGGTCAACTCGACCCCGAACGGCTCCAGGATCAGGGCGACCACCTGGCGGTTGGTGGGATGGTCCTCGGCCACCAGCACCCGCATGCCGGCGATGTCGCCCACCGCTTGCTCGCTGGAAGCCTCAGGCGTCGCCGCAGCCGTGACGTCCAGCGGAAGGACGACGGTGAACACCGCGCCCTCGCCAAGCTCGGACTCGGCCTCCAGCGATCCGCCCATCAGAGCGGTCAGGGACGCCGAAATCGCCAGACCAAGCCCTGAGCCGCCGAAGCGGCGCGTGATGGAGCCGTCGGCTTGCTGGAAACGGCTGAACAGCCGCTCGTGGAACTCAGGAGAGAAGCCGACGCCGGTGTCGGTGACCGTAAAGGCGACCCCTTCGCCATGGTGACGCACATTGAGGGACACCTTGCCCGCCGCGGTGAACTTCACGGCGTTCGACAGCAGGTTGGAGAGGATCTGAGTGACGCGGACGTCGTCGCCCAGGCGCCAGCCCGCCGCGTCAGGAGCCACCGTCACCTCGAAATTCAGGCCCTTGGCCTCCGCGCTGGCCCGGTGCAGGGCGGCGATGGTGGCCACGCAATCGGCCAGGTCGAAGGGCGCCGGCGTGATCGGCAGCTGCCCGGCCTCGATGCGGCTGATGTCCAGGATATCGGTCAGAACCTGTTCGAGCAGACGGCCCGAGGCCACGACCAGATCGGCGGTCTGGCGCCCGCGCTCCGTGGTCTGCTCCTTGGCGAGCACGCTGGAGAGCGCAATCACCCCGTTCAGCGGTGTGCGCAGCTCGTGGCTCATATTGGCCAGGAAATCGGTCTTGGCGGCGTTCGCCCGCTCCACTTCCGCCGTCCGCGTCCGGACCCGCTCCTCAAGGTCGGCCAGGATTTCGTCGCCCCTCGCCCGCTCGTCGCGCAGAGTGCGAGCCAGATGGCCAATCTCATCGTCGCGGGCGGCCAGCGCCTCGGCGCCGGCCGCCGCCGGGTCGCCGAGCGCCCGCAACGGGCCGATCACCTGGCGGCGGACCATCCAGAACAGGATCGCCGCGCCGATCGCGATCACCAGTAACTTGCCGAGGAAGTCCGGGAGCAGCGCTGACCAGGGGTCGGCCTGCGCCAAGGCCTTGGGGAAGGTCACCAGCAGCAGCCACGACGGGCCGTCGAGATGGCCGTAGGCCACCAGCATCTTGCCGTCGGGACTGTCCACGACGCCACTCGCGTTGCCCTGCGCCTGGATGCGGGCGACCAGGGCCGGAACGTCGTAGGACTGTTCGAGGGCCGACACGGCCTTGCGATTGAGGGCCTGCGGGTTGGCGAACCCCGGGAACGCGACCAGTTCGCCGCGGTCGGAGGCGATCAGGCTGGTGGCGCCCGGCGGCGTGTCGCGCAAGAGCTGGGTGAGGTAGGAGCCGGCCATCACGGTCGTGCCCCAGGCGCCGACATAGCGCCCGTCGACGTAGATCGGGCTGACGCAGCCGCTGATCAGGGTCCGCCGGGTCTTGTCCTGCATGAGCGGCGACAGCGGCGTGCACCGCATCCGTCCACTCGGATCGTTCTGCGGCAGCGGATAGGATCCCTGATCGGTGTGGTCGAAGTCGACGCCGGCCGGGGCGGTCTTGCGGAAGAAGGTCAGCCGCTCGCCGCGATGCGGCGCAAAGACGATCAGGCGGTCCTTGGGCGCGAGGAAGAAGAAGTTCTCGAACTTGGCGAGATCGGACTCGCCGACCCGGTCGACCACCAGGGTCGCGGCCGTCATGACCCGCCGCTCGTCCGGCGTCAGGTCGTCGGCGTGGCCGAGGTAGGCGCCGACCCCGTAGATCGCATCACCATTGGCGGTCCGCTCGCCGTCATAGAGGCTGTCGCGGCTGCGACGCGTCCCATCGCCCTTCTCGGGAAACCAAGTGTTGAACTGTCGGTCGACGTCCGGGCCCAGCGGCATCAGCTGCAACCGGCGCCGCAGGGCGTCGGTCGCGGCGATCTGCTTGGCGCGCAGGGTGTCGAACAGGTCCTGTTCGGTGCGGGTGCGCTCCTTCACATAGAGCGCGAGGTCGTCGATCCGGTGCTTCTCCACCTGCCGCCGATAGGACGAATAGGTCGCCACCGTATCGACAAGCAGAAGCACCGTCATGCTGACGACGAGGCCAGCCAACAGCTTGGTGCTGATCGATCCGAAGCGCATACCGCCGAGCCGCCGTGAATTTCCGCGCCTCTCGGATAACAACAAAAGCTTACAGAAGACTTTGCCCCCGGCGCGAGGACCGCGGCGCGTCGGCGCAGCTGAAAAGGATTGGTGGGGACTGCCACAGGCGGCGCGAAACCTGCTCTATTGTCGAGATCGATGCCGAAGCCCCCACAGTCCCCTCACGACCGGCCAAGTACGATCCAGGAGGCGCTGGAACGGGCGGCGCTGGCGCTGCGGACCCAGCGTTTTGACGAAGCCGCGCGTCTGGCCGAGGGCGTGCTGAAATCGAACCGGAGCAGCCTTCCCGCCGCCCAGCTCCTCGGTCAGGCGCTTCTGTTGCAGGGCCGACCGGACGCGGCCGTCGAGCCGTTGCTTAGGGTGGCGCGGCGCAGCCAGGACCCAGCGATCGAGACCTTGCTGGCCCGCGCCCTGGCCGACGCCGGGCGGCGCGACGAGGCGCTGGGCCATCTGCGCCAGGCGACGGAGCGGCGGCCGCCCTACCCGCTGGCGTTTGTCGAACTGGGCGACCTGCTTGGGAAGCTTGGCCGCCTCGATGAGGCGCTCGCCGTGTTCGAGGCCGGGCTGGCTCTGGCGCCCGACGCCGCCATCCTGCGGATGGGACTTGGCCAACTGCATCTGAACCGCAACGATCGCGCCGCGGCCCGGGCGTTGTTCGCCCAGGTGCGCGCCGCGGCGCCGGAGCGCTATGACGCCAGGGTCGCCCTGGCCAATGTGCTCGTCCTGGACGGCGAATACGCTGCCGCCGCCGACCTCTATCGGTCGGCGCTCGACATGCGTCCTGACGACGCCGTGACGCGGATCGGCCTCGGCAAATGCCTGCTGGAAATGGGCGAGCGCAGGGCGGGCGAAGCGGCGTTGCGCACGGCGACGCGCGACGGCGCGTCAGCGGCGGGCCTGGCCATCTCCGCACTTGCCGCTACGCCACACGGCCGGTTCTTCTTGCGACCGAGCGCGGCCGCGAAGTTCCTGGGCGCCGACCCTACCTGAGGGCCTCAGGTCCGGAACTGCCGGCGGTAGACACCTTTCTCGCGATCGATGGCGGTCAGCAACTCGTGCGTCCGCTGCGCCTCCTCGTCGGTAAAGGTCGCCGTGCGCGCCACCCAGGTCTCGCGCCTGACGGGGAAGCATTGCGCGATGGGCGTGCCCTTGGGCAGGACGCCGCTGAAGTCCACGTCATGCCAGTGGGCCGGGAAATGGATCCAGCCGTCGGTGTAGCGGTCGCTGTCCACCAGTCCCGTCAGGGTGGTGAACGGCAGGTCGAAACGATTTGCCGGATGGGTGAACAGCAGGGAGTAGCCGCTCGGCGCCTCGATGGTCCAGAAGCTGTGGAACTTGATCAGGAACCGATCGGGCTCGAACAGTGGCGTGCCGGCGACCTGGCCGGCCTCGTGGATGCCGATCGGCGAGCGCGCGAAGCTGACGGCGCCGCCCGGCGGCAGGTCTTCGTCCCAGGTGAACGCTCCGTTCTCGACCCTTACGTCGCAGACCAGGGGGATCAGGAAGCCGCAGGTCATGGCGTCGATGAAGGGCGGGCAGCGTTTGACCGTGTCGACCTCGCCCGAAGCCAGCGCGCTGAACGCCTGGGCCGGCATGGCCTTCAGCCAGTCCGGCAGCCCCTGCGCCGCGGGCGTGGGCGACGGCAGCCGTCCCTCCAGCTCCCTGGGACAGCGAAACGTCAGTGTCATTGGACTTTCGGGTTCGGAGGTCACGCCTGCCAGCCGCTGCTACTGCCCAAATGCACACCGGAACCGGATGGCGCCGGCAGGAACCTACCGCCCCGTCGAATCCCCGCCAAGCGTCAGGAACAGCCTGCTTCGTTTCCGGAAGATGTCCGCGTCCGCGCAGCGACAGGCGTTCTGAGGTCGCCTTGAAAAATCAGCGGCCGCCGGCGCGGTGATTACGGCGGCGACTGCTCCGCCCGGCGTCACCGGACGGAGGTCCCTCGACACGTCTAGAAGCTGGCCCTTCCTTCGACACCGAAGGTGCGCGGGTCGTTGAAGACGCCGCCGATCCCACTCGTGGGGGAGAACGAGCGCGTATAGAGGTGCTGTTCGTCGAAGAGGTTTCGCGCCCAGAGCGACAGGGTCAGCCTCGAACCCTGCGCGACCTGGATATCGCCGAGCGCGATCCGGCCGTTGAACACGAGCCCGGGCTGGCTCTTGATGGCCAGCACGCCCGGAGCGGGATCGCGGTCGGTGCCGTAAGAGCCCGAGTCCCAGTTGCCATCGAGGTGGGCCCGCAGCGTGAAGTTGTCGAAGGGCCTCTGATAATCGATCGCTCCGGTCACCGCATTTTGGGGCGTGAATTCCTGATAGAGGGTCGTCGGGACGGTGGTCACCACAGTGCCGACGCCCGGGACAAAGACCGGGAACGGATTGATCGACGGCGGGATGTGGACCGCCGGCGACCTGGCCTCCGGCCGCGCACGGTCGGAGCTTCGCGCCCAAGCCAACGTCGCCGCCGCCCTGCACGCCGCGGTTCTGCGCAGCGAGCTGGAAAAGCATCGCTCGCTGCCCTTCGTGCTGGCGGAGGACCCTGACGTGAAGACCGCCCTGGCCCGGCCAACGGCGGCCAGCCTGCGCGCCGTCGACGAGAAGCTGGAGCAGCTCAGCCAGCAGACCCGGGCCGCCGACATCTACCTGATCGACGCCCAAGGCCTGACGCGGGCCTCGTCCAACTGGCGCCTGCCGTCCAGCTTCGTCGGCTCGAACTACGGCTTCCGACCCTATTTCCGCGACGCCCTGGCCAATGGCGCGGCCGAGTTCTTCGCGCTAGGCACCGTCAGCCGCCGTCCGGGCCTCTACCTGGCTCGCCGTGTCTCCAGCGCGGGCCGGAAACTCGGCGTGGTGGTGGTGAAGGTCGAGTTCGACGCGCTCGAAGCCGAATGGGCCAAGTCCGACGACCTCTCCTACGTCACCGACAGCCAGGGCGTGGTCCTCCTGAGCAGCGTGCCGGACTGGCGCTTCCAGGTCGCGGGGCCTCTCCCCGACGCCGCCAAAGCGCGCATCCGCGACGCCCAGCAGTTCGGCGACGCGCCGTTGACCCCCCTGCCGATCCGCGCGCGATCCGACGGCCAGGTGACGACCAACGGCCCCGATGCCGACGCCCGCCGCTTTATCGCTGTCCAGACCCCAGCGGCGGCGCAGGGCTGGACCCTACGCCTGCTGACGCCCACCGAGCCGGTCGTCGGCACCGCCGCGACGGCCGCTCGCGCGGTGACCCTGATCGCCAGCGGCCTCGTGGCGCTGGGGATCGGCTTCCTCGTACGGCGCCGGGAGGCGGAGGACCGCCGGGCGGCCGAGCGCGAGGCGCGCCGACAGGAACTGGAGCGGATGGTCGAGGCGCGCACCGGGGAATTGCGCACCACCAATGACCGCCTGCTGGTGGAGGTGGAGGAACGCCGCCGCGCCGAGGCGACCCTCCACACGCTGCAGGATCAACTCGTGCAGGCCAACAAGCTGGCGGTGCTCGGTCAAATCGCCGCCGGCGTGGCTCACGAGATCAACCAGCCGGTGGCCGCGATCCGCACCTACGCCGACAACGCGGTCGTCATGCTGGACCGCGACGAGCCGCAACCCGCCCGCAAGAACCTGGCGGTGATCGCCGCGCTGACGGAGCGGATCGGCGCGATCACCGGCGAGCTGCGGGCCTTTTCGCGCCGGACCACCGGCAAGGCCTCGCCCGTGGGCGTCGAGCAGGCGATCGCCGGCGCCCTCTTGCTGATGAGCCCGGCCCTGCGCACCCGTCACGTGAAGCTGAAGCGGACAGGCGATATGCGGGAGTTGCGGGTGCTAGGCGAACCGATCCGCCTGGAGCAGGTGTTGGTCAACCTGCTGCAGAACGCCGTCGAGGCGGTCGCCGATCATCCCTCGCCCATCGTCGAACTCTCGGTCGAGGCCACGCGCCGGGAGGTGCGGATTCGTGTGCGGGACAATGGCCCAGGCCTCAGCCCCAAGGCGCGCGCCGGCCTCTTCAAGCCATTCAACAGCACCAAGGCCGCCGGGATGGGCCTGGGCCTCGTGATCTCGCGCGACATCGTGCGTGAGTTCGACGGCCAGCTGACCGCGGAGCGCTCCGTCGGCGAGGGCGCCACGTTCATGGTGACCTTGAGGCGCGCGACATGATGTTCGACGTTCGGACGCCCGTCGCCTTCGTGGAAGATGACGACGATCTTCGGGCGAGCAATGTCCAGGCCCTGCAACTGGCGGGGTTCGAGGCGATGGGCTTCGCCTCCGCGACGGAGGCGCTGAAGGTCCTCGACGCCGACTTCCCGGGCGTGGTCGTGAGCGACATCCGCATGCCGGAAGTGGACGGTCACGAATTCTTCCGGCGCGTGCAGGACCTGGATCCTGAGCTGCCCGTGATCCTGATCACCGGGCACGCCGACGTCGATGAGGCCGTGGCGGCGCTCCAGCAAGGCGCCTACGACTTCCTGGCCAAGCCCTACGCCACCGAACCCCTCACGACGACCGTACGTCGGGCGCTGGAGGCGCGGCGCCTGGTGATCGACAACCGCCGTTTGCGGACCCTGGCCGACGCGCCGTCGGGAGATCCGCTGATCGGCGACACGCCGGTCATGCAGCGCCTGCGCGATACGATCCGGGTGGTGGCCGAAGCCAATGTCGATGTGCTCATTGAGGGCGAGACGGGCGTCGGCAAGGAGATGGTAGCGCGCGCGATCCACCGGGCCGGGGCGCGTCGGCGCAAGGCGTTCGCGGTGATCAACTGCGCCGCCCTGCCGCAGGAATTGATCGAGGCGGAGTTGTTCGGACACGAAGCCGGCGCCTTCCCGGGCGCTCTGCGCCGCCGACTCGGCCGCATCGACGCCGCCGAGCGCGGCACGCTGGTCCTGGACGAGGTGGAGAGCCTGCCGTTGGCCGCCCAGGGCAAGCTGTTGAGCGTTCTTGAGGAACGGGAGGTCACGCCGCTGGGCTCCAATGAGCCGCACGTCGTCGACTTCCGGGCGATCGCCACCACCCAGGCCGATCTCGGCCGGGCCGTGGACGATGGCGGGTTCCGCTCGGACCTCTACTATCGTCTGAATGTCGTGCGGCTGCAGGTGCCGCCGCTGCGACTGCGGCGCGACGATATTCCTCGCCTGTTCGCGACCTTCCTCGGCGAAGCCGCCACCCGGCAGCGCCGCAAACCGCCGCAGCTGTCCCTGGCGGTGCGTCGCCGGCTCCTGGAACACCCCTGGCCCGGCAATGTTCGGGAGCTGCGGCACTACGCGGAACTGGTGGTTTTGGGTCTCGCGGACCGCGGTGCGGACATCGAAGACTCCGCGTCACGCAGCCTGCCGGAACGGGTCGACGCCTTTGAGGCCCAGGTGCTGCGCGACACCCTGTCGGAGGCGCTTGGCGACGCCCGCGCGGCCGTCGCGCGGCTGGGTATCCCGCGCAAGACCTTCTACGACAAGCTGAAGCGCCACGGCATCGACATCGGAATCTTCCGGCCCGTCCCCCCGGCCAGAAGCTGACGACCTGAAGGCCCGCAACGAGTCAGACGCACTCTTCGCATGGCGAGAGCCGGCAGAACCTAAAGCCGTCAGAGCAGCCAGCTCGTGGAGCCGCGTGACGCCGCCACGCTTCGCTCCGATGCAAATTTCGCCAGCAAGTATGCGGTTGGTATCGACGGCGATCTCGACGGGACAAGTGCTCTCAAGAAATTTCGTATTTTAACGCGAAAGAATCCAGTATAATTTTTCTTTAAGTCATAATACATTCATCTCATTGCGCGCAGCGGCCGCGTCGCGGACCACGGGGCACAGCGCACGAGCGAGGGGGCAACGAGGGTGAAGCGCAAAATATCGGACACGGCGAAAGCCGGGCTGTTCATTTCATCGGCGACCATAGCGATCGCGCTGTCGGCCCCAGCGGCCCGCGCGGCGGGCGCGCCGGCGGCAACGGCGACGGGCGCGCCTCAGCTGGAAGAGATCGTCGTCACCGCCGACCGCAAGGACAGCTACAGCGCCGATCTCGTGCAGGCCGGCAGCTTCCGCGGCGCGAAGCAGATCGACACCCCGCTGACCGTAGATGTGATTCCGCTCGAGGTGTTGCAGTCCCAGCAGGCGCTGACGATCCTCGATGCGCTGAAGAACACCCCAGGGGTGACCAGCGCCCAGACGAGCCCCACCGTCTACAACAATCTCTCCATCCGCGGCATCGTGGTGGAGAACCGCGGCAACTACCGCCTCAACGGCTCGCTGCCGATCGTCGGCATCATCGACCTGCCACTGGAGGACAAGGATCGCGTCGAGGCCCTGAAGGGCGCGTCGGCGCTGTACTACGGCTTCACGGCGCCGTCAGGGATCATCAACCTGACCATGAAGCGTCCCACCGGCGACAACTCGACCCGGGCGACGGCTTTCGGTGACGACAATGGTTCGGCCGGCGGGGCGGTCGACACGAGCTTCGTGTCCGGCAAGTTCGCGGGGCGCATCAACGCGGTTTACGCCAACGTCGATTCGGGAATCGATCACACGGCGGGCAGCCGCAACCTGCTGGCGGGCGCCTTCGACTACAAGCCGCTCGACAATCTGACGTTCAGCCTCGACGCGGAGCATATCTACAAGCGCGTGAACGAGCCGGGCATCTTCCTGCTGACCCAGCCGAAGTCGACGGTCGCCAACCCCTACCCCGCGATCACCCTGCCGCCGTTGCTCGATCCCTCCACGAACTTCGGTCCCAACTGGGGATACAATCGCGCCGAGGAAACCAACATCCTCGGGCACATGAACTGGAAGATCAGCGACGCCTGGGCGCTGACGGTGGACGCCGGCAGTTCCCGCGCCGAGCGCGACCGCCACTTCACCACCCTCAATGTGACGAACTTCGCGACCGGCGACGGGACCCTGGCCGTCGGCCTACAGCCGGGCCAGAAGTACCTGAACCAGAACGTCCGCGCCGAACTGGCCGGCACCTTCTACACCGGCCCGCTGCTGCACGAGATTCTGGTTGGGGCGTCGCAAAACGTCCGCGACCAAGTGGCGTCGACGTCAGTGAAGGTGAATTTCGCGCAGAACTTCTTCAATCCGCACCCGGTGCCGGAAACCCCGTTCGGGGTGCGCATCGGCGACCACACCCGCATCGACGACATCGGCTACTACGCCTTCGACCGCATCAAATTCCACGAGTGGCTGCAGGTCTTGGGCGGAGTCCGTTATTCCGACTACACTGAGTCCGACCGGACGACCGGCGTGACGACGTTCCACTCCACGCCGACCTCGTATTCCTACGCCGTCGTCCTGAAGCCGCGCGAGTGGGCGAGCGTCTACGCCAGCTATATCGAGGGCCTGGAGTCGACGCCGGTGGCGCCGGCGACCGCGGTGAACGCGGGCCAGCAGCTGGGTCCGACGGACAGCACCCAGAAGGAAGCCGGGGTCAAGATCGAGCCCCACAAGGGGCTTCTGTTCCAGGCGGCCTATTTCGACATCGACCGGGGATCGTCCTTCACCAACGCGGCGAACGTCTTCGTGGTCGACGGACGAGCCCGCTACAAGGGGACCGAGGTCAGCCTCACGGGCGAAGTCACCCGGCATTTCTCGATCTACGCCAGCGCGCTCTTCCTCAGCGCCAAACAGGAATCCGGCGCCGGCACGGTGATCTCGGGGACGACGATCACCCCGACCATCGTCGGCAAGGACATCGAAAACACCGCCAAGACCACCTACTCGATTTCGGGCGAGTACCGGCTGGACCAGCTGGTGGAGGGCCTGAGCGCCACGGCGGGCGTGTTCTATGTGGGCAAGCGCTTCGTCAATCCACTGAACGAGGGGCAGATCCCCGGCTACACCACGGTCGACCTCGGGGCGTCCTATTTCAGGAACATCTACGATCATCCGACGACCTTCCGCATCAACGCGCAGAACGTCGGGAACAAGAAGTATTGGGCGTCGACCGGGGCGCTGTTCCTCGCCGAGGGCGCGCCCTCGGTGGTGAAGTTCTCGGTCTCGACCGCCTTCTGATCCCCGTCCGAAGACCATGTCCGCTCTGGATACAACTGAGGCGGGCCGGTGGCCCGCCTCCGTCTTTCGAAGGGATCAGGCCATGTCGCAGGACAGGGCGTGCAGCACCCGCCCCCCGACAAAGGCGGCGCTTTGTCTAGGAAGCGCCGATGACCGCTGACCGCGGCCTTCGAACCCCCGGCGACGACCGTGGCGGGCTATGGCCCGGTCCGGCGGCCGATGAGGTCCGGCTGGGTGAGGCCGCCGGAGTTGACGTTGACGCGGCGCGACAGGCGGATCCGGTCGCCGTCGAAGCGGCATTCCACCGTGTCGCGGAAGGCGCTCTCAAGGAAGATCCAGCTCATGTCGAGGCGGTCCGGTGTGACCCACCGCGCGCCGGCCACCACCCGGGCGGGGCTGAGGCGGTAGCCGTGGTGCAGGTCGCGACCCGGCATGTCGGTCTGGCCTTCGAGCCAGCTGTCCACCCCGCAGGTGATGCTGTGTTCGCCGGCGGCGTCGCGGACGGTCACCCGGCAGCGCGACGCGGTGAGGTCGACGACCAGGTCGGTGACGCCCTGCGGGTTGGCCTCGAAGCGGTAGTGGTGTGTCCCGAGACGCTCTTTCGCGGGCGCCGCGTCGGACCTGAGGGGTTCGACGCCTGCGTGCCGGAACGGCCGCGCGGCAAGCCGGCGGCCCGCCTTGGGATCGGGAACCGCGCCGTCCCGGAAGGCCGCTGGAAAGTGCTGTTGCACCAGCGGCAGGATGCGGCGGCTGCCATCGATGGCGCCGATGATCGTCAGGGTCGCCTCGTGCTCGGGGAACACCATGACCATCTGCACGAACACGCCGAGCGCGCTGAATTCTCCGTGCGGGCCCACGACCCAGTGATAGCCATAGCCGGGTGCGTGCGCCGTCGTCGCCTGGCGGATCCAGCTTTCGGACAACAGGCGCCGTCCTTCCCAGACACCGCCCTGGGCCATCAGGACGCCGAGCTTCAGGAGGTCGATGGTGGTGCAGGTGAGCCCGTTGCCGCCGGGGTTGATGCCGTCGGGGCCGACATCCCATGTCTCGCCCTGGACGCCCAGGGGTGCGAACAGGCGCGGCCGCAGGTAATCGTGCAAGGTCAGGCCGGTGGTCTTGGTGAGGATCGCCGAGAGCATGTAGCTCGCGGCGCTGGTGTAGACGTAGATGGTTCCGGGACGGTGGACGACCGGGATCTTGAAGAACTCGGCGATCCAGCTCGTGCGTATGCCGCGCCAGACCGCGCCCGAGGTCTCCTCGGCATGGCCCGTACGCATGGTCAGGAGGTCTTCCACGGTCATCGCCGCGAGGTTCTCGCCGGCGTTGGCGGGGGCGAACTCCGGAAAGAAGCTCACCACCGTGTCGGTGAGGGCGAAGCGGCCCTCTTCGAGCGCCATGCCGACCGCGCAGGCGGTGAAGCTCTTGGCGACCGAATGCATCACCCGCGGCCGGTCCGCACGATAGGGCCAGCTGAACCCCTGGGCGCACACCCGTCCGCGGCGATGGAGCATCAGGCCGTGCAGGTCCAGCCCGGCTGCGTCGACATCGTCAAGGAACGCCGCCACGGCGTCACCATCGACCCCCACAGCGCTCGGCGTCGCGTACCGCAGGCCAAAGCGCTCGCCGATCGCCGCCGACGCGGCGTCGGTCACCCGCAACATTCCCGAACCACCTTGAAGTTTCGCCGCCACCGTTTGGAGCCGTTCAAAATAACCCGTCGAGAATTTCAATACGATTGACGTGTCAAAGCGTCAATGCTTTTGTATTATTTCGATCAATAAACCAACTGCAAGGCAATCGCCTTCCGCGGACTCGAACAATTGTACGAATTATTCTTCAGTGAACTTACACATCTGGTGAAATCCGGTCATCAGACCGGAGTTTACACTTGAGTCTGCTTTACCCGCGCCTGTCAGGCGCCTGCGGCCGACAAGGCAGGCTCGCCGGGGAGGCGCGGCGTCGCTGCCAGCAAGGCGCGGGTGTAGGCGTGCTGGGGCGCGGCGAGCACAGCGCTGGTGAACCCCGACTCGACGATCCGGCCGGCTTCCATGACCGCCATCCGGTCCGCCAGCTGGGCCACCACCGACAGGTCGTGGGTGATGAACAGGCAGGCGAAGCCGTAGTCGGCCTGGAGGGTCCGCAGCAGGTCGAGCACCTGGGCCTGGATCGTCATGTCGAGGGCTGACACCGGCTCATCGGCCACCACCAGGCGCGGCCTCGAGATCACGGCGCGCGCGATCGCCACGCGCTGGCGCTGACCGCCGGACATCTGGTGGGGCAACCGGTCCGCGAAGCCTTCGAGCCCCACGTCGCGCAGGACGGCCGCGACCCGCTCGCGGCGGGCCTGCGGGCCAAGACCGGGCAGATGGCGCAGCGGCGCGGCCACCACCTCGCCGACCCGCTGGCGCGGATCGAGCGAGCTGAACGGATCCTGGAAGACCAGCTGCGCGGCGGCGCGGAACCGCCGCAGGCCCGCCACGTCCAGTCCCGCGATGTCCTCGCCCTCGAAGCGGACCGCCCCCGAGGCCAAGGGCCGCAGCCCCAGCACCGCGCGGCCCAGGGTGCTCTTGCCCGACCCGCTGGCGCCCACCAGGGCCAGGATCTCGCCGGCGCTCAGGCTGAGGTCGACGTCCCGGACGACCGGTTGGGGCGCCGCCCGGCCCCACAGGGTCGGCCGGCCGAGATAGGCCACGCTGACCTTCTCGGCCGCCAGGAGCATCGGACCCCGATCGAGCGCCGGCGCCGCGGCGCGCGGCGCCGCGCGGGGTCGGGCGGCCAGGAGCTGGCGCGTATAGGGCTCCGCCGGCGCGGACAGCACCTGACGGGTCTCGCCCGTCTCGACAAGACGGCCGGCCTGCAGCACCACGATGCGCTGCGCGTAGCGGGCGACCAGCCCCAGGTCGTGGGTGATCATCAGGGTCGCCACCTGGTCCTCGCGGGCCAGCTCGACCATCAGGTCGAGCACCTCGCGCTGGCTCAGGGTGTCGAGGGCCGTCGTCGGTTCGTCGGCGATCAGCAGCTTCGGCTTCAGCAACAAGACCGAGGCGAGCATGATCCGCTGGCGCATGCCGCCGGAGAACTCGTGGGGATAGGCGCGCAGGCAGGCCTCCGGGTCGCGAATTTGCACGCGCGCCAGCATCTGTAGGCACAGGCCGCGCACGGCGGCGGCATCCAGACCGCGATGCAGCTGCAGGCCTTCCGCCAATTGCCGGCCGACGGTCATCGCCGGGTTCAGGGAGACCATCGGCTCCTGGAACACCATGCCGACCTCGCTGCCGCGGACGGCGCGCAAGCCGCGGGCGTCCAGCTGCGCCAGATCGCGATCCGCCAGGCGAATGCTGCCGCCCGTCCGCCGCACGCCCGACGGTAGGAGGTCGAGGATGGCGCGCGCGGCCAAGGTCTTGCCGCTGCCGGACTCGCCGACCAGGGCGACGAATTCCCCCGCCCCGACCGTGAACGAGAGGTCCTGGAGGACGGTGCGACAGGGGCCACGGCGCGGGTTGGTCTCTAGGCGCAAGCCTTTGACCTCAAGCAGCGCCCGGCTCATGGTGCGTCCCGCGGATCGAGCCAATCTCTCAAGGCGTCGCCCAGCATGTTCACGCCCAGCAAGGTGGCGGCGATGCAGAGGCCCGGCGCGATGCTCAGCCAGGCGGCGGTCTCCATGTAAGGCCGCGACGCCGCCAGCATGTTCCCCCAGGTGGGGGCCGGCGGTGGCACGCCGACGCCGAGGAAGCTCAGCGCGCTCTCAGACAGCACCACCCAACCGAACAGGCCGGTGGCGAGCACCAACACGGGAGGCAAGGCGTTGGGCAGGACATGGCGGGCCATGGTGTAGAGCGGGCTGTCGCCAGACACCTTGGAGGCTTCGATGAATTCGCGCTCGCGGATCGACAGGACGGCGCCGCGCACCACCCGGGTCACGGAGGGGATGTAGGCGAGGGTCAGCGCCAGCACGATGCCGTTGCGACTGGCGCCGAGCACGGCGATCACCGCCAGGGCGAGCAGGAGGCTGGGGAAGGCCAGCATGGCGTCGTTGAGCATCATCAGCGCTCGGTCGGGCCAGCCGCGCAGGAAGCCGGCCGTAAGGCCGATGACAGTCCCCGCCCCGATGGCGACCGCCACGGTTTCCGCCGCGACCGAGGCGCTGATGCGGGCACCGACCATCGCCCGGCTCAGGACGTCACGCCCAAATTCGTCGGCCCCGAACCAATGGCGCCACGAGGGCGGCGCGAGGGGGTGGTCGAGGTCGATGGCGATGGGATCGTAGGGCGTCCACACCAGGCCCAGAGCGATCACCGCGAGCAGAGCGCCGACCAACAGGCCGCCGATCAGGGCGTTGGGGCGCAGGCGCATCAGGCGACCGCCACGCGCGGATCGAACAGCGGGTAGATCAGGTCGACCGCCAGGTTGATCAGCACATAGACCAGCCCTGTGGACAGCAGGCAGCCCTGCACCACAGGGTAGTCGCGCGCGAGGATGGCATCGACCATCAGCCGCCCGAGGCCTGGCAGGGTGAACACCGTCTCGATCACGGCGATCCCGCCCAGCAGATGGCCCAGGGTGAGGCCCACGAGCGTCAGGGTGGGCGCAAACGCGTTGGGAAAGACGTGCCGGCGCAGCACCGTCAGCTCCGACAGGCCCTTCGCGCGGGCGTGGGTGACATAGTCCAGCCCCAGGACATCGATCGCCGAGGCGCGCATCATCCGGGTCAGGACGCCGCTCTCGGTCAGGGTCAGCGTCGCGATGGGCAGGACCAGGAAGAGCAGGGCCAGGCGCGCGTTCTCGGTGGCCGGCACGTAGCCCACCACCGGCAACCACCCCAGCCGCAGGCCGAACACCATCAGCAGCATGAGCCCGAGCCAGAAGCTCGGCACGGAGAGCAGCAGGGTGGCCGCACCCACCACGCCCAGGTCCCAGGCGGTGTCGCGTTTCCAGGCCGCCAACAGCCCGCCGCAAATCGCCAACGCGGTCGCGAGACCCACGGCCACAAGGACGATGGCGGCGGTGAGCTGGAAGCGCTCGACGATGAGGCCCGCGACCGGTTCGCCGGTGGCGATCGACGTCCCCAGGTCGCCTCGCACCGCATGGCCCACCCAGACCAGGAATTGCACCGGGAAGGGGCGGTCGAGCCCGAGGTCGCGGTGCAGGGCGAGGATCGAGGCCTTGTCGGCGCCTTCGCCAAGCATCACCACCGCCGGATCGCCGGGAACGAGACGGATCAGGACAAAGACGATGACCGCAACCAGCCCGAGGGTGGGGATCGTCAGCAGCAGGCGCTTGGCGAGGTAGGGCAGCATCAGTTGACCGCCACGCCCCAAAGGCGCTGTTGCTGCGCCGGCCAGGATCTGTAGCCGCTCACTGTGCTGCGTAGCGCGGTGATCCGCCCAGAGTTGAACAACACGACCGAAGGCGTGTCCTGCCGCCAGGCGCGGGTCAGGTCGTCGAACACGGCTTGCCGCCGGACGGGATCGGCCTCGGCCATCGAGCGGTCGAGCAGGCGCCTGGCGGCCGGCGTGTCCCAGACCTTGCGGGGATCCTTGGCCTTGTCGCCGATCAGGGAGGCGAAGGTCAGCGACGGATCGAGGCGCGCGGAATAACCGAAGGTCATCGCCTGGTAGTCCCCGGCCGCGTAACGGGCGAGCTGCGTGGCCCAGTCGAGCGTTTCGATCTCGAAGTTGATCCCCGCTTGCTTGGCCATGGCCTGGATCACGACCGCGGAGTCGAACATCAGCGGGTAGCGCTGGTTGGTGGCGAGCTTGATCGCCTGGCCGCGGTAGCCGCAGGCCGTCAGGAGGCGGCGCGCCTGCGCCAGATCGGGCCGTATGGGCGCGGATTCCACGGGACCGTAGAACGGGCTGGGCGACGGCACGGGGCCGGAGTCGGGACGGCCTTCGCCCCGGGTGATGGCCCGGGTCAGGGCCGCCGTATCGAGGGATATCGCCAGGGCGCGCCGGAAGCGAGGGTCGCGGAGCAGCGGGTCGCGCGTCTGCAGCAGGAGGGCGTAGAGGTCGTCGCTCGGCGCGGACTGGATGCGGACGCCGGACTTGCCTCGGAGGGCGGCGAGCTCCACCGGATTGAGGTTGTCGAGGACGTCCAGTTCGCCACGGAGCAAGGCCGCCCGCGCGGCGGAGCCGTCCGGGATGACCAGGAAGCGGACCGTGTCCACGGCCGCGGTCTTTCCCCCGGTGTTCCCGTCGGGCGGCCCGGGCCGCGCCTGGTAACGGTCGAACCGCCGCAACTCGATGTACTGGTTGCGCTTCCAGGCCGCGAACCGGAAGGGACCGGTGCCGATGGGAGCGACCCAGGCGCCGTGGGGGTCGACGGACGCCCGCTGCAGGATGCCGGTTCCGCCGCAGTCGGCGCGGGCCAGAGTCTTGAGGAACAGGGGCGCGGGCCGGTCGAGGGAAATGGACACGGTGAGAGGGCCGTGCGCCGTCACCGCGGTGACCTCCGCGAGGCCGCCCTTCGACAGGTCACTGAGGCAGCGCCATCGGGTCTTGGGGTCGAGATAGCGGTTCAGCGACCAGACCACATCCGCTGACGTCAAGGGCGCGCCATTGTGGAAGACGATCCCGGGCCGTAGCTGGAAGACATAGGTCTTGCCGTCCGGCGCGACCGTCCAGCGCGAGGCCAGCAGGGGTCCGATCGAGGTGTCCTCGCGCACCGCCACCAGGCCTTCGACCACATGCAGCAGCACCGCGTCGGTGTTCTCATCGCGCCGCGTGCCGGGGTCGCTGGAGAGGATGTCGGCGTTGAGGCGGGCGCGCAGCAAGGAGGGCGCGACAGCTGCCGCCGATGGGGTGGCCAGGGCTGCGGCCAACGCCAGCGCCAGCCCGGCCCGAAACGGGGACGGGTCCAAGGCGACCGTGGTCAGGCTCGGCTTTGCCACCCAATACCCCCTGCCCTTCCCCATCTCGATGTAAGGTGCGTTTTCTATCGAAGAAAAACAATATCGTTCTGTTTGGGTTGGACCGGGCCGCCGCGCAGCGTATTGGAAATCTCCGATGGGCGGCCTTAGATGGGCCGACGGATTCACCGCGACATGAACGAGACGGACAGCGCGATGCAGCGGGGGAAAAAGCAAGTGACGGCGAGCGCATCGACGCCGCGGGGCGCCCCCGCGCCGAGCCGCCTTCAGGCCGAGCTCGCCGGCCGTATCCTGCACCTGCTCAAGGCGCAGGGCGCCGGCCCCGGGCATCATCTTGTGGAACATGACCTCTGCCAGGCCTTCGGAGTGTCGCGCACCCCGATCCGCGGCGCGCTCAAGTTGCTGGCCCAGCAGGGGGCGGTCGAATCCCGCGCCAACCGCGGCTTTGTCCTCCTGGGGTCGGTGAAGGCCGCCCCGCAGATCGAGGCGGCCAACATCCAGGACGAAGAGGACAAGCAGCTCTTCGTGGCGATCGCGGAGGCGCGCAACCTAGGCCGGCTGCCGACGCAGTGCACCCAGCAGGAGCTCGTCCGCATGTTCGGCGCTAAGCTCGCCACGGTAGGCCGCGTGCTGCGTCAGCTGTCGGAGATGGGCCTGGTGGAGCGCAAGCCCGGCAACGGTTGGTCATTCATCGCCTCCATCGATTCCGCCGCCGCCCAGGCCGAAAGCTACGCCTTCCGTCAAATATTGGAGCCGGCGGTATTGCTGCAGCCGGGGTTCGAGCTGGATCGGGCATGGGCGCAGGCCTGTCGCGCGCGCCACATAGCTTTCAAACGCAAGCCCTGGCGGCCCACGCTGGCGGTGGAGTTCTTCGAGATGAATTCCGATTTCCACGAGCAGCTCGCGCGCTGCTCGGGCAATCGCTACATGCTGGGCGCGGTGCAGCGGCAGAACCAGCTCCGCAGCTTCCTCAACTACCACTGGGACTACGGCGTCGAACGCGTGCAGTCGTCGATTACCGAGCACATGGCTATCCTGGACGCCCTGGAAGCCGGCGACCGCGACACGGCAGCCGAACTGATGCGCGGCCACCTGACCAGTTCAAAACGCGCCCGCAGCCCAAAGCGCGGCAAGTCCTTCGCGGCCTGACCCCGAGGCCGCAGGCCTCACCCGCCGCCGAGAAGCTCGGCGATGGTGTTTTCCGACTCCGTCCGGAGTGCGCCCTTGATCTCATTGAGGTGCTGCCAGGCCGGAATTGCCTCGAGCGGCTTGCGCACCCGCGCCACCACCTCGTCCCGCCGGCCAAAGGCTTCCAGATTGCGATAGTCGTAGAGGAACAGGGAATCCCAGGGATCCCCGACCGGGTAGCGGTTCAGGTAGATTCGATAGCGGCTCAGCACGCCCTCGGCGATCCAGCCGGTGACCTGCGGGATGACGTAGTCGTCGACGTACTGCTTGTAGGTTCCCAGCGCGGCGTAGCTGTAGGGGATCGCATAGAAGACCCGGTCGGCCGGTGGCCCAGGGTCCGGGGCCGTGGCCGTCCACGCCAGATCAACGCTGTAGGTCTGCAGCGGGCGGGCCAGCGCCAGCCCCGCCGGGGTCAAGCCGCCCGGCGAGGTCCGTTCGATCTCGGTCCAGCGCGCAGTGTCGGCGAAGCGCTTGAAGTCCAGGACCATCATGGCGTCCCAGGCGCCCAGTTCCGCATAGGGGTTGAACAGCACCTGATATTCGTTGAGGGCGCCTTGGGCCTTCAACGCGCCCAGGCGGCGCAAGTGTTCGCCCGCCATGTAGCGGCGGAAGGCAGGTCGCCGGGCGGCGTCGCATCGGTAGCTGATCAGGACCTGCCGCGGCCCGCCGACCAACGGCAAGGCCGCCGCGGCGGCCGCGAGCGGGGATGCGGCCAAGGGCGCGGCGAGCAGGCCGGCCGCCACACCCCGGCGGCTGACGCCAGGCGCCTGAGCCTCGATCGCGCGTCCTTGCGCCATGGTCGCCTCCGTCAAGCTCCCTTCGGTCTATCGAAACGGTATTGTACATTCAATAAAAACAATCTTAGCTCCAGCGTCGCGCTGCGCCCGTTCGGTTGAACGCGACCTTGGAGACCATGGGCGATGAACATCTTCGGCGCGATGACTTTGGGCTTGGCGGTTGCGGCGCTGTGGACCGGGGCCGGCGCCGCCGGCGGACGGCCGATGCCGCCGACCGACTGCCGCGCCCACGTAGGCTACGATCTCAACGCCGAGATTCCGGGCTATCGGATTCCCCGGAAGCAGGGTCCAGGCGAGGTGTGCGTGCCGGTCGCGCTCACCGCCGCTAAGCCGCCGCCAGGCTTCAAGGGCGACTTTTACGTCGACGAGTTCACCGACGCGAAGCTCCGCGAACGGTGGCTCGCCTGTAAGGCCGACGCCGCCTGCGACGCGCGTCTGGAACCGCACATCGCCGCGCGCCTGCCGCCGAACCGGGAGCACAGGCCGTTGTCCGAGCGGGCGCGGTATCTGCTTGGCAAGATCGACGCCGACAACCCGGTGGCGGATCTCGCCACCGTGCGCCGGCCGGCCTTCTTCGCCGCCGCGCCCTATCGGGAGCCGATCGCGGCCGCCGACGGCCAGACCTTTGTGGTCGAGTTCACCGCAGAGGTGGAGCCCTACGAGCGGCTGATCCGGCACATGACTGGAACCATCAAGCTGCGGGGCTGGTATCTTCGTGGCACCGGAGTGGACGACGGCGCCGGCCACAAGGTTCGCGCCCTGATCCTGATGAGCAACGGCGGCGGCGGCCGGCTGACGGGAATCCAGGATCCGGGTGACCGCCTCTACCACCTGGACCCTGCGACCGGCGCGGCCGTACTCAATCGTTTCCCGAGCGACACGACGGGGGCGATGGGCCAGGCGGGATGGCGGCGCTACCTCTATACGCTGAACGCCGCCGGCTTCGACGTGCTGAGCTACGACCGGCGCGGCGTCGGACTGTCGGGCGGCTACAGCGACACCAACACCCTGCAGCAGGGCCGCGACATCCTTCATGTGGTGACCGCCCTTCAGTCCGGCGAGGGCATGCGGGTCCTGACCCCCGCAGGCCGAACCCTTGCGGGCCTGGCGGCGGCCGAAGCCCTGCGCGACGGCGTGCGCCCCGGCGCCATGCCGATGATCCTGGGCGGCAATTCCCGCGGCACGATGGCCACCGGCTTCGCGATGATGCGCAACTTCGACCGGACCTGCGAATACGACGCCGAGGCGGTCACCTGCGGCCCGCCGGTCCGCCTGCCGCAGATCAAGGGCGCCATGATGCTGGCCGACTTCACCGCGGGGCCAGGATACGTCACCGACCCCACAGACGAGGAGGACATCGACCGCGCACTGTTCGAAGGCGGCACCGAGCTCGCTGGGCACATCGTGTTCTTCCCGTCGTCGGGCATCCTCGCCAGCGCGCACACCTGGCCGGCGCTGTTCATCGGGCGCGGGGTTTGGGACTACGCCGAGAGCCTGGAGGGCGCGATCGACGCCTACGACCGGGTGAGTGGCCCAAAGGAGCTGGTGGTGGTCCGCGGCCCCCATCCTTTCGAAACTTGGCCGGCGCCCGAACAGGCGCGGGTCGGCGAGCGCATGGTCGCCTTCGCGCAAGCGGTGGCCCTGGGCCGTAAGGTCATCCCGGGCGGTCAGGCTTGGCGAACCGCCAAGGACCTAGTGGCCACGACGCCGGATCTTTGGGAGGCTTCTTCCGACCCCTCCAAGCTGGGCCGCGCGACCGGTGATGCCTCTCGGCCGTAGCGCACGCCTCAGGCTCTGGCCCGGCGGCGGCTGCAGGCGGGCGTGGTCGGCGGCCTGGGCAGGCCCAAAGACGATCATTGGCGCAGCGAACGACAGGGCGGCGAACGCCCGGCGCAGGCGCCGGCTCTTCATTTCCTTTCCTCCGGCTGGTAGCGGCGCGCCAGCGTATCCATCCGCGTCGTCAGGGACACCGGCTTGCCCTCGACGATCACCGCCTGGGCGTTGGTCATGGGCTCGAACGGGTCGCCGTCCCAGACCACGAGGTCGGCGTCCTGCCCCGGCGCGATCAGTCCGGCGGCCTCGCCCCGGCGCCAGATGGCGATTGGGTTGACAGTCACCGCCTTCAGCGCCTCGTCGTACGGCAGGCCGTTGGAGACGGCCACGCCGGCCGCCTCACGCAGCGCCAGGCCGGCGTTGTAGTTCTGCTCGAGCCGCCCGCCGGCCAGGCCGAACGCCACGGTCACGCCCGCCTTGGCGAGGATCACCGCATTGGTCTGGCGGTCGCCCAGCTCATCGAAGCTGTAGGGAAGGTTGGCGTCGGGATCGAGCACCACGGGGACATGCGCCGCCGCCAGCTCCGGCGCCGCGCGCCACGCCTCGCCGCCGCCCACGACCACGACGCGGATAGCGTAGTCCGTCGCCAGCCGGACCGCCTGGCGGACGTCGGACTCGCGCTGGGTGACGATCGCCAAAGGGATGCGGCCCGCGAGCACATCGCGCAGGGCGGCGGTCTGCGCCTCCCGCAGGGCTGGGCGGGGCGCAGCCGGGGCCGGGGCCTTCGCGTCATCGAGCGCCGCCCGCAGGAGTTCCCACTGGGCGCCGCGCGAGCCCGCTGCGCGCGGCCAGGCGCTGCCGCCGATGGTCACGAAGAGCGCCACCCGGGCGCGGTCGATGACGTCGGGTCCGTCGCGCAGGCGCAACGTCGCCGCGAGCCCGGAAAATGGCGCCACGCCGGACGCCGCCGGGAAGCTGAGGGCGCGGGTGACGCCATCGGCGCGGGCGAGGTCGATCAAGGCCGCGTTGGGATTGAGACCCAAGGTCACGTCGAAGGCCGCGCCGACGGTGTCCCCGGCAGCCGCCAGGTCGCGCGTGTCGCGCGCCGAGGTGATCTCGGTCAGGCCGAGCTGGCTGGCGCCGTTGACCAGGCCCGCGGTCACGGGATGGCCCTGGGCGTCGATCAGAGTCGCCCCGGCCGGCGCCACGCCATGCGCCGTCACCGAGACGATCTTGCCGCGGTCGGTGACGATCGTGGCGTCGGCGACAGGTTCGCCGCCCTGTCCGGTCCAAGCCCGCGCGTGGACGATGGCGAGCGGCTGGGCCTGGGCGGCGAACGCCACGGCAGCCAGCGTCAAGGCGGCCAGGAGGGCAAGCGCCGGCTTCATGGCTGCATCGCCTTTCGGCCCAGCACGAAGTCGGAGGCGGGCGCGGCCGGCGGGTGGGCGCGGTCGAACGCCACCGCCCCGTCGATCACCACCAGATCGGCCTTGGCGTAGACGCTGAACGGATCAGCCGACCAAAGCACGAGGTCGGCGTCATAGCCGTCGGCCAGCGTGCCGATCCGGTCGCCCAGCCCCAGCGCCTTGGCGGGATTTGCGGTGATCCAGCGGATCATCCGCTCCGGCGGAACGACCACGCCGATGCGGCGCGCCGCGCCGGCGGCCTTGGCGGCTTCGAGATTTAGCCGCTGACCTTCGGCCGGCGAGTCGGAGTGCATGGTGACGCAGACGCCCTCTTCATCCAGCAGGCCGGCGGTGGCGCGGATCGCGTCGAGCGCTTCCATCTTGTAGCCCCACCAGCCGCCCCAGACCGCGGCGCACACGCCTTCGGCCCTGAAGAGCTGCGGAATCTTGTAGGCCTCCACGGCGTGGTGGAACGCCGCGACATGGAAGCCGAACTCGCGGGCCACTGACAGCATCGTGGCCATGTCGTCGGCGCGATAGCAGTGCATGTGGATGTGCACGTCGCCGGCCAGGACGCCCGCCAGGGTTTCGCGCTTCAGGTCGCGCTTCGGCGCGGGCCCCTTGCCGGCGGCGTAGGCGTCCCAGTCGCGGCGGTAGTCCTGGGCGTCGAGGAAGGCGCTGCGGATGAAGGCCACCTCGCCTTGCCGGCTGGTGGGCCCGCGGTGGGTTGCGGCGTCCTCTTCCTTGGGGTTCTCGCCGCAGGCCATCTTGAAGCCTTGGGGCGCGTTCGGCAGCTTCATCTCCGCCACCGTGTTGGCGCGGATCGGGTGCACCATCACCGAACGGCCCGAGAAGATCGGGCTGGAGCCGGGCAGGATCTGCACCGTCGTCACCCCGTGCTCCAGCGCCCGCGAGAACGCCACGTCCTGCGGGTTGACCGCGTTCTCGACGCGTGTGTCGGCCGCATTCGGATCGCTGAGTTCGGCCACGTCCCCGGAGTCGTGATCGATGTCGGTCAGCGGCAGGACGTAGACGCCGTCGTGGGTGTGGATGTCGATGACGCCGGGCGTCACCCAGCGCCCGCGAGCATCCACCTCGCGGCCGCCCGTCGGCAGGCGCAAGCCCTTGCCGACGGCCACGATCTTGCCGGCATGGGTCAGGACGTCAGCGCCTTCCAGCCGGTGGCCCGCGCCGTCGAGCACGGTGGCGCCGCGGACCAGCAGGTCCGGCGCGGTTGGGGCGCGATAGGTGCTCGGGAAGGGATCGGCGAGCCACGGCGGCTGCGGCGCGGCCTGGGCCGAGGTCGCGAGCACAGCGCCCAGGCCCAAGGCTGAGGCGGCGGCGCGCAGGCCCATCACAGACGGTCCGCGTTGAAGCGCGTCATCCAGCGCCCCAGGCCGGGGTCACGGGTCGCCGCGATGATCGCTCGTGCGATCTCCGGCGCCTCGTCCTGCGCCAGCTTGAAGCGTCCGTGGACGCGGGTGACGCGGGCGCGGAAGCCGATGATCTGGCCCTCCATCACCGTGTATCGACGGCCGAGCTCCTCGACGCTCCAGGGCGCCGCCCGCGCTGCCTCCATCGTCTCCACCAGCCGCCGCACCGCCGCGCCGGTCTCCTCCGGCGTGAAGGTCACTTGCGCCTCGATCCATAGCTGTGCATAGTTCCAGGTCGGCGCCCAGTCGCGGCGCCCCGCTTGTTCAGGAGAGATGTATCCTTGCGGCCCCTGGACTTGAATCCAGGCGCCTGGGTCGGCCTCGAGCGCGGCGCGAAGCGGATTGCGGCGCGCCATATGGCCGACCAATTCCACCAGCCGACCCGCCGCGTCGTAGTCGCCGAGCAGCGGCAACAGACTCGCTGGCGCCTCGGAGCCCGCCCGGACGCCGAGCGAGGCCAGCGGATACTCGGCGATCAAGTCGCGCACATCCGCGGGACCGAACTGCTCGAAGGGCGCCGCACGCGCCTCGCCCGCACGTTCCGCCGTGCGGCGATCCTCGGATGCTGCGGACAAGGACCCTCCTTGGCGCGGGGCGCCAAACCTCCTTGTCTGTTTCAACCGCGGGTCGCGGCGCCGCAAGCGCCAAGCCTGAGATTCCGATGGGTCCAATCGACCACGTTGCAGTGTAGCCAACCGGGTGTAGGCTGGACCTCAGAACATCTCACGCAGGAGCCCTCAGCGGGACCAATGCTACGTCCCTGGCAGGTCAGTCTCAGCGAACGGCTCGATGCTGCCTCAGCGACGCCGGTCTACCTGCAGATCATCCAGGCGCTGATCCGCGACATCGAACGGGGCCGGCTGAAGTCGGGCGAGTTCCTGCCCAGCAGCCGCGACCTGGCGACCGCGCTCGGCGTCAACCGCAAGACCGTGGTCCTGGCCTATGAGGACCTCATCGCCCAGGGCTGGCTGGACTCGGCCGGCACCCGTGGGACCATCGTCTCCTCCTCCCTGCCCGAACCGGTGCGCAACGCCCGCACGCCCAAAGCGGCCCACCCGGCGGAAAGCGAGGCGCAATACTGGTTCGCGCCGCCGCCGGCGCGGCCCCTCGCCCTGCCCTCAGGCCCCGGGCTGAAGCTCGACGAGGGCGCCCCGGACGGGCGCCTGTTCCCGGCAGATCCCCTGGCGCGCGCCTACCGCGCCTCGGCGCTGAAGGCGTCCAGCGACAACCGCCTGCAATATCGCGACCCCCGCGGTTCGCCGGCCCTGCGGGACAGCGTTGCGGCCATGCTGCGCAGTCAGCGCGGCCTCAACGTCCGGACCGAAAACGTCTGCATCACCCGCGGCAGCCAGCACAGCATCTTCCTCGCGAGCCAGGTGCTGCTGAACCCTGGGGACACCGCGGTCGTCGAGGAACTGACCTATGAGCCGGCGGTGGCGGCCTTCCGCGCCCGGGGCGCGAAGATCGCCCCGGTAGGCCTGGACGCCGACGGCATTGACGTCGACGCGGTGGAGGCGGTCTGCCGCCGGCACGCCGTGAAGGCGGTCTTCGTCACGCCGCACCATCAATTCCCGACGACGGTGGCGTTACGGCCAGAGCGCCGCCTTCGCCTCCTGGAGCTGGCGCGCCAATTCGGCTTCGCGATCATCGAGGACGACTACGACCACGAGTTCCACTTCGGCGGCCAGCCGTTGCTGCCGATGGCGGCCTATGCGCCGGAACATGTGATCTACGCCGGATCGCTCTCGAAGCTGGCGCTGCCCGCCTTGCGGATCGGCTACGTCGCCGCCCCGGTCGCGGTGATCGAGGCGCTCGCCCACATCGTCTCCCTCGTGGACGGCATGGGCAACACGCTCACCGAGGACGCCGCAGCCGAGCTGATGGAGAACGGCGAGTTGCGCCGGCACGCGCGCAAGGTCCGTAACGTCTACGCCGCGCGCCGCAGCCAGTTCGCCGAGGCCCTCGCCGAGACCTTGGGCGAGGTCGTCGACTACAGCATCCCGGACGGCGGCCTGGCCTTCTGGCTGCGCTTCCACCGGGTCGCGGACCTCGACAAGATCGAAGCCCAGGCGCCGGGGCTCGGCTTGCGGTTCGCCACCTCGCGGTCCTTCATGGCCCGGGACGATGCCCCGCGCGGCCTGCGCGTCGGCTTCGCCAGCCTCAACCCCGGCGAGGCGCGCGCCGCAATCCGCGCCCTGAAGTCCGCGCTCGACTGACTGGACCCCTCGGGATTCCCGCCTTGGCGGTTCATGACCGGCGCATGACGATGACACTCATCGCCGGAGGCCCGGATTGGGGCCGTGACTGGGGACATCCATGCGCCGACATCTGATCCTGCTGTGCGCGGGCGCGCTGATCGCGGCCACGCCGGCCCTGGCCCAAGCCCCGGCATCCCCGCCGCCCGCCACGGATGCGCCATGGCCCGAAGCGACCTTCGAGATCTACAAGCTGGCGCCGGGCAAGCAGGAGGCCTTCTTACGCCGCGTCGCGCGCGATGACGACGTGACGAAGGCCGGCGGCCTTCCGCCCAATCAGGTCTATGTCCATCAGGACGGCGCGGACTGGGACGTGCTGATCCTCAAACCTCACCGGACCACGCCGCTCACACCGGCGCAGGAGGCGGCGATGGCGGCCAAGCGCAAGGCGCTCGGCGTGGAGTCGGGGCCTGCCTTTTTCGTCGCAATCCGCGAACTGATCGCGTCCCACACCGACACCAAGACCTATGGCCCGATCACCGCTGTCCAATGGCTGGCGAAGCTGGACGCCTGGCGCGCAGAGCATCCGGCGCCGCCAAAGCCCTGAACCGCCCGGCAGAGCTTGGACCCCTCGATCTGACGATTCTTGGACGTTTTCAGGTCCTGTTGTTTGGCCGACGCTCAGGGAACGGAATACCCACGGGGATAAAAAGGGGGACCTTATGCGACGGATATCGATGACTACCGTGAGCTTGCTGGCGCTCGCCACGGCCCTGAGCAGCGGCGCGGCCGCGGCGGCGGATGCGGCAGACGCGACGACCAAGGTCGACGAGGTGATCGTCACCGCCCAACAGCAGCGCAAGCAGGTGGAGAGCAGCGGCGCGGTCGGCGTCCTGGGCACGCAGGATGCCCTCTCGATTCCGTTCAACGTCACCAGCTTCACCTCCAAGCTGATCCTCGACCAGCAGTCCGAGACCATCGGCGCAGTGCTGGAGAACGATCCCTCGGTGCGGGTGACCTACGGGTCCGGCAACCAGTCGGAACTCTATGTGATCCGCGGCTTCGTTGTGAACGGCGACGACGTGGCCCTCGACGGTCTCTATGGCGTCCTGCCGCGGCAGCTGATCTCACCAGAGTTGTTCGAGAACGTCCAGGTGCTGAACGGCGCCAGCGCCTTCGTCTACGGCGCGGCCCCGAGCGGCTCGATCGGCGGCGCCATCGACCTGCAGCCGAAACGGGCGACCGGCCAGCTGTTGCGGGCGACCGCCAGCTATATCCAGGACAGCATCTTCGGCGGCGCGATCGACCTGGGCGACCGGTTCGGGTCGGACAAGGAATTCGGGGCCCGCTTCAACTCCGTCTACCGGACCGGGACCGCCGCGATCCACGACGAGGACCGCGAGGTCGCCGCCGACAGCGTCGACCTGGATTGGCGGCACGGTCCGGTGAAGGCTTACTTCGATCTCGGCTACGAGCAGCAGCACTTCGGCCGCCCGCGGCCGGAGATTCGGCTGTCGCCAGGCGTCGCGGTGCCGTCAGCGCCCGATCCGTCCGACAACTACGGCCAACCCTGGAGCTTCACCTCGTTGCGCGACGTGTTCGGCGTCGGCCGTGTCGAGTTCGAAGTGAACAAGGACCTGAACTTCTACGCCGCCTTCGGCGCGCGCCGCGGCCACGAGGAGGGCGACTATTCCACCCTCACCGTCACCAACGCCACGACCGGCGCAGCCACCGGCTCGCGCCTGTTCGTGCCGCGGCAGGACCGCAACGAAAGCGGCCTGGTCGGCGTGCGCTGGCGCTTCGACCTGGGTCCGGTCACCAACGCCGTCAACGCGGGCGGCTCGGGCGTGCGCCTGCAGAACTTCAACTCGTTCAGCTTCGGCAGCTTCCCCGCCGCGATCGCCGCGTCGTCCACAAGCTTCTTCGACAACCTCTACAACACCCCACAGGTAGCGCGCCCAACCAACTCCACCCTGCCAAGCTCCGGCGGCAGTCTGACCGCCCCGCCCCTGGTCGCGCGCACCGTCTTCGCCAGCAGCTTCGCCTCGGACACGCTGGGCATCCTCCAAGACAAGGTGCTGCTGACCGTCGGCGTGCGCGACCAGGACATCACCGTGAAGAGCTTCAGCCGCGCCACCCTGGCGCAGACTACGGAATACGACGCCTCGAAGGTCACGCCGATCGTGGGCCTGATCGTCAAGCCGCTGGACAATGTGTCACTCTACGCCAACCGCTCCGAGGAGCTGGTGCAGGGCGCGGTCGCGCCGGTGAACGCCACCACCGTCAACCCCGGCGAGGTGTTCGCGCCCTATGTGGTCCGGCAGTACGAGGTCGGCGCCAAGTGGGTCTACCACGGCCTGACTGCGACGATCGCCGCCTACCAGATGAAGCTGCCGAGCGCGTTTGCGATCCCGGTAGCGGGCAGCAACACCCTCACCCAGTTCGGAGTGTTCGGCGAACAGGAGAACAAGGGCATCGAGCTCGGCCTTAACGGCGAGCCCACCGACTGGCTGCGGCTGATCGGCGGCCTGACCTTCAATGACGCCAAGCTGACCGCCACCGCGAACGGGACCAACAACGGCAAGAAGGTCATCGGGGTCCCGGACTACCAGGCGAACCTCGGGGTCGAGATCATCCCGCCCAGCCTTCGCGGGGCGGTATTCACAGCGCGGTGGCTGTCGACCGGCGAGCAGTACCTCGACGTCGGCAACACCCAGAGGGCGCCCAGCTGGAACCGTTTCGACATCGGCGCCCGCTACGTCGCCGTCATCGACAAACACCCGGTGACCTTCCGCGCCAGCCTCGAGAACATCGCCAACAAGGCCTACTGGGAATCCGCCTTCGGCGGTTATCTGGTGCAGGGCGAGCCCAGGACGGCCAAGGCCTCGATCACCTTTGAATACTAGGGCGAGGCGCGCGATCGGCCGATGACCGTACGCCGGACCCTGCTGCGGCTCCACCGTTGGGTCGCGCTGGCTGCGGCCGCCTTTTGGCTGGTGCAGGCGGCGTCCGGGGTGGCCATCGTGTTCCACTGGGAACTTGAGGATGCGACCTTTCCCGGCGCCCACCGCGCCACCGACCTGGACGCCCTGCAGGCGCGGCTCGCGGTCCTCGCGCCGGTCGGCTCGCAACGGCGGGTCGTCTCGCTCTGGACGACCGCGGGCCGGCCCGACCGCTATAAGATCAACCTGGAGGGCCCAGGAACGGCCAGAACGGTCGTGCGGGTGGCGGGCGACGGGACGGTCCTCGATCAGCGCGATAAGCGCGCCAGTACGCCCATGGACACCCTGGTGAGCCTGCACCAGACCCTGCTGGCCGGCGACGCCGGACGCTGGATTGTCGAGTCGAGCGGCGTGCTGCTGATCGTGAGCCTGGGCCTGGGCGTCGCCAACGCCTGGCCGCGGTATGGGGGTTGGCGGCTAGCGCTCACGCCGCGCGGCGCACCCTCAGTCACCGCGCAGCTGTTCGGCTGGCACCGGGCGCTGGGTCTGTGGCTGGCCCTGCCGGCCATCGTCCTGGCCAGCGCCGGCATCCTGCTGGTGTTCGAGGACAATCTTCGCGACCTACTCGGCGACCAGCCGGCCGAGATCGCGCGCCTCCCGCCGACGGGACCCCCCGTGCCGTTCCTTACTGCCGCCCGCGCCGCCCTGGCGACGGTTCCCCATTCTCGCCTGACCATGGTGGCCTGGCCGACCGCGTCCGACGCCACCTACCGCGTGCGGCTGCTCGCGCCCGGCGAACTCCGCCGCGCATACGGCCTGACCACGGTCTTCGTCGACGCCAATTCCGGCCGGGTGCGGCAGGTCGTCCCCGCCAATTCGGGTCCGATCGGACGGCGCTTCGCCGACCTGCTCTACGCCGTCCACACCGGCGAGGCCGAGGGCTTGGCCGGACGGCTTCTCAACCTCACGATCGGGCTGTGGCTGATCGCGATGATCGGGCTTGGGATTGCGCTTTGGACCCGACGGCGCCGTCTGGTCGACAAGCGCGTCCCCGCCGCGCGGCCTCAGGAGGTTTGACATGAACGCCCCGCGCCGCGCGACTGGATTACTGGCCCGCAAGTCCGTCGAGACGATGCGGGATGACCGGACCCGCCATGGCTTGAAGCAGGTCCTGGGCCCCCTCAACCTCGTGCTGCTGGGCGTCGGCGGCATCGTGGGGTCCGGCGTCTACGTAATGACCGGTCAGGCGGCGGCGAGATACGCCGGCCCTGGCGTCATGCTCTCCTTCGTCATCGCAGGCGTGGCCTGCGCGCTGATCGCCCTTTGCTACGCCGAACTGGCCTCGACCGCGCCGGCGACGGGCGCGGCCTACACCTACACCTACATGGCGCTGGGCGAGGTCTTCGCCTGGAGCGTGGGCTGGCTGATCCTGATGGACTTTGGCCTCGCCGGCGCCAGCCTGGCGGTAGGCTGGGCCGCCTATCTCGTCAGCCTTCTGCACAGCTTCGGCATAATCCTCCCCGCCGTGCTCACCAGTCCGACCTTCCACGCCGTCGGGACCGGCACCGCGATCGTCGGAGGCCACAGCTTCAACCTGGTCGCCATGCTGGTCTATGGCGCGGTGATCGCGGTGCTGATCGCCGGAATCTCGGAGTCCAGCACGATCAACGCGGTGCTGGTGGTTATCAAGGTGACCATCCTGCTGATCTTCGTGGCCATCGGCGTGCAGGCCGTGCACCCGTCCAACTGGACCCCGCTGATCCCGCCGAACGAGGGCGGCTTCACCTACGGCCTGCCGGGGATCGCGCGGGCCGCCTCCATGCTGTTCTTCGCCTACAACGGCTTCGAGATGGTCGCCAACGCGGCCTCGGAGACGCGCAACCCGCAACGCGACCTGCCGATCGGCATCCTCGGCGCGGTCGTCGTCTGCACGGTGATCTATCTGATGGTGTCCGCGGTGATGACCGGACTGGTGCCGTTCCGCGAGTTGGGCGCCTCCGACGCCCTGGCCCACGCCGCCGACCGGATCGGCCGCCCGCAGCTGGCGCTGCTGGTCAAGGTCGGGGGCCTTGTCGGCATCTCGTCGGTGCTGCTGATCAACGCTTACGGCCAATCGCGCACGGCCTTCGCCGTCTCGCGCGACGGCCTCCTGCCGCCGCTGTTCTGTCGCCTGCACCCGAAGCTGCGCACGCCGCACCTCGGCATCCTGGTCCTGGGCCTGGTGTCGGCCGTCATGGCGGCGACCCTGCCTCTGTCGCTGCTCACCGACATGGTGAGCCTGGGGTCGGCGCTGTGTTTCTCGGTCGTGGCGATCGCCATGATGTGGCTGCGCGCCACCCGCCCGGAGCTCGATCGTCCGTTCAAGGTGCCGTTCGGCGGCGTCCGCATCGGCCGGTTCTGGATCGGCGTCGTGCCGGTGGGCGCGATCGTGCTCGCCTGGGCGATGATGGTCCCGGTGATCCTCGACCTCGGGATGAAGGCGCGGTCTGGCGACCCGTTCCCCGCCGCCTTCATCAGCAGCTACATCGCGCTGGGCGCCGTCATCTACCTGACCTATGGCCGCCGCCGCAGCCGCGTGGGCCCGCTCGCCACGCCGGGCGAGGTGCTGGACGCGCCCGGCCACCTACCCTGACCCCCGATCGATGACGCTGAGGAGCTGATCATGCCCGCCGCCGCAGACCTCGAACCCGCCATCCAGCGCTTCGTGGAGACCACTGGAAAGGCCTATGCCAAGCTGACGCCGCCCGGGCCCTGGTCGGCGCCCGTGGCGCGCGCCGTCGCCGAGAAGGTGCGCGAACCCTGGCGCCAAGGCGGGCCTGAGATGCATGAGGCCCGCGAGGCCGAGGCGCCCACCCGCCACGGCCCGGTGCGCCTGCGCCTCTACCGTCCGAATGCGGGGCGACTGGAAGGCGCGCTCGTCTACCTGCACGGCGGCGGCTTCACGATCTTCAGCCTCGACACCCATGACCGGGTGATGCGCGAGCTCGCCGTGCGCGCGGGCGTCGCTGTGATCGGCGTTGACTACGCCTTGGCGCCGGAAGCCAAATTCCCGGTCGCCCTCGAGCAGGTGGTGGACACCGTGCGATGGCTGGCCGACGACGGCGGCAAGGTCCTGGATCTGGAGGGCGTCCGCCTCGCGATCGGGGGCGACTCCGCGGGCGGCAATCTCTCCTTCGGCGCGGCGATCACCCTGCGCGACGCCGGTGAAGGCCAGTTGTTGAGCGGCATCGTCACCGCCTACGGCGGCTTCGGGGTCATCGCCTCCGACGAGATCACCGCCCGCTACGGCGGGCCGGGCTACATCCTGACCCGCGAGGAGTCGCTGAAGTTCTGGGAGAACTACCTGAACGATCCCAGCGAGCGGCAGAACCCCCTCGTCTGCCCTCTTCGCGCGAACCTGAAGGGGCTGCCGCCGGTCTTCCTCGCGATCCCCCGCTGCGACATCAACTCCGAGCAGAACTTCCAGATGGCCGACGCGCTCAAGGCCGCCGGCGTCCCGGTCGAAGCCGAGGTCTACGAGGGCGCGACGCACAGCTTCCTCGAAGCCATGTCGATCTCCCCGGTCGCCAACCGCGCCCTCGACGACATGGCCCATTGGGTCGCCCGGACCCTGGCCATCTCCCCACACGTCGCTACGTGACGGTCCTTCGATCTCAGCTCGCGACGCCGGGCCGCCTCCTGCTGGTCGGGGCGGGCCGGATGGGCGGCGCGCTGCTGGCCGGCCTGCGACTGACCAACATCGCCATGGATATTCTGGTGGTCGATCCGCAGCCGGCCGCCGGTCCGGAACGGGCGGTCGCCCGCCTGGCCGACGTCGGCGACTTCCGGCCGGACCTCGTGGTGCTGGCGGTGAAGCCCGGTCTGATCGAGGCCGTCGCCCCCGACCTGCGCGCACGATTGGGCGATGAGACGGCGGTGATCTCCTTCATGGCCGGCGTCCGCGTGGCGCGCCTGCGCGCGTTGCTCGGCGAAGGCCCCGCCCTGATCCGGGTCATGCCGAACCTGCCGCTCGCAGTGGGGATGGGCGTCTGCGGCCTCTTTGCGCCGGCCGATGCGGCCGACAGCGCCGTGGACCACGCGATCGACCTGCTCGAGCACTGCGGCGAGGTGGTGCGCCTACGCCGCGAGGACGACCTCGATTCCGTGACGGCGATCTCCGGGAGTGGCCCGGCCTATGTCTTCCGTTTCGCTGAAGCCCTGACCGCGGCGGCGGTGAACCTTGGACTGCCGCCGGATGTCGCCGAGCGGCTCGCTCGCCAGACCATGATCGGCGCCGGCGCCCAGATGGCCGCAGATCGCAGCTCCCTTGCGAGGTTGTGCGAGCAGGTCACCAGCCCCGGGGGAACCACGGCGCAGGCCTTGGAGATCCTGGGCGCGCCGGGCGGACTGGACGACCTCGTGACGCGGGCCGCCAAGGCCGCCGCCGGCCGGGCGCAGGCGCTCGGCGACGCGGCCTGATCGGAGCCCCGGATGAGCCTGCGACCCGACGCGACCATCTAGCGGAGACGGCGGGTCACGCGGCCGTGCGTTGCGGGTTGCTAGACTGGCAGCTGCGTCGTGGATTTCACTTCCTCAAGCACGGCATAGGTTCGGGTCTCCCGCACACCCGGAATGCTCACCAGCACCTCGCCGAGGAACTTGCGGTATTCGGCGAAGTCCCGCACCCGCGCCTTGAGCAGATAGTCGAAACCGCCGGCCACCATGTGGCACTCCAGAATGTCCGGCGTCCGCCGCGCGGCGGCGGCGAAGGTCTCGAAGGCCTCTGGCGTGGTGCGGTCGAGCACGACCTCCACGAAGATCAGCAGGGCGCGGCCGACCTTTCCCGGATCCACGAGCGCGGCGAACCCGGTGATGTAGCCGCCGTCCCGCAACCGCCGCACCCGGTCGGAGCAGGCGGAGGCTGACAGGCTGCAGCGATCGGCCAGGTCACCGTTGCTGATCCGTCCGTCGGCCTGCAGCACGCGCAGGAGCCGCCGGTCCGTGTCGTCGAGACGAAGGATATTCGACATATTATAATTTCTCCGGCCACTCTCGGGTCACATAGGAATATCTCCGCAGCACATTCGCCACAATAAGCCGTACTCCGGACGTCTCACTGCCGGAGACCTGAAATGCCTTTCGATCACCTGGACACGGCAAAATTTGCGGATGAGCGCGAGGTTGTCGCGGCGGCGCTGGCCGCCAAGCCCCTGAGCCTGGAAGATCGCCGCTCGGTGCTGGACGAGGCGACCGCCCTGGTCCGTTCCGCCCGCCGTGGCGCCAGGCGTCAGGGCGTCGTCGAGAGCTTCCTGCAGGAGTTCAGCCTGTCGACCCGCGAGGGCCTGGCGCTGATGTGCCTGGCTGAGGCCCTGCTGCGCACCCCCGACGAAGAGACCCGTGACAGGCTGATCGCCGAGAAGATCGCCTCGGCCGATTGGGCGAGCCATGCCGGCGCCTCGGAAAGCCTGCTGGTCAACGCCTCGACCTGGAGCCTGATGCTCACCGGCAAGCTGATCGACCCGGACGAGGAAGCCGGAGCCGACCTGCCGGGCTTCATCCGCCGGCTGGCCGGGCGGCTGGGCGAGCCGGTGATCCGCCGGGCGGTGGGCGCGGCGGTGAAGATCATGGGCGAGCAGTTCGTGCTGGGCGCCACGATCGAAAAGGCGATCCGCCGCGCGGCGCAGGACGGCTTCGTCTGCTCCTTTGACATGCTGGGCGAGGGCGCCCGCACCGAGGCCGACGCCGCGCGCTATGAGGCGGCCTACGCCGCGGCGATCAAGGTGGTGGGCAAGCACGCGGGATCCCAAGGTCCCGAGGCCGGCCATGGCGTCTCGGTGAAGCTCTCGGCGCTGTCGCCGCGCTATGAGGCCCGCCAGCCCGACCGGGTCTGGGGCGAGCTCTATCCGCGCATTAGGCGCCTGGCTGTCCTGGCCGCGGCCGCCGACATCAACCTGACCCTGGACGCCGAGGAGGCCGACCGCCTGGTCATCTCCCTGGAGCTGCTGGAGAAGCTGGCGGGCGAGGCGGAGCTGGGCGCCTGGAAAGGCCTTGGCCTCGCCGTCCAGGCCTATCAGAAGCGCGGGCCGCAAGTGATCGAGGCGGTGGCCGCCATCGCCCGCGCCTCGGGGCGGCGGCTGATGGTGCGCCTGGTGAAGGGCGCCTATTGGGATAGCGAGATCAAGCGCGCCCAGGTCGCCGGCCTGCCCGGCTATCCGGTCTATACCACCAAGGCCGCGACCGACCTCTCCTACCTGACCTGCGCGCGGGCGCTGCTGGGTGCCGCGCCGGCGCTCTACGCCCAGTTCGCCACCCACAACGCCCACACCCTGGCCGCCGTGCGGCTGATGGCCACCCAGGCGGGCCTCGCGCCGGAGTTCCAGCGGCTGCACGGCATGGGCGAGGCGCTCTACGCCGGGGCCCGCGACCGCTACGGCGACTTCCCCCTTCGCGTCTACGCCCCGGTGGGCAGCCACGAGGACCTGTTGCCCTACTTGGTGCGCCGGCTGCTGGAGAACGGCGCCAACACCTCGTTCGTGCACGCCCTGCTCGACGAACGCACCCCGGTGGAGAAGGTGGTCTCCGACCCGATGTCCGCGGTCGAGGCCTCCGGCGGCGCGCCGCACCCGCGCATCCCCTTGCCGGCCGACCTCTACGGTCCTGGCCGCAAGAATTCGCAAGGGATGGATCTCTCCGTCGCATCGACACGCGAGGCGCTGGCCGGGGCCATCACAGCCCTTCCGGCCCTTGAGGCGAGCCCAATCGTGCGTGGAAAGACGATCTCCGGAAATGCGGCGCCGCGCGTCTCGCCGTCCGACCTGAAACGGACGATCGGCAAGACTTCGGACGCCAGCTTGGCCGACGTCGACGCCGCCTACACCGCCGCGGTCGCCGCCCAGTCGGCCTGGAACGCCCTGGGTGGCGAGGGGCGCGCACCCATCCTGCGCGCCATGGCCGACGCCCTGGAGGCCAACCGCGAGCGGCTGATCGCCATCTGCGCGCTGGAGGCCGGCAAGACGTTGTCCGACGGGGTCGCCGAAGTACGCGAGGCCGCCGACTTCTGCCGCTACTACGCCATG
>NZ_DATAPY010000154.1:0-31596 GCF_036264965.1 Phenylobacterium sp.
TCCATCCTGATGGGTTGGCTGCTGAGCCGCGCGATTGCGGGTCCGATCTCTAAGATGACGGATGCGATGGGGACGCTGGCGTCGGGCGACCACGCTGTGGAAGTCCCGGCGGTGGGCCGCAAGGACGAGGTCGGCCGGATGGCCGGCGCGGTGCAGCACTTCAAGGACGCGGCCATCGAGAAGGTGCGCCTGGAAGCCGAGGCCGCCGAGCAGCGCCGGGCGACCGAGGACGAGCGCCGCGCGGCGGAAGCCGAGCGCGCCGCCACCGCCCAGCAGCAGAGCCAGGTCGTCGACGGCCTGGCCCAGGGCCTGGAGCGTCTGGCGGCCGGCGTGCTGACCTTCCGTCTGAGCGAGGCCTTCGCGCCCACCTACGAGAAGCTGCGCGCCGACTTCAACGCGGCCATGGAGCAGATGCAGAGGACCATCTCCGAGGTGGCCCTGAACAGCGCCGGCGTGCGCACCGCCTCGACCGAGATCAGCCAGGCCTCCGACAACCTGTCGCGCCGCACCGAGCAGCAGGCCGCGTCTCTGGAAGAGACCGCCGCGGCCCTGGATGAGATCACCGCCACGGTGCGCAAGACCGCCGAGGGCGCCGGCCAGGCGCGTGACGCGGTGGGCTCGGCCCGCGCCGACGCCGAACGCTCCGGCGTGGTGGTCCGCGATGCGGTGGCCGCGATGAGCGAGATCGAGAACTCCGCCCAGCAGATCAGCCAGATCATCGGGGTGATCGACGAGATCGCCTTCCAGACCAACCTGCTGGCGCTGAACGCCGGCGTCGAAGCCGCCAGAGCGGGTGACGCAGGCCGCGGCTTCGCGGTGGTGGCCTCCGAGGTGCGGGCTCTGGCCCAGCGCTCGGCGGACGCGGCCAAGGAGATCAAGGCGCTGATCTCGGCCTCAAGCCAGCAGGTGGACCGCGGCGTCAACCTGGTCGGCGAGACCGGCAAGGTGCTGGAGCGGATCGTCACCCAGGTGACCCAGATCAGCGGCGTGGTCACCGAGATCGCGGCCTCGGCCGAGGAGCAGTCCACCGGGCTCCAGCAGGTCAACACCGCGGTCAACCAGATGGACCAGGTGACCCAGCAGAACGCGGCCATGGTCGAGGAGGCCACCGCCGCCTCCCACGCCCTGACCAGCGAGGCTGACCAGCTGGCCCGCCTGATCTCCCGCTTCGAGGTCGGCGGCGAGACCCGGGCCCGGACCCCGGCGGCTCGACCGCCCCAGCCGCAGCCGCGCACCGTCACCGCCATGAAAACCACCGGCCACCGCGCAGGTGGAGCCGCCCTCGCACCGGCTGAAGACGCCTGGGACGAATTCTAGGACCCGCCATGACCACGCCCTCCGAAGACAACCCGACGGCCCCGCTGGTCCTGGCCGACAGCCTCGACCTGACGGCGGCGGCGCCCCTGGCGGCGGAATTGCTCGCGGCCCGCGGCAAGCCCGCCATCCTCGACGCCTCCGGCGTGCAGCGGCTGGGGGCCCAGTGCCTGCAGGTGCTGCTCGCCGCCCGCGCCCTCTGGTCCAGCGACGGCCAGCCCTGGCGGGTGGTCGATCCCTCGCCGGAATTCGCCGACGCCGCCGCCCTGATGGGCTGCCCAGATCTCGGGGTCTCTGGCCTCGCCCTCGCCACCGCCGTCCAGGACTGATCTCATGAGCATGACCGTTCTCACCGTCGACGACTCCCGGACCATGCGCGAGATGCTGCGCCTGGCGCTGACCGAAGCTGGCTACCGCGTAGTCCAGGCCGAGGACGGCCTGCACGGGCTCGAGGTCCTGGCGGCGGAAGCCCCCAAGGTCATCGTCACCGACATCAACATGCCGCGCATGGACGGTTTCGGCTTCATCGAGGAAGTCCGCTCCGATCCGCAATACCGCGGCGTGCCGATCCTGGTGCTGACTACCGAAAGCGACGCCGAAAAGAAGAACCGTGCACGGATGGCCGGGGCCACCGGCTGGATCGTCAAACCCTTCAACCCCGTGAAGCTGGTGGACGCGATCCGCCGCGTCGCCGCCTGAGCCTGGACCAGACCATCATGGATCCCCTAGCGGCTATCCGCGAGACCTTCTTCCAGGAGTGCGAGGAACAACTCGCCGAGCTGGAAAGCGGCCTGCTGGCCATGGAGGCCGGCGACACCGATCCGGAGACGATCAACGCCGTCTTCCGTGCAGTGCACTCGATTAAGGGCGGCGCCGGGGCTTTCAGCCTCGAGGCGCTGGTCCGCTTCGCCCATGTCTTCGAGACGGCGCTGGATGAGATGCGCTCGGGCCGCCTGGCGGCGACCGACGTGGTGCTGAAGACCCTGCTGCGCGCCGCCGACGTGCTGGCCGACCACGTGCGCGCCGCGCATGACGGCTCGGCGGTCGACGAGGCCCACACCGCTGAGCTCGCCGAAGAGCTGAAGGCGCTGGATCCCAACGGCGCGACTGCCGGCGAAGAGTCCGGCGGCGAGGAGGACTGGGGCGACTTCGAATTCAAGCCCATGTCCGTCGACGTTCCTGCGGCGCCCGCGGGTCCGAGCGGCTGGCAGGTTCGCTTCAAGCCGCGCGCCGATCTTTACGCCAAGGCCAATGAAGCCGCGCTGCTGCTGCGCGAGCTTGGCCGTCTGGGCGAAACCGCCGTCGAGCTGGACACCTCCGGCCTCCCAGCCCTGACCGACCTCGATCCCGAGGCCGCCTACCTGGCTTGGACCGTCACCGTGACCGGAGACGTTGACGAGGCGCAGGTCCGCGAGGTGTTCGAATTCGTGGACGGCGACTGCGAGCTGGAGATGACCCCGCTCACCACCGCCGAGGACGGCGAGGCGCCCGCGGCCCCTGTTGAAGATCCCGGCGAGACCCTGGACATCGGCGCCCTCCTGGCGCGTGTGCAAGCTGTGGCGGACCCTCCGTCGCCGCAGCAGGTCTCCCCGGCCGCGCCGGCCCCGGCCGCGGCGGCGACCCCAGAACCGTCATCCCCCCCCGACGGCCAGGGTCAGCCCCGTAAGCCGGAGGCCGGCGCCACCATCCGCGTCGACCTGGAACGCGTCGACCGGCTCATCGACCTGGTCGGCGAGTTGGTGATCAACCAGGCCATGTTGTCCCAGCGGGTCATGGAGGCCGGCTTCGCGCGGGCCTCCGGCGTGGCGATGGGCCTCGATGAGCTGGAGCAGCTCACCCGCGAGATCCAGGACAGCGTCATGGCGATCCGCGCCCAGCCGGTGAAGTCCGTGTTCCAGCGGATGCCCAGATTGGTCCGCGAAGTCGCGGCCATGACCGGCAAGCCGGTGCGCCTTATCACCGACGGCGAGGGGACCGAGGTCGACAAGACCGTTATCGAGCGCCTGGCCGATCCGCTGACGCACATGATCCGCAACGCAATCGACCACGGCCTCGAAAGCCCTGAAAAGCGCGCCGAAGCCGGCAAGCCGGCGGAGGGCGTCGTGCGCCTCACCGCCGCGCACCGTTCGGGCCGAATCGTCATCGAGGTCGCCGACGACGGCGGCGGCATCAACCGCGAGCGGGTCAAGTCGATCGCCATCGAGAAGGGCCTGGTCGCGCCCGACGCCGCGCTGAGCGACGAAGAGATCGACAACCTGATCTTCATGCCGGGGTTCTCCACGGCCAGTGAGGTCAGCGATATCTCCGGCCGCGGCGTCGGCATGGACGTGGTGCGCCGCTCCATCCAGGCGCTGGGCGGGCGGATCACCATCTCGTCGCGGCCCGGCAAGGGCTCGACCTTCACCATGAGCCTGCCGCTGACGCTGGCGGTGCTCGACGGCATGGTGGTCTCCGTCCAGGGCCAGACGCTGGTCGCGCCGATCACCGCCATCGTCGAGACCCTGCTGCCCAAGGCCGGCGACGTGCACAGCCTGGGCGGTTCGGCCCGGGTGATCGCCATCCGCGACACCTACGTCCCGCTGATCGACGTCGGTCAGGCCCTGGGCTATCGCGCGGGTCCCATGGATGCGACCCAGGGCGTCGCCCTGCTGATCGAAGGGGAGGGCGGCGCGCGCGCGGCCTTGCTAGTCGACGCCATCCAGGGCCAGCGCCAGGTGGTCATCAAGTCGCTGGAGGCCAACTACCGGCAGGTGCCGGGCGTGGCCGCCGCCACCATCCTGGGCGACGGCCGCGTCGCGCTGATCCTCGATATCGACACCATCGTCGCGGTCTCCCGCGGCGCCGACTCCCTCCGCGCAGAAAAGCGCCTTGCGGCGACAGGCTGAACCTCATGACCCAGACCAATCCTACCGCGGCCGCGGGCCTGCGTGAGTTGATCTCCTTCCGGATCGGCGCCCAGGAGTTCTGCGTCGACATCATGGCCGTGCGCGAGATCCGCGGCTGGACCGCGGCGACCGCCCTGCCGCAATCGCCGCCCTTCGTCCGTGGCGTGATCAATCTGCGCGGCGCGGTGCTACCGATCGTCGACCTGGCCGCGCGCCTGGGCTTCGAGTCCTCGGAACCCAGCGACCGCAACGTCATCATCGTCGCCCAGATCGGCGAACAGGTGGTGGGCCTGCTGGTCGATGCGGTGTCCGACATCCTGACCGTCACCGACGACGTCATCCAGCCGACGCCGGACGTGGCGTCCGATACGGCCAAGACCTTCGTGCGCGGCCTGCTGGCCATCGACGGGCGGATGATCAGCCTGATCGGCCTGGAGCGCGTGCTGCCCGACCTGGAGCTCGAAGCCGCGTGACCGCCGCTCTGAAGTCCCGGACGTCCACGGCCATGGTCGAGGGCGAGTTCCTCTTCACGGAAGGCGACTTCCGCAAGATCGCCGCCATGGTGCATGGCGACGCGGGCATCGCCCTGCACGAGACCAAGGCCACCTTAGTCTATTCGCGCCTGGCCAAGCGCCTGCGCGCGTTGGGCCTCGCGAGCTTCGAGGCCTATTGCGCCCTGGTCGCGGGCGCCGACGGCGTGGACGAGCGGCAGCGGATGCTGGCCGCGCTGACCACCAACGTCACCCGCTTCTTCCGCGAGCCGCATCACTTCGACCATCTGCGCGACAAGGTGCTGCCGCCGTTGCTGGCTGCGGCCAAGGCCGGCGGCAAGGTGCGGCTGTGGTCGGCGGCCTGCTCGAGCGGGCAGGAGCCCTATTCGGCGGCCATGACCATCCTGTCGCTCATGCCCGACGCGGCTAATCTCGACATCAAGATCCTGGCCACCGACATCGATCCCAACATGGTCGCCGACGCGCGCACCGGGATCTATGCCGAGAGCCTGCTGACAGGCATCCCGGGCGAATACCTTCGCCGCTTCACCTCTCCCGCGGCCGGCCGATCCGGATCGGTGCAGATCGCTGCGGAAGCCCGCGCGCTGATCACCTTCAACGAGCTGAACCTGATCGGCGATTGGCCGATGAAGGGCAAGTTCGACGCCATCTTCTGCCGCAACGTGGCGATCTACTTCGATGACGACACCCAGGCGCGCCTGTGGAGCCGGTTCGCGCCGCTGCTGCCGGTCGGCGGGCGGCTCTATATCGGCCACTCCGAGCGGGTCGCGGGTCCCGCGGCCTCAGCCTTCGAGCCCGACGGCATCACCACCTACCGCCTGACGCGGGAGATGGGCCGATGATCCGTGTCCTGATCGTCGACGACAGCGCCACCATGCGCAAGCTGATCGCCGCGTCCCTGTCGGCCGACCCCGAGTTCGAGGTGGTCGGCGAGGCCGCCGATCCGCTGCAGGCCCGCGAGGCCATCAAGGCACTCAATCCCGACGTCATCACCCTCGACGTCGAGATGCCGAACATGAACGGCCTCGACTTCCTCGAGCGGCTGATGCGCCTGCGGCCCATGCCCGTGGTGATGGTCTCCACCCTGACCACGCGTGGGGCGGAAATCACGCTGGCGGCGCTGGAGCTGGGCGCCGTCGATTGCGTTGCCAAGCCGACCGCCGCCACGCCCCGCGCCTTCGACGCCCTGCCCGAGAAGGTTCGCGCCGCGGCCGGCGCCCGCGTGCGCGCCCAGCGTGTCGCCGCCCCGGCCGCCGCGTCGGACAGCCATTTCACCCCGGGCGACCACGTCGTGGCCATCGGCTCGTCCACCGGCGGCGTCGAGGCCCTGCTGACCCTGATCGAGTGTCTGCCGGCTAACTGCGCGCCGGTGGTGATCACTCAGCACATGCCGGCGACCTTCACCAAGAGCTTCGCCGAGCGGCTGAACCGCGCCTGCGCCGCCGAAGTCCGCGAGGCCCGCGACGGCGATCCCCTGACGGTGGGCAAGGTGTTCCTGGCCCCCGGCGGCGACAGCCATCTGGAGGTCGACGGGGTGAACCATCTGCGCTGCCGGGTCACGCCCGGTCCCCCGGTCAGCGGTCATTGCCCGTCGGTGGATCGCCTCTTCGAGTCCGTGGCGCGCACCGCCAAGGCCCGCGCGGTCGGGGTCATCCTGACCGGCATGGGCCGGGACGGCGCCCGTGGGCTGCTGTCCATTCGCGAAACCGGCGGCCGCACCCTGGGCCAGAACGAGGCCACCTCGGTGGTCTACGGAATGCCCAAGGCCGCCTTCGAAATCGGGGCCGTCGAACGCCAGCTGCCGCTGGAAAAGATCGGCCCCGCGATCCGTCAACTCATCAACCGGGAAGGACCGCGCTGATGCCTGCCGCCGCAACCATCAACTGCCTCATCGTCGACGACCAGCAGACCATCCGCTCGCTCGTGCGCAGCGGCTTGCAGGAGCTCGGCTTCAAGACCATCCACGAAGCCGTGGACGGCGAAGAAGGCCTGCGCCAGATGCTGACCCGACCATTCGGCCTGGTGATCTCCGACTTCAACATGCCCAAGCTGGACGGGTTGGGCCTGCTGCGCGCGGTGCGCTCGCACCCGCCGATCCAGAAGACCGCCTTCATCATGCTGACCGGGCGCGCCGACAAGGACCTGGTCCAGCGGGCCGTGCAGTTCGGCGTCAACAACTACCTCGTGAAGCCGTTCACGGTGGCGATCCTGCGTGAAAAGATCGAAGCGGTCTTCGGCGCGTTGCAATGACCCCGGGCGCCGCCGACTGGCAGGCCGAGCGCAGAGATCCCTCTCTGGGCGACGAGTCCCGCAAGATCCATGTGATCCAGGGTGAGTTCTACGTCTGCGACGACGCCGACGTGGTGCTGACCACGATCCTGGGGTCGTGCGTGGCGGCGTGCGTGCGCGATCCGGTGGCCGGCGTCGGCGGCATGAACCACTTCCTGCTGCCGGGCGAGAGCGGCGGCGAGGGCCTGCGCTACGGCGTCCAGTCGATGGAGCTGCTGGTCAACGCCTTGCTGCGCCGCGGTGCGCGGCGCGACCGGCTCGAGGTCAAGCTGTTCGGCGGGGCGCGGCTGATCGACGGCCTCACAGACGTTGGCTCGCAGAACGCCGACTTCGCAGAGCGCTTCGTCCGCGACGAAGGCCTGCAGGCCGCCGGCGGGTCGTTGCGCGGCCAACGCGCCCGGCGCATCCAATATTGGCCGGTGAGCGGCCGCGCCCGGCAAGTCCTGCTGGAAGCCGCCGGCTCCCGCGTCTTCGCCGCCGAACGCCCGCGCGCCGCGGCCCCGCCGCCGCCCGAACAGTCCGGCGCCCTGGAGCTCTTCTGATGTCCTCTTCTTTGTTTCGGGGGGGACCGACCCTGCGCCCCCTGGCGGAGCCCTTGGGGCTGGCCGCTGTCGAGCTGGCCGACCTGGCCCGCCTCAGCGATCGCCTGCAGCAGTCGGTCGCGCGCCTGACCGCCGATCTCGGGCCGCCCGATTCCGGCTTCCTCACCGAGGTGCAGGCCATCGACCTCCTGAGCCAGCGCCTCGACGGCATGGCGGCGTTCCTGCGGGTGCTGGCGGCCTCCGCGCCGACCAATGTGATGACCGACGTCCATGCCGCGGTGATGGGCCTGACGCTGGCCGAACAGGCCCGCCGGCTGTCCGGCGCCCACCCACAGCCCGCCGAACCCGCCGACGACGGTGAGCTGCAGCTGTTCGAGGAGCTGGGAGACTAGGCATGTCGGACGTTCCGTTCCGGCGCCAGGAACGCGTCAACCTGTCGACGGCCGAGGTGCTGATCGTCGGTGGCGACGCCGATGGTGTGGAAATCCTGGCCCAGATGTTCGCCGGGTTCGGCGTGCACACGCCGCGCCGCTGCACGGCGGGTTCGGAAGCCATGACCGTGGTGGGCGAGCGCGAGCTGAACCTGCTGGTGGTCGACAGCCAGCTGGCCGACACCGACGGATACGATTTCATCACCTGGCTCAGGCGCTGCGGTTCGCCCAACGCCTGGGCGCCGGCCATCCTGGTCACCGGCCACACCACGTCGTCGCAGATCTTCCGCGGCCGCGACGCCGGCGCGAGCTTCGTGGTCCGCAAGCCCGTGCCGCCGCTGGTCATGATGCAGCGCATCATCTGGCTGATGTCCGATCCAAGGGCCTTCGTGACCTCCCCGGGCTATTGCGGCCCGGATCGCCGGATCCGCTCGATCGGTCCGCCGGTGGGCATGAAGGGCCGCCGCCACGACGACCTTTCCGTAGAAGTCGGCGTGGCCAAGACGCCCAACCTCGAACAGGACGAAATCGACGCCCTGTTCCAACCGAAAGCCATTGCCCGATGAGCCTCGCGCGTACGTTTAAGGTGGAGAACCGGCTGGCCAAGATCGCTCGCTCCCCAGGGGGGAAGAGCATCGACGAGGCGGTGCGCGGCGCCGAGCAGCGGATCGAGTCGGTGCGCGACCAGTGCGTTTCAGCCCTGTCGACCAAGGCCGACCAGCTCTCCGCGCTCGCCTCGGGCGATCGCGGGGCCGGCGCGGCGGAGACGATGGAAGGTCTCTACAATATCAGCAACGCCATCTTCGGTGTGGCCGGCGTCTATGAGCTGGATGCGCTGGCGGAAGCGGCGTGCAGCCTGTGCGACCTGCTGCACGGTTTCCGTAACGGCGAGCCGGTGAACTGGTCAGCGGTGGACGTGCATGTGGACGGCATCCGCCTGCTCGCCACAGGACGGTCCGAAGGCGCAGTTTCGGTGCTGGCCGGTCTGCGCCAGGTTCGCGCGCGGTTCGTTCCGACGGATCAGTAGCGGATCAGCCGGCGCGCCGCGTGGCCAGGGCCTCGGCGGCGTTGACCAGGGCGCGTTCCAGGGTGCGCGCGATGCGCGCCTCGGCGGACGCGTGCTGCAGGCCCTGACGCGCGTCTTCGACGATATCCAGGGTGCGTTGGGGCGCCGAACGCTCGGCGGCGCGGGCGGCCTCTTCCTCGAGCGCGGCGTCAGCGGCGGTGCTGAGCATCGGCGAGAGCGCGGCGAGCGCGCGCAGGGTCGCGCGGCTGAGCGCAAGCGAGGCCTGAAGATCGGCGTCCATGGCGCGCAGGACATCACGATCGGGTTCGGCCACGGCCAAGGTTTCACGCACGGCGGTCGTCTCTCTGGGGGGTCCTGCTCACGGCTTAGCCGTGGGCGGTTAATCGAAGCTAAAAATGTGCATTTGCACATATTGCATAACGAAATATCTCAATTGCGCGTTGTCGCCCCGCTCGAATTACCCTTCAGTGCCGCCCCGATGAAAAAAGCGCGCGCCCTCGGTCCGCCCCCGAACTCGGTCGATCCGGACGGCGAGTTCCCGTTGGGCCCGCCGGAGTACTTCTTCTATCTGCTGTTCCAGGCGGCGCGGCAGCGCGACCTGTTCTTCGATCGGGAGCTGGCGCCCGTGGGCCTCAACCTGGCGCAGTGGCGGTCGCTGGCGATCATCCGGCGACTGGAGTCGTGCACCATGACGGCCCTGGCCCGCTACAGCACCGTCGATCGCACGACACTGACCCGCGCCGTCGACCAGCTGGTGTCGCGCGGTCTTATCGACCGGTCCGTTCCCGACCGCGATCGGCGGCAGGTCAATCTCAGCCTGACCGAGCCCGGCAAGACGATCTACAGCCAAGCCGTCAATATCCTGAAGGAGCATAACCAGGAGGTCCTGGCCGAGGTGGATCCCAAACGCCTGCGCGAGGCGACCCGGGCCCTGCAGGCGGTGTTGCTGAAGCTGACCGGCGACGACGATCTCGCTGTGGACCTGCTCAATTTCGGGACCGTTCCAGCCGCGTCTCGCGGCTGAGTTCTTCCTGCCGACGCCACCGATATCCCGGTTGGCCGACCCGGATTCCCGGAAATTCCCACTTTTAACGATGAATTATCTGGAATGCCGCAGGGTCATCCCGAACCCACCGGGAGATTTGCCGTGCCCCAAAGCCTCGCCCGCCGCCTGGCCTCGCACCTGACCGCCGCGCTCGCTGGGATTGGCGCGAACCCCGTTGAGTACGCCCTCGACGAAGTCATGATGCAGGCGGTGTCGCGCCGTGGGATCACATCCTTGCGCACGCGCATCGCCCTCCTGGGCGAATCCGTCAAATGACCACGGCGGTGCTTCCGACCGTGCCGGTAACGCTCAGCGATCCGTTCGAACGCGCCCTCGCCTGGCGCGCGGGCAGCCTGTGGTCGCGGACCTCGCAGGTGACGCTGGTCGCCCTTCTGCTGTGGTTCAGCGGCCAGCGCGATATGGTCGTCGTCTGGGCCGTGACGACGTGGATCTGCGGCCTTGTGGACGCGTGCCTCAGCCGCCGGCTGCTGCACCGCCGGCGTACGCCCGGTGCGATCGCGGTGGTTTGCGCGAGCTATATGATGTCCGCCGGCACGTTCGCAGCTTCCGCTCTGCTGCTTGCCATGCCGCCGACGCCCATGCATCTCGCCGAGGCGGTGCTGGTGCTGTGCGCGGCCTGCCTCCACAACGCGATGATGTGCTGCGGCTCGCGGCTGGCCACCGCCGTCCTGGTGGCGCCGGGGTCGATCATCCTGATCACGGGCGCCGTCCTTGCCCGCCAGATCGGCTATCAGGTGGCCACCGCAGACATCCTGTTGATGGCGGTCGCCAGCGTGGTCTTCACGATCTTCATCGTGCGCCTGGCCAGCGCCTTCTATGCCCGCGGCCAGACGCTGAAATCGGCTCTGGACGGACTGTCGTATGCCGGCCGGGCCGCCCAAGAGGGCCGCCAGCGCTGGCGGATGATCTTTCATCACAGCCCGATGGCGCACCGGTGCGTCGACGCCTCGTCGCTCTATCGGCTGCTACACGCCGAGGGCGGTCCTACCGCGTCCGGCCTCGGAAACCGTCTGAAGGCCATGGTCAATTCGGTCGACGATATCGCTCCGCACATTCGGGTGCTCGAAGCGAACGAGGCGGCCGAGGCGATGTTCGGCGGCAGAGCGGCCCGGCCGCGCTTCACCGAGGCCTCGCTGGAAGCGTTCTTCGAGGCCCTGAACGGCGTGGGCGAAGATGGCGTCCTACCGATGTTTCTGGCCCAGATCGTTCGGACCGATGGCGAGATCATCGAGGTTGAGATCCACCATCGCGTGGCCCCGGGGCCCGGCGCGCCCTGGAGCCTGTGCCTGGCGACCTACGTCGACGTCACCGATGCGCGGCGCGCGGCGCGCGAGCAGCTCGAGGCGCTGAAGGCCGCCGAGGTCGCCAACCGCGCCAAGAGCGACTTCCTGACCGTGATCAGCCACGAGATCCGCACGCCGCTGAACGGCGTCCTCGGCATGGCCCAGGCCATGGCGCTCAATCCGCTGTCCCGGCTGCAACGGCAGCGGCTGCGGGTGATCAGCGAAAGCGGCTCGGCCCTGCTGGCGATCGTCGACGACCTGTTGGACCTCTCCAAGATCGAGGCCGGCGGGCTGGAGATCGTTCGCGCCGACTGCGACCTGTCGGCCCTGGTGGAGAGTGTCCACGCCGCCTACTCGGCGGGAGCGGCCGCCCGCGGGCTGTCCTTCGTCCTCGACCTCGATCCAGCGGCGTCCGGCGTCTACGGGGCCGATGCGGGGCGTCTGCGTCAAATCCTCGGCAACCTGATCTCCAACGCCATCAAGTTCACCCACGAGGGCGAGGTGGCCGTGCGTCTGGCGCGCACCGATCGGGGTGTTCGTCTGGAGGTGAGCGACACCGGCATCGGCATCGCTCTGGACCGCATCGCCGCGCTGTTCGAGACCTTCGTCCAGGGCGATTCCTCGCCGACCCGCCGTTATGGCGGCGCGGGCCTGGGCCTGGCCATCTGCCGCCAGCTCGCCCAGGCCATGGGTGGCGATATCAGCGCCTGCAGCATGCCGGGCCGGGGGAGCGCTTTCACCGTCGACCTACCGATGATCCTGAGCCGGACCGGCGCTGGCGTCGCGGCGGGCCGACCTGCCAGCGGCGGGCCGCTGCGGGTGCTGGCGGCCGAGGACAATCCGGTGAACCGGATGGTCCTGAAGGCCCTGCTCGCCCAGCTCGATATCGAGCCGGCCTTCGTCGAGAACGGCCTGGAGGCGGTCGAGGCCTGGGAGGCGGCCGATTGGGACGTGATCCTGATGGACGTGCAGATGCCGGAGATGGACGGGCCCGCCGCGACGCGCCGGATCCGCGCCCGCGAGGCGGAGCTGGGCCGCGCGCAGACGCCGATCATCGCGGTGACCGCCAACGCCATGATCCATCAGGTGGCCAGCTATCGCGCCGCCGGCATGACCGAGGTGATCTCCAAGCCGATCAATGTCGAGGCGTTGTTCTCCGCCTTGCTGAGCGCGGTGGCCGCCCCGCCGGTTCAGCCGCCGATGGCCGCCACTGGCTGATCGCCGAACGCCGCGGCCAGCTCGCGGGCGAGGTCGGAGCGGCGGTAGGGTTTGCCCAGGAAGCCCGACCGGCCGTCCGCCCGCAGGGCGCGGATCGAGGGCTCGTCGGTGTGGCCCGAGGTGAACAGCACCCGAAGCTCAGGCCGCAGCCGCCGCGCCTGATCGGCCAGCTGGCGGCCGTTCATGCCGCCGGGCATGACGATGTCGGTCATCAGCAGGTCGATGTCGGGATGGGCGTCCAGCCGGCGCAGCGCGTCGTGGCCGTTGCGCTGGGCCGTAACCCGGCAACCCAGCGTCATCAGCTGGCGCTGCACCTGATCGCGTAGCAGGTCGTCGTCCTCGACCAGCAGGACATGGCGCGGGACGGGCGGCGCTGCGGGCGCGTTGGCCTCGACAGGCCCTGGCGTCGCCGGGGCGTCGGTCTGCGGCAGGTAGATGCGCACCTGCGTTCCGGCCCCGAGCTCAGAGTCGATCTCCAGCCGGCCGCGGGACTGGCTGGCGAATCCATGCACCATGCTGAGGCCGAGGCCCGAACCCCGGCCCTCCGGCTTGGTGGTGAAGAAGGGCTCCAGGGCCCGGGCCCGGGTTTGCGCCGACATGCCCTCGCCAGTGTCCTCCACCGACAGCATGACATCGTCCTGGCCGTCGCAGCCCGCCCGCGTGGCGCTGATCGTCAGCCGTCCGCCGGCCGGCATGGCGTCGCGGGCGTTGATGGCGAGATTGAGCATCGCCGAGGTGAGCTGGGTGCGGTCGGCCAGGCAGAATAGCGGCGCATCGTCGGTCCGCACTTCGATGGCCACCTGGCTGTCGATCGTCCGCTGCAAGATCGGCAGCAGATCGCGCAGGAAGCCGGCGCAATCGATGGGCCGGGCGGCCAGCGGCTGGGTGCGGGCGAAGGCCAGCAGACGGCTCACCAGTTCCGCGCCGCGCTCGGCCGCGTCCAGCGCCAGGCGCGCCAGGGATTGCAGCTCCGGCGCCTGATCCAGCCCGTCGGCCAGGCTCTCGGCCGAGCCGATGACCACGGTGAGCAGGTTGTTGAAGTCGTGGGCGATGCCGCCGGTCAGCCGGCCGATGGCCTCCATCTTCTGCGCCTGGCGCAGCTTCTCCTCGGCGGCCATGTGCTCGCGCATGTCGCGGCCGATGCTGATGACCGTGTCCTTGGACTCCGAGCGCACCGCCGACCACATCACCGGGACGACCGTGCCGTCTTTGTGCAGGTGGCGGTTGACGAAGGGCGCGACGGTGTCGCCACGGCCGACCTGCCGGGCGAGCTCGGCGCCCCTCTCCCGATCGTCCGGGTGGATGAAGTCCTGGTAGCAGCGGCCGATCATTTCCTCCGGCCGATAGCCCCAGAGACGCTCGGCGTGCTTGTTGACCTGCTGGAAACGCCCGTCCATCCCGACGACGCAGATGATGTCGTGGGAGTTATCGAAGATCGCCTGGGCGGCCTCCAGCGCGGCCTTGAGCTGCTCGCGGCTGGCCCGCAGTTCATCGGCGGCGAGTTTCTCGACGGTGACCTCGTGGCCCTGGCAGAAAACACCGTAGACGACACCCTTGGCGTCGCGCAGCGGCTGCAGGATGAAGTCGCCATAGGCTTCCTCATCGGGGCCCCCGGGGTAGCGGTTGACCAGGAGCTTGGTGGCCCGCTGGATGCGCGGCTGGCCGGCCCGGTAGACGTCGTCGAGCATCCGCCCGAAGCCGCGGGAATAGCCGCGCGGCATGGCCAGGCGCGCCGGCTGGCCGACGATCGAGGGCGTCAGGCCGGTGAACGTCAGATGGGCCGGATTGGCCATCTGCACCACATGGTCGGCCCCGGTGAAGACGATCATGCAGCCGGGCGCTTGGTCGAACAGCTCGCGGATCCGCTGCACGTCGGCGTCGGCATGGCTTGGCTCGAGGGTGCGACCTGACGGCGCAGCGGCGTCCGTCTCAGGGGGGAGCGGCGGGATCATGACGGGCGGTGCTCAGGGTTGGGCTTGATTTTCGGGGACATTGGGCTGTTCAGTTTGAGAGAGGCGTCGCCCAAGGGGGGTCCATGTCGCATCTCGCCCGCGCGGCCGGGTTGACCGGCTTTGTGGAGGTCGCCCTCTCGGTGGGGATCGACCCCTATCGCATCGCCGCGGAAGCGGGCGTTCCGGCTGCGGCGCTGAGCGACCCCGACATGAGAGTGGCCTCGCGCGCCATCAGCCTGATGTACGACCTGGCCGCGGAACGCTCCGGCGCCAACGACTTCGGGCTGCGTATCGTCGAGACGCGGCGGCTGTCCAACCTCGGGCCGATCGCCCTGGTGATCCGCGAGCAGCCGACGGTGCGCAAAGCCCTGGTGCAATTGGCGCGCTACATCTGGCTGCAGAACGACGCCTATTCCGTGGAAATCGAGGAGACCGGTGACATCGCCGTGCTGCGGATGAACGCGCCGCCCTGGGTTGGCCGGCAGAGCGCGGAGATCAGTGTCGGGGTCGGATTGCGGCTGCTGCGCGAGCTGCTGGGCGACGCCTGGCGGCCGCAGGAGATATCCCTGACGCACGCCGCGCCGCCCTACCTCAGCGCCTATCGCCGCGTCTACGGGATGGCGCCGCGCTTCAACCAGGATTTCAACGGCATCGTGACGGCGCGGGAAGACCTCGACCGGCCGATCACTACGGCCGATCCGGCGCTGGCCCGCCAGATGGTCCGCTATCTCGAGGAGATGGCCGCCGGCCGTGGATCGAGCTTCGGCGACAAGGTGCGTGAGATGATCCTGCTGCTGCTGCCCAATGGCGACTGCACGGTCGACCGCGTGGCGCAGCGGCTGGCGATGGACCGCCGCACCCTGCACCGGCGCCTGGCCACGGAAGGCGAGACCTTCTCGGGCCTTCTGAACGCCGCGCGCCGTGAGGCGGCGGAGGCGCTGCTGGCGCGCAGCGGCCGGTCGTTCCAGGCCGTCGCCGAACTCGTCGGCTTCTCCAGCCTGAGCGCCTTCGCCCACTGGTTCCGCCGCCAGTTCGGCTGCACCGCCAGCGACTACCGCGCGAGGATTGCGGGCGGCCCCGGCGAGATGGCCGGCCCGTCTGCCATGCCCGCGGGCTGAGCCCTGCGCCAGGTCGCCGGCCAGGGTCATGCGGCGCGCGAGGACAGCACTTCGTCCGGGTCGCGCATCACGTAGCCGCCGCCCCAGACCGTTTCGATGTGCTGGCGGTCGGACGCGGTCGCCAGCTTCTGGCGCAGCTTGCAGATGAAGACGTCGATGATCTTGCCGCCGGGCTCGTCCATGCCGCCGTAGAGGCTGGTGAGGAAGACGTCCTTGTGCAGGGTCTTGCCGCGGCGAAGCGCGAGCAGTTCGAGGGTCTGATATTCCTTGCCCGTCAGGTGCACCCGCACGCCGTTCACGTGCACGAGCCGCGCATCGAGATTGAGGGTGATGTCGCCGATGGTGATGGTCGAGTCCGCGTGGCCGCTGGAGCGGCGGATGACGGCGCGGGCCCGGGCGGTGAGCTCGTCCTTGTGGAACGGCTTGACCAGATAGTCGTCCGCGCCGCCGGCGAAGGCGCTCACCTTGGCCGCCACGTCGGCGGCGCCGGTCAGGATGATCACCGGCGTCTGGACCTTGGCGCGGCGCAGGGTGCGCAGCACTTCCATGCCGCTGATGTCCTGAAGGTTCAGGTCGAGCAGGATCAGGTCGTAGGCATAGGCCTGGGCCAGGTCGAGACCGTCCTCGCCGGAGTCGGTGATCTCCACATTGAACTTGGCGGCCGTGAGCATGAACTCGACGCTTCGCGCCGCATTCCGGTCGTCTTCAATCAGCAGTACGCGCATCCTGGTCTCCTTGATTTCTTCTGGGTTGGGCAGGCAGGGGCTGTCGGCGCCGCGAGCGCGGTCGCCGGGGAAATTCGGGGTGGGGTCGCCTATCGGCTGAGCGCGATCCCCGGGTTGGCGGGAAAATCGGTCTCGTCGTCCGGCGGACCGGCCGGCGGACGGTCGAGCACCACCCGCGCGGCGGTGATCAGCGAGGACATGCGGAAGGGCTTGGCCAGCACCTCGTCGGCGCCCAGCTCGTGGGCCCAGACCAGGAAGTTCTGGCTGCGCCCGTAGTGGCCGCCGCCGGAGATGGCGATGACCTTGGTGTCAGGCGCCACGCGGCGCGCCTCCATGATCGTGCCGATCCCCTCCATCTCGGGCATGACGATGTCGGTGATCATCAGGTCGGGCTTCAGGGTCTGCAGCAGATCGACGCCCTGGCGCCCGTTCCTGGCGCAATAGGTCTGGAAGCCTTCACGGACGAAGGCCGCGGTGAGCAGCAGCAGCAGGTCCGGGTCGTCCTCGACCAGCAGGACCTTGCGTGTCCGCACCTGGCCTTGCGGCGACGGGTCGTCAGCGGGCGAGGCGTCACTCGGGTCTGCGCCGTCGCCCATCGCGGCGCCGTCCAGCGCAAGGCCGGCCAGCAGGCCCGCGGCGCGATCGGCGGCCAGCAGACCCACGCGGGCCAGCTCGGCATGCTGCGGCGCGCCCTTCAGGTTCTCCGCCAGGGACTCGCAGACGCCGATGATCACGGCGAGCAGTTCGTAGAGATCGCGCGCGCCGCCGACGGCCTGGGGGGGAGCCACCGGCAGCGGCGCCTTTGGGCTCATCAGAGCCATCGAAGTCCTTGAAAACGGAGCGGAAATACGGTCGTCGAAGAATTCTGGGCGCATTGCGGGCGTCGATTTCAACTAGGGTTTCCAGGGGCGCTTCACCCAGTGAAAGAACCTTGGCTTGACGCCTCTGGTTCAATCCCCGCGGGGGTGATTCGCGGCGGTTCCCCTACATGGTTAACGGCGGCTTAGCTTGTTATCTGGGGACAGAAATTTGTTTATTGGGGACAGATATGTGCAATTGCACGGATATCGGTGTCTTACCCCGTAAACTTATTGCTCGCTGGGCCTTTTCGGCCGGAAATCAGTCGATCAGGCGTCGGATCGCCGCGACCAGAGTGTCCTGTGCACGTTGGGGCGAAAGGCCCTGTTCGCGGCGCAGGCGGGACCAGGCTTCGAAGCTCAGCAGCAGATCCAGAGCCTCCAGCTTCGGCTGATCGCGGGCCACGGCCGGCGGCAATTGCTGCCTGAGGATTTCGCGCAAGGCTTTCACCAGCCGCGCGTGGTCGATGTCCATGTACTTCGAACGGCGCTGCAGGAGGCTGGTGGCGCGCAGGAAGGGACCGACCTCCTCGAAGGCCCGGCCGCGACGCTCGACCAGCTCCACCACCCGCTCGCGCCAGTCCTCCGAACGGAACGGCGTTTCGGCCACGGCGTGCAGCTCGCCCATGATCACCACCGACATCTCCCGGAACAGGCTGTCCATGTCCTGGAAGTGGCGGAAGACGGTTCGCAGGCCCACGTCGGCGCGCTGGGCCACCTGTTCGGCGCTGGGCGCCAGGTCGCCGGCATGGATGATGTCCAGCATGGCGGCCACGATCTTGGCGCGGTTGTCCTGCCCGCGCCGACGGCGGCCGTCGCTGGAGGCGAGCGCGGGTTCGGGCGCGGGGTTCAAGCGAACTGTCCGGAGAGGCCGACGGGATCGGTCATATGCATCTCTCCTCAAGGCCACGGCGCCAGGGATCGAGTCGCTATCATGGCCCACCCGCACGGTCCCGTGGAAGACGCCGCGAACGCGACCGGGCCACAGTCCGCCGACTTGACGTCGGACCAATATAGTGACACTCATATTGCCACTATATTCCGGGCCGCGGATCCGGAAGTCAATCGGGGGGACGAAGATGCAAATCCTGCGAACGCCCGACGCGCGTTTCGAGGGTCTGGAGGGCTGGCCCTACGCGCCGCGCTACGCGACGCTGGCCGACGCCGACGGGACACAGCTTCGCCTGCACTATGTGGATGAGGGGCCGCGCGACGCGCCGGTGGTGGTGCTGATGCACGGCGAGCCGTCCTGGGCCTATCTCTACCGCAGGATCATCGCCGACCTGGTCGCCAGGGGCTATCGCGCCATCGCGCCGGACCTGATCGGCTTCGGCCGCTCCGACAAGCCGGCAGCTCGCGCCGACTACACCTACGAGCGCCACGTCGACTGGGTCAGCCAGTGGCTGCAACAGCTGGAGCTCAGCGACGTCACGCTCTTCTGCCAGGACTGGGGCGGCCTGATCGGGCTGCGCCTGGTGGCGGCGTTCCCAGAGATGTTCGCCGGCGTGATCGTCGGCAACACCGGCCTGCCGACGGGAACCGGCATGACCGAGGGCTTCAAGTCCTGGCTCACGTTCAGCCAGTCCGTGCCGCAGTTCCCGGTGGGCTTCATCGTCAATGGCGGGGTCGGCCGCGACCTGTCGCCGGCCGAGGTCGCCGCCTATGACGCACCGTTCCCCGACGAGAGCTACAAGGAGGGCGCGCGGCAGTTCCCGCTGCTGGTTCCGGTCACGCCGGAGCACGCCTCCATCGCGGAGAACCAGGCCGCGTGGAAGGTGCTGGAAACCTTCGACAAGCCGTTCCTCACCGCCTTCAGCGACGGCGACGCGGTGACCCGCGGCGGCGAGGCGGTGTTCCAGGCGCGCGTGCCCGGCGCCGCCGGCCAGCCGCACGTCATCCTGCACGGCGGCCACTTCCTGCAGGAAGACAGCCCCGCCGAGATCGCCGCCCTGATCGACGGGATGATCGCCCGTCGCGTGAAGCGGTTCGCCTGATGGAGGTGGTCAACCAGGTCATGCCGACCATGGAGCGGGCCATGGCCTTCTTCGGCGGCGCCGAGGACGGGCCGTTCGTGATGGTCAATCTGCTGAAGTTCAAGCCGAAGGCCGAATATGAGGACGGCTCGGACGGTGACCTCACCGGCGCCGAGGCCTACGCCCGCTACGGCGAGGCGGTCCGCAAGCTGGTCGAGGGACTGGGCGGCAAGGTCCGCTATTCGGGCGCGGTCACGGGCCTGATGCTCGGCGAGGTCGAGGAGCTGTGGGACATGGTGGCGCTCGCCGAATACCCCTCGCTGGCGGGGTTTCGGGCCATGGCCATGTCGCCGGAGATGCACGCCATCGAGCATCACCGGAAGGCGGGCCTCGCGGGCCAGCTCAACATCCGCACCAAGCCGGGCGCGGGGTTCTAGACGGCCTTCCGGGGGCGCAGCGACAGCGCCAGGAAGATCGCAGCCAGGACGACGGTGACCGGGCTCGCGTAGTGTTCCGGCGGATGGTGGCCGTTCGTGGGGGCTTTAAGGATCCAGCCTTGCAGGCTCATCAGCCCGCGCTCGACGATCACCAGGGCCAGGAACAGCGGCGTCAGCGGCTGATAGCGCCAGACCACCGCGGCCATGCCGAGCCCCAGCGCGAGCTGCGTGGCGCCTTCCCAGGCGAAGACGCCGACCACCACGCTGCGCTGGGCGCCCAGGTCGAGGCCGGCGATCCCTTCGGCCCCGCCGCTCGGCGCGAAGCTGTGGATCAGGGCCGGGCCGAGGGTCAGCAGCGTGGCCAGGCCTAAGAACCAGACGGCGGATCGGGCGCCGGCATACTGGGCGTTGGTGGATGGCGGGAAGAAGCTCATGCCTCAGGTCCTTCCGGTCAGTTGTCCCACAGGATGTATTCCTCGCCCTTCCGCTGCGGTTGGCCGCTCGGGTGATCGATGAATACGGGCCCCTGAAGCAGCGACGGCCACATGGGTTTGACGCTCTGGGCGTCCTGGGCGGCGATCAGCGCCAGCATGGCCTTGGTCCGCGCCGGCTGGGCTTGCGACAACTCGCGCCGCTCGGTGGGGTCGTTGGCCATGTCGTAGAGCCAGACCTTGTGCTGCGCCTCGCTCGACTGCAGTTTCCAGTCGCCGTCGAGCACGACCTTGTACTGGCCTGAGCGCCAGAACAGGGTCTGGTGCGGGCGGCCGGTGGCCTTGCCCTGGATGTAGGGCATCAGGTCGACGCCATCGATCACCCGGTCCTTAGGCGTCTGCGCGCCGGCCGCGGCCGCGGCGGTGGCGAAGATGTCGATGTGGCCGACCGGGTAGCCGTAGCGGGAGTTCGCCGCGATGACGCCCGGCCAGCGCATGAAGAACGGCGCATGGATGCCGCCTTCGAAGAAGGTCGATTTCCAGCCGCGGTAGGGCTTGTTGATCTCCGGCAGGCCGATGTAGCCGGCGCCGCCGTTGTCGCTGGTGAAGATCACCAGCGTGTTCTGGTCGAGCCCGTCGGCCTTCAGTTCCGCCAGGATCTTGCCGACGTTGCGGTCCAGATTGCGCACCATGGCGCCGTAGACCCGAAGCCGGTGGTCCTTGATCTGCGGCAGGGCGTCGTAGTCGGCCTTGGTGGCCTGCAGCGGCGTGTGGATGGCGTTGGGCGCGAAGTACATGAAGAAGGGCCGGTTCCGGTTGGCCCGGATCGACTTCACCGCCTCGTCGGTGAGGTAGTCGGTCATATAGCCCTTGGGCGCGAACATCGGGCTGCCGTTGAACTGCACGGCGTAGGGCAGGTTCGGCCACAGGAACCTGTCGATCGGATCCCACGGCTGTTTGGAATTGACCACGCCCGGATCGTGCTCGGGCAGGTACAGCGACGCCCCTGGGATGAAGCCCAAGCTTTCGTCGAAGCCCTGGTCCTCAGGCCGCGAGCCCTTAATCCCGCCCAGGTGCCACTTGCCGAAGTGGAGGGTGTGGTAGCCCTTAGTCTTCAGCACCTCGGCGATGGTGATCTCGCTGGACGGCACGCTCAGCATGTTGACCGCCGAGGGCGAGGACGCCGTGGAGCCGGGCGGCATCTGCGCCAGGCGGTCCTTGTAGAATTTCGGCAGGACGAAATCCTCGTCCTCATGCTCGGTGCCGACCATCTTCTCGAAGGCCACCGGCGCCGGCGTGAACTCAAAGCCGAAGCGGGTGGGATAGCGGCCGGTCATGATCGCGGCCCGCGAGGGCGCGCAGGTGGCGTTGCCGCAATAGCCGTTCAGGAAGTCGACGCCCTGATGGCCGATGGAGTCGATGTTGGGGGTCGGCACGGCGCCGCGGGCGACGCCGCCGCCGTTGAAGGTGATGTCGTTGTAGCCCATGTCGTCGGCCAGGATGAACAGCACGTTCGGCGGCCGCTTGCCCGGCGGGGCATTGGGCGGGCCCTCGTTCCAGGTGACGGCGTGGTTCGGCTCGATGTGCGGCAGGCGCGAATGGGCGATCATGGCGAAGATCGTCGTCTTGTTCCCCCAGGCCACGCCCAGCGCCGCCAGGATCACCAAGACGATCGCCCCCAGCCAGGTCCACAGCTTCATGGTCCGCCTCCCCGTGGCGTCGTCCTGCGGGCGAGAAGCTATATAGTGGCATCCAGAATGTCGATAGATGTCACAGAACGCGGATCGCCCTCGCGGCCTTGCTCCGGCGCCGGACGCGGCTAGCATCGGCGCCGAGCCGGCGGGCGGCCTCTTTGCGGGAGTGTGGAATGGTTCTGGGACCCGCCGAGGTTCAGTTGCCCTGCGCGGACCTGGCGCCGACCCTGGCGTTCTTCACCGGCGAGCTGGGCTTCCGGGTCGAGACCATCTTCCCGGCCGACGATCCGCAGGTGGCGGTGATCTCCGGCCATGGCCTGCGCCTTCGGCTGGCGCCCGGCGCGGGGGATCCCGGGATCATCCGGCTGGCCGCCGAACCCCGGCCGAATCCGGCGGTGGTGACCGCGCCCAACGGCACGCGGATCGAGTTCGTCGAGCCCGATCCGCCCGTCGAGGTCCCGCCGCTGGAGCCTGAATTCGTGCTGACCCGCCAGGCGGACAGTCCGGATGCGGGCGCCGGCCGCGCGGGCATGCTCTACCGCGACCTGATCCCCAGCCGGCTGGGCGGACGGTTCATCGCCTCGCACATCGCTATCCCTGACGGCGGACCGGTGGCCGACTGGGTGCATTTCCACAAGGTTCGCTTCCAGATGATCTTCTGCCGGCGCGGCTGGGCGCGGCTGGTCTACGAGGACCAGGGCCCGCCGTTCCTGATGCAGGCCGGCGACTGCGTGCTGCAGCCGCCGCGCATCCGCCACCGGGTTCTGGAAAGCTCGCCCGGCTTCGAGGTGGTGGAGATCGGCTGCCCGGCCCTGCACGAGACCCTAGCCGACCACGAGATGGAGCTGCCGACGGCCGCGCCGCGCCCCGACCGCGATTTCGGCGGCCAGCGCTTCCTGCACAGCGTGGCGGCTGAGACGCCGTGGACGCCGCTGGGCGCGACCGGGTTCGAGGTTCGTGAGAGCGGCATGGCGAAAGCCACGAAGGGCCTGGCGGATGTCCGGGTGATCCGCCCGGCCCACACGCGCGGACTCGAAGTCCCGCCGCATATCGGGGAGTTCTTCTTCGGCTTCGTCCTGGAGGGGGCTGTGACTCTGGAGCATGAGGGCGCTCAGGCGCTGCAGGCCGCCGACGCCTTCGTCATCCCGGCCGGCGAGGCCTGGCGCCTAAGCGGGGCGTCGGGGGATTTGGAGTTGCTGGAGGTGATGCTGCCGGCAGGGGCCGTCGCCGGCCTAAAGCACTAAAATCCCCGTCATCGCGGCCGCAGCGAAGCGGAGAGCCGGGACCCAGGAGGTTCTGCAGTGCGGTCGCTCCTGGGTCCCGGATCGGCGCTTCGGCCGTCCGGGATGACAGGATTGGGCTAGCTGCAGATCAGGGCGTAAACCGCCGCTTCTGCGGTCCGCCGGCCAGCGGCAGCTTGGACTCGTCGATGATCTGGCCGCCCTTCATGACGAAGGCGATCTTCTTGACGTTCTCGATGTCGGCGGTGGGATCAGCGTTGAGCAGCAGGAGGTCGGCGAACTTGCCCGGCTCGACGGAGCCCAGCGTGTCGGCCTTTCCTAGCAGCACCGCACCGTTGTGGGTGGCAATGGTCAACACGTCGAAGGGCTTGAGGCCGGCCTGGACCAGCAGCTCCAGCTCGCGCTGCGAGGCCGGGCCGCTCGACTGGTCGGTGCCCATGGCCACGACGCCGCCGGCCGCCCAGACCTTGCGGATGTTCTCCTCGGCGACCGGGGTCATCAGCTTCATCCAGGCGGTCCACATCCGCGCCTGGTATTCGGCGCGGGTCTTGGTCTTCAGGCTCTGGCGGTCGGCCGGGCTGAAGGTCGCCGCATAGAGCGGCTGGTCCAGGAACTCAGGGTGTTCGGCCAGGCGGCTGTAGTTCTCGCCGATGGTGAGCGTCGAGGCGAACGGCGTCTTCTTGGCGCCCATCAGCTTGACGAAGCTGTCGCTGACCGGGCCCTGGATCACCGGGTGGGCCAGGCTGTCGGTGCCCGCGAAGATCGCTTCCTCGGCGCGCAGTTCCGACGACACATGGATCGTCGTGCGGATGCCATGCAGATTGTAGTAGCGGATGATGTCGCGTAGCAGGGGCTCGGGCATCAGGGTGATCATCGGCCGCGCCCCCCAGCCTTCTTCCTCCAGGGTCAGTTTCACGACGTCCGGCTGCTGCTCTGCGATGTGCTTGTCGAGCTTGTCCTTGTCCTTCTCGAAGTCCTGGATGTTCACGGCCATGCCCGTGCCGTGGCTGCCCGGATAGGTGATCAGGTTGCCGGTGGCGAAGATGCGCGGCGAAGCGATCTTGCCGGCCCGCTCGGCGGCGCGCAGCGGCAGGATGATTTCGGTCTGGTTGCCGGCGTCATAGACGGTGGTGACGCCGGAATAGAGGAAGCCGGCCAGAGTCTGGGTGCGGCTTTCCACCGTGTCGGTCTTCTGGTCGACGCCGCCGTGCAGGTGGATGTGCACGTCCATCAGGCCGGGCATCAGGTATTTGCCGTGGCCGTCGATCACATGGCCCTTGGGCGATTTCAGCATGGCGCTGGGGGTGATGGCGGCGATCTTGTCGCCCTCGACGATGACCGTCATGTCGGCTTGAGGCGCGTGGCCCAAGCCGTCGATCAGGGTGACGTGCTCGATGGTCCAGGTTTCCGCCCGCGCGCTGAAGGGCGCGATCGCCAGGCCAAGGGCGCAGGCCGCCAGAAGCGCTGCTCGTCTCATGATGCTGATCCCCGATACTTTGGGCCGCGACCTGCGGCCATCCCCAGGCGGCACCTTAGCGGCGTGGCGGCGTCAGGCCAGCAGTTCCCGGTTGGCCATGAGCCCGTCGATCAGGGCGCCCACATCAGAGGCGTCGTTGTAGGCGTGGAACATCGCCCGCACGTTGCCGTCGCGCCATGAGGTGATCACCCCGCGCTCCGCCAGCCGCTCTGTGAGCGCCGCAGCGTCGGTCGATCGGATCGCCACCTGCGGGCCGCGCTGAGCGTTGTCGCGGGAAGTTGCCAATTGGCAACTTGTGTCGGTCAGCCGGTCCATGGCCTCGCCAGTGATCTCGCGGATGCGGGCCTCGATGGCCGGGACGCCCAGCTGGCGGATCAGGCCGATCCCGGCCTCGGCGGCATAGCAGTTCATCACCGGCGGGGTCCCGGACTGGAAGCGCGCGGCGGTGGGCGCGGGATCGTTGGCGAAGATGTCCATGGCGTTGGTGTCGGCTTGCGCGAACCAGCCGCCGACCGTTGGAATCAGCCCTTCGATGTGGCCGCGGTCCACATAGAGGAAGCCGATCCCCGCCGTACCCAGCAGGTACTTCAGCATCCCGCCGACCGCGAAGTCGACGCCGAGCACCTTCACGTCGATGTCCATCGCGCCCACCGACTGGAAGCAGTCCAGCAGCACCAGGGCCCCGCGCTCGCGGGCGATCTTCGCCACGCCGGCCACATCCAGCCGCTGGCCGTTGCGGTAGCAGACATGGGTCACCTGGACGATCTTGGTGCGCTCGTCGATGGCGCGCTCGAAGTGTTCCAGCGGGACGCCGCCGTCCGGAGCCTCCGGCACATGCTCGACGACGGCGCCGCGGCGTTCCTGGGCGTGCCAGATCTGCGCGCCGGTGGGGAACTCGAAGTTCGACACCACCACCTTGTTGCGCGGGCCTGAGAAGTCCAGGGCGCTGGCGAGCGCGTTGATGCCGGCCGACGCGGAGGTGGTGACCGCGATCTCGTCCGGGCCGGTGTTGAGCAGGGCGGCCATGCCGTCGCGCACCGCATCCGCCTTGCCGACCCAGCCGCCCCAGTCGGCGCCCTTCTCCAGCCGGTCGTCCATGTACTGATGGATCGCCGCCGCCACCGGCGCGCCCAGCAGGCCATAGGAGCCGCTGGCCAGATAGGCCTTGTGCTGAAGGGTGGGGAACAGGGCGCGGAACGCCGCCCAATCCGGGTTCACGCCCAATGACCTGCTCTTGTGCGCGTCTGGAATCCTGCGTTCATGAGGCGGGGTGTTTCCGGGGGTAGGTGTTGGACGACGAGGACGCGATCATCGAGCGCGAGGCCGGGCTGAGCAAGGGCCTGACGCGCGCCCAGATCACCATGATCGGTCTGGGCGGCGCCATCGGCACCGGCCTCTTCATGGGCTCGGGCATTGCGATCGGCTACGCCGGCCCGGCCGTCATCATCAGCTACGCCATCGCCGCCTTCATCGCCGTGGTCATCGTTCTGAGCCTGTCGGAGATGGCGGTGATGCATCCCGCGGCGGGCTCCTTCGGCGTCTACGCCGAGACCTATCTCAGCCCCTGGATCGGTTTCTTGGTGCGCTACACCTATTGGTTCGCGCAGGTGATCGCCATAGGCGGCGAGGCGGTGGCGGCCGGGACCTACATGGGCTTCTGGCTTCCGGGCATTCCGGTTTGGGTCTGGGCGATCGCCTTCGCCATCGGCATCGTCTTCATCAATTCCCGCTCGGTGAAGAACTTCGGGACCTTCGAGTACTGGTTCGCGACCATCAAGGTCACCGCCATCCTGCTGTTCATCGTCATGGGCGGCGCCGCGATCCTGGGGGTCGGCCAGCCGGCGGTGGGCTTCCACAACCTGACCGGCCTGCCCGGCGGCTTCGCGCCGCATGGGCTCAAGGGGATCTGGATGGGGGTGATCATGGGCATCTTCTCCTTCACCGGCATCGAGCTGATCGCGGTGACCTCGGCGGAGACGCCAGACCCGAAGGCCGCGATTCCAGCGGCGCTGCGCTCTATGGCGCTGCGGCTGGGGCTCTTCTACCTGCTGGCGCTGACCATCGTGGTCAGCTTCATCCCCTGGACCGACACCGGCGCGAAGATCGTCGAGCAGAGCCCGTTCGTGAAGGTCTTCGCCCATACTGGCGTGCCCTACGCCGCCGCGGTGATGAATTTCGTGGTGCTGACCGCGGCGCTCTCCAGCATGAACGCCAACACCTATCTGGCGGGACGCATGCTGTTTTCGCTGTCGCGCGGCGACTATGCGCCGAAGCGGCTGGGCGTGCTCAGCGCGGCCGGCGCGCCGACCGCGGCGATCGCGGTCTCCGGCGTGGCGATCCTGGCCGCCGCCGCGCTCTCCAAGTTCACGCCGTTGGCGTATAACGACCTTTTTGGCGTCGCGACCTTCGGAGCGATCTTCACCTGGATGACGATCCTGGTCAGCCATCTGGCGTTCCGCCGCCGGCACAGGCCGGAAGAGCTGCCGGTGCGGATGCCGTTCTTCCCGGCGATGCAGATCGCGGGCTTGATCCTGCTGGCGGGAATCCTGATCACCATGGGGCTCGACACCGAGTTCTGGAACATCTCCTGGATCGTCGGCGCGCCCTGGCTGATCCTGCTTTCGGTGGTCTACGTCCTTCTGCGGCGAGGCCTCCGCAGCCGCGCGGCCTGAGGCGGCCATGGAGAAGGACCACGTCCAGTCGTTGAACCGGGGCCTGGCTGTCATCGAGGCGATGAACCGGGCCCGGGTGAGCTCGCTATCCGCCCTGCACGCGCTGACCGGCCTGCCCAAGTCCTCGCTGGTGCGCCTGCTGGAGACGCTGATCGAGGGCGGCTATGTGGTGCGGATCTCGCGGCGCGAGGGCTATGCGCTCACCGACGCGGTGCTGCGTCTGTCGTCGGGCGTGCGCCACCGCGACCTGGTGGTCGACGTCGCCCGGCCGCTGATGGAGGCCTTCACGCGACGGCACAAGTGGCAGGTGTCGCTGGCCACCAGCGAGACCGACAGCATGCTGGTCCGCTTCTCGACGCGCCACATCAGCCCGTTTTCGCGGGAGGAGAATTTCCTGAACCGCCGGGTGGGCATGCTGGGGAGCGCGGTGGGCCGGGCCTACTTCGCCTGGTGTTCGGACGAAGAGCGGCAGTTCGTGCTGAACGCCCTGCGCGCCGCCGGCGACGCGTTGGCCGGTCCGGACCGGGCGGCGGACCTGGAGGCGTTGCTGGCGCGGGTGCGGGCCGACGGCTACGCCACCATCGAGCGGCCGCGGAGCGACGCCACGCGCAGCTTCGCGGTGCCGGTTATGGAGCCGGGCGAAGATGGGCCGCTGGGCGCTCTGGCCTTCTTCTACTATCGCTCGACCATGACCGAGCCTCAGGCCACGCGCCGCTACCTGCCGCTGGTCACGGCGCTGGCCAACGAGATATCGGCGGGGCTCGAGCAGGCCCGCGCGCGGGCCGAGCCTTAGGCTAGCCGGGCGCGCAGCCAGACGGGGTCGGTCTGTTTCGAGCCTTGGGCCTGGCTGGCCAGCGAGGTCTGGGCGGCGCGGTCGGACTTCAGCACGCTGTCCCAGAATTCGAGCTGGTACCTTCGCAGCTGGGCGCCGCGCGCGCCCATCTCCGGATCGCCCGGAGCGGTGTCGAAATCGGAGTGGCGGAAGCCGTCCACCACCACGGCGTATTTCCGGCCCGGTGGGCTCAGGTCATAGGGCTTCAGGCGCCAGGGTGGCGTCTCGCCGGCGGCGCCGAAATCGCGGGTGCCGGTGGTGGCCATGAAGGGCTTCACGATGGTCTTGAAGCTGTCGTCGGTCAGCCACATCCGGCCAGGTCCCTGGCCGCTCATCGACAGGAAGCCGGAGAAGCCCGTGGGGACCGGCGCGGCGGCCGGCGGCATCAGCGCCGAGCCGGCGATCACCAGGGTCGTATAGGCGCCGAAAGAGTGGCCGCTCATCCCGATCTTCGAGATGTCCGCGCGCTCCAGCAGCGCCGCGGCGAGGCCCGCCTTGGGGGTCTTCAGCGCGTGCATCAGATAGCTGACGTCGCGCAGGCGGTTGTTGATGAAGAAGGGGTCGTCCAGCACCTTTACGAAGGCCTTCGCCAAGGCTGGATCAGGAGCACCGGTCGGGCCGGTGCGTGCGGCGCGGTAGCGGCGCATGACGTCGGCGTCGGCCGGAGGGACCGTCGGGTCCATCATCGCCAGCGAGTCCGCATGTGTCGGATGCAGGACGACGTAGCCGTGGCTGGCCCAGACCTTCCCCGTATTGGTGAAGGTCACCAGCGAGCCGCCGAAGCCGTGGCTGAAGATGATCACCGGATAGCGGCCGGGCTTGGCGGGGTGGTAGGCGCGGGTGGCGATGGTGCGGCCCTGGTCCGGGTCGACCAGGTCCATGCGCTCCACGGTGGCGATTTCGAAAGGCCCGGCCTCAGGGCCTGGCGCGTCGGCGAAGGCGCGGGATGCGGCGGCGGCCAGCGGCAGGGCGAGGCCCGCGGTGAGCAGGTCGCGGCGGGCGGGTTTGCGGACATCCATGTCGGTCTCTCCTAGGCCAGGCCGTAGGGCTGCTGTTCGGGCTTCCAGTCGTTGATCATGCCGACCATCCGGTGGCCGCCGACGTCGGCGCGGACCACACGGCCGAACCACTGGCGGCCATAGATCGGCACTTGGTAGCGCTGCACGGTTTCGGCCGACCCCTCGACGCGTCGCCCGTCCTTGAGGACCGCGACGAAGCGCCGGGTAGGCGCCCATTTCTCGATCTTGAAGGAGTCTATCGGCGTGTCCTTGCCGTCGGCGTCCAGGTCGCCGTAGCCGCGCGCGGGGCTCATCAGCCCGATCAGGCCGGCGTTGGCGCTCCACAGCATGGCGTAGGTGAAGGGGGCGGTGAACCGGGGTGTGGTCTGGGTCTGCTCATGCGCCTTGCCGACGCCGGAGAGGCGCACGGTCTTGCCGCCCGCCTTCACCGTGGCCTCCACCCGGCCGGTGCGCTCGAAGCGGCCGTTGGGCGATCCCGCCCGCAAGGGGCCTGGATGGAAGACGCCCTCGACGGTGACCGGGCTCGCGCCAGGACCATCGGTCCCGCTGGTCCCGCGATGGGTCCTGAGATCGGCGCTGAACGACATGGCCCTCATCTCCGCCGAGGTTCCCAGCCGCGAGATGCTCACCTTCAGGCCGGGGCAGGGATAGATGGCGGTCGGCTGATCGGGCGTGGTGTGCTCGGCCGCGCAGGGCACGTGGCTGTCAGTGAAGGTGTAGAGTTCGCCATCGACCAGCAGGTGCAGCCACACCCAGGTGGCGCCGACGTCCGGATAGCGTGAGATGCGCAAGGACAGGCCGTTTTTCAGCTCCGGATCGAAATAGAGCACCATCGCCGACTCGCTCCAGGTCGGCTGCCCCTCGATCACCCCGCGCTTGCCGGCGGCGTGGGCGCCGGTTGCGCCGAAGCCCAAAAGTCCCGCGGTCACGATGCGTCTGTCGATCATCTGTCGTCCTCCCTGGCCCCGGTCATGCGGGGTCTTGTCTGGCGCTGGCGAGACCGCCGGCGATGAAGCGGGCGAAGCGGCGGGCCTGGGCCGCCGCCGGCTCCGGCGCGTCGGCGATCTTGTCGCCGAGCCGCGACAGCGCGCCGATGCAGAAGGTGGCGAGCGTCTGGGCCGCACCAGGCGCGACATCGTGCGTCTCGGCCAGGATCGCCGCCAGGTCGCGGGTCCGCCGGTCCAGCCGCTTTCGCCAGGCCTGGAAGACCACCGGGTCGCCGTCGGCCACCGCTAGCAGCTTGCGGATCCGGTAACGGTCGGAGGCCATGGCGATCAGGTAGTGCTCCACCCGCTGGGCGACCTCAGCCTCGAAATTCGGGCCGCCGCTGAAGATGGCGTCGAGGTCGGCGTCGATCTCGGCCCAGCGGCGCTCCAGCACCACCAGCAGCGCCTCGCTGGCGTTGGCGAAATGGCGGTAGATCACGGGCTTGGCGACGCCGGCCAGATCGGCGATCCGCTGCATGGTCACCGAGGCCAAGCCTTCGGTGAGCGCCAGCTTTTCGACCACATCCAACAGCTGTGCGGCCCGCGCCGGATGGGCCATCCGGGCGGCGCGCGCCGGCGTTTGGACGGTCGTGGACATCGCGCGTTCCGGCTCCTTCGATAGTTGCTACGTTACGTAACAAAAGACGAGCTGCCAAGCGGCTGCGGCCGGCGCCGCGCGAACGGCGGTCGCCCGCATTTCCGACCCGCAATCAAAGAGCGGCGTTGTGCTGACGCTTAGGGCTCGACTCGTGGGCGTACGGAGTTACGGTCGCCGCTTTCCAGCGGTCCGGACGGTGGGCGGGGCCGCGCGTGAGACGGGGGATCTGCATGAAATCGGCGTTGTTCGCGGGCGTGGCCTTGGCCCTGGCATGGCAGAGCGCGGGCGTGGCCCAGACCGCTCACATCACCACGCCCAAGGAGGCCTTCAACGGCTCGGAGCCGGGGGATGACTACTTCCTGGCCAACTATGACCAGACCACCGCCTACTGGAAGAAGCTGGCCGCCGAGAGCGACCGGATGAAGCTGGTCAGCCTCGGCAAGAGCGTCGAGGGCCGCGACATCTGGATGGCGGTCGTCTCCTCGCCGGAGAACCTCAAGAACCTCGACCGTCAGCGGGAGATTTCCCAGAAGCTGGCGCTGGCCAAGGGGCTCACGGACGCCGAGGCCCATGCGCTGGCCAAGGAAGGCAAGGCGATGGTCTGGATCGACGGCGGCCTGCACGCCAGCGAGGTCTCGTCGGCCCAGTCGCAGATCCAGATCGTCTACGAGATGCTGTCGAAGAACGACCCGGAGACGCTGCGTTTCCTGAACGACGACATCACGCTGTTCATCCTGCCCAACCCGGACGGCCAGCAGCTGGTGGCCAACTGGTACATGCGCAAGGCGGACGTGAAGGCGCGGTCCCTGGCCGACCTGCCGGTGATCTACCAGCGCTACGTCGGACACGACAACAACCGCGAATACTATATGTCGAACCAGCCCGAGACGACGGCCATCAACAAGGCCATGTTCAAGGACTGGTTCCCGCAGATCGTCTACAACGAGCACCAGACCGGCCCGTTGGGCGAGGTGGTCTTCGTTCCGCCGTTCCGCAATCCGTCGAACTACCATTTCG
>NZ_DATAPY010000155.1:0-22753 GCF_036264965.1 Phenylobacterium sp.
CGTTGTAACGGCGCGGGTCGGGTATCTCACCCAGGATCTCAACAACCGGCATCCGGGCTCCACATCTCTGCAAAGCCCACAAAGAAGCCAACACGATCCCAGCCGCAACACCTTCAGCTACTCACATGCGATTCCCCTGCCGCAAGGGGGAGGGTGGCCGAGGTGAAACCGAGGTCGGGTGGGGAAATCGCGTTCAAGCGCCGACTCGGCACGCCGGCCCATGCTTCCCCACCCGTCCCGCTGGCGCTCGCCACCCTCCCCGAAACGGGGAGGGATGAAACGCAAGGAGCCCGGCCTTTCGGCCGGGCTCCCGCAACTTTCACCGATCGCTCGGCGGTCGAGATCAGAAGCTGATGTCGACCGTGGAACGGCGGTTCAGCGGTTCCTTCACGCCATCGGCGGTCTGGACGGCGAGGTTGGTCTTGCCCTTCCAGTCAACCGACAGGGCGGTCTGGGCGACGCCCATCCCGACCAGCGCGTCGGCGACGGCCTTAGCGCGGCGTTCCGACAGGCGGATGTTGTAGGCCGCCGAACCGGAGGTGTCGGTGTAGCCGACCACAGTCACCTTGGTCGCGTGACCGGCCGACGAGTAGTTGGCCGCGGCCTGCACCACCGACTGGGCTTCCGGCGTCAGGATGTACTGATCGAACGGGAAGTAGACGATGAACTGCTTGGCCTCATAAGCCGGCGGCGGGGGAGGCGGCGGCGGCGGCGGCGGAGGCGGCGGGGGAGGCGGCGGGGGAGGTGGCGGAGGCGGCGGGGGCGGCGGCGGCGGCGGCGGAGCCGCGAAGGAGTACCGCAGACCGAGGGTCACGGAGTTGTCCTTGTAGCGGCCTTCGAAGTTGCCGGGCTGCAGCGCGTTGGTGCCGACCGACGTGAAGGTCGCCGGCGACGTGCCCATGTAGCGCCAGGTCAGGTCGACGTTCAGACGATCCGTGGCCTTCCAGGCGGCGCCAGCGATCAGCTGGTAGGCGAACACCGTCTGACTGTCATCGATGTGCAGGTTCTGGATCGCCGGGTTGGCGCCGCCCTGAGCCGTCACCGTGCCGGTCACGTTCGAGAACTGGCCATCGGTGGTCAGGGCCAGGTGATTGGCGCCAAGGCCGGCGCCAATGAACGGATCGATCACCCAGTTCGGGCCGATGTCGTAGAGGACATTGGCCATCAGGCTCCACGACTCGATCTTGCCGCTCGGGGCGCCGCAAGCCGGCGCCGCGGCAGTGCGGAGCACGCCGGGGGTGCAGAGGCCGATAATGGCCTGGTTGGTGCCGCCAGCGACGCTGGTCAGGTCACCGGGGCGATAACCGACTTCCAGTTCCACGCGCCAGTGATCGGCCACTTGGTAGCCGAGACGAGCGAAGCCCGTGTAGTCGTTATCCTGATTGAAGTTCCAGATGTACTTGTTGCCGTTGGCGGCGAGGTTGCTGGAATCCAGCTTGGTGGCGTCCGGCATGTGGTAGCCGAGATCCACGGCCCCATACCAACCGGTTTCCGCAGAAGCCGCCGACGCGGCGAACACCGCCGCCAGCGCGGCTCCTGCCAGGAGTTTGAACTTCATAATCAGAGCCCTCTCATTGCCCTAGCGCTGCGGCCTATTGACCCAGCTTTTCTTATATCAAGCCGCCGAGATTGCGTAAGTGTCACCGAAGCCACACTCGAACCTCAATCTCGTAGGCCAGCGAGCTTAGCCGGACGCTATACGACTATCGGTGTGGGGAGCAACATCGGCTCGGAGGCCGTCCCACAGCTTCGCCGGGAAGCTGACGCGCCCGGCATAGTCGCCAGTTCTTCCCGGATGTGATTCGGATCGCGAGGATCGTGCGTGAAGCCTTGCCGGCTCCCCTGCGGCGCCGCGCGAACGTCTTGGAATGACTTGTAAATCTGATTCTTCGACGCAGCCGAGCTCAGACTTCGCCAAAACAGCGTTCGGCTTACGCCAATCGCTCCCGGCTCCCCGCCCGTCCGGCGCCATCTACGCCCCCTTACTCACCGGCGCCCCAGTTGCGCTGACCCACCAACGTAGACGGCGCCGCTTTGTTCCCGCCACAGGATGAATACGGACCAAATTTCGGCGCCATCCTGGCGCCGTTCGCGACTCAGGATTCGTCGACAGGCCGACAGTAGAAACAGCCTCCCTCCGGCAAGTCCGTCATCGGCTTGAGAAATCGTGGCGTTGGCCTAAGAGGACCGTCATGCCGCCGGCCCGCCACGCCACGCACGACCGCAGGGCGATCATCGCGCTCTTCGTGATGTTCGCGCTGATGGTGCAGGCGCTGATGCCGACCATGGCTATGGCGGCGCCGGCCGATGGCCGGATGATCCTCTGCACGGCTGGCGGGACCAAGACCCTTTCAACGGATGGCAAGTCCGGCGCTCCGGCGCCGAACCACGGTGCGCCCTGCCACGATTGTCTGGCCGCCTCCCTTGTGGCCACCGCACCGCCGCCGCTGCTGGCCATCCAGCCCGTCGCGTACGCCCTCGCCCGCGTCGAACATGTGACGCCGGCCGACCGGATCGCGCCGCGGGCCCGCGCGCGCCCTCGCCCGCCCGGCCAGGGACCACCGACCGCCTGAATCAGACCTAGCCGAGCCGCGTCCGCCAGGGCGCCGACCCATGTCTGCTGTTCAGGATCCAATCATGACCTTCCAAGTGCGGGCGCGTTACGCCCTCTTCGCCGGCGCAGCCTTGTGCGCGCTGGCTGTCTCAACCGCGGCCAGCGCTGACGATGCGGCCGCCGCGTCTCCCGCGGTGGAGACGGTCGTCGTTACCGCCCCGTCGTCGATCTCCAACCTTACCGACGTTCCCAACACCACCTCGACGGTGACGGCCGACGATGTCGCCAGGACGATCAACCTGGCCACGCCGGAGGATATCCTGCGTTACGTGCCCGATGTGCTGGTCCGCCAGCGGCACATCGGCGACACGCAGTCGCCGATCACCAGTCGCACCTCGGGCGTCGGCGCCTCGGCGCGCACCGTGCTCTACGTCGATGGAATCCTGCTCTCCGCCCTGATCGGCAACAACAACACCAGCGCCTCGCCCAAGTGGGGGCTAATCACGCCGGACGCCGTCGAGCGGGTGGATGTTCTGAATGGTCCCTTCGCGGCGGCCTTCCCAGGGAATTCCATGGGCAGCGTGATCGCCTTCATCACGCGGATGCCCAGCCAGTTCGAGGCCCATGTGGAGGCGCAGGGCGCTTCGCAATCCTTCTCGAAATACGGGGACGACAAAGACTATTCCACAGCACGTTTCGCCGCCGACATCGGCGATCGGCTGGGGAACTTCGCCTTCCGGCTGAGCTACAACCACCTGGACAGCCACAGCCAGCCGTTGACCTACGTCACAGCGACTGTCCCGGCGGCGGCGAGCGCGACCGGAACCCCGGTGACTGGCCCCTTCAGCGACGCAAACCGCACCAGCGTCCCGATCGTGGTGCTGGGATCGGGCGGCCTGGAACATCAGGTGCAGGACAACGCCTCAGGGCGCCTCACCTACGACCTCACCCCGACGCTGACGCTCGCCTACACCTTCGGCCTGTTCGCCAACAACGACGACTCCACGGTCAACAGCTACCTGCGCGACGCCAACGGAGCCCCGGTCTACTCGGGCGCGATCAACATCGCCGGCCGCGCCTATACCGTCGCCCCCAGCAGCTTCTCGAACGGGGTCTACAATCTCGACGAGCTGGAGCTGGCCCAGGGACTCTCGCTGAGCTCGCACACCGGCGGGGTCTTCGACTACGACATCACGGCCACTAGCTTCGACTACCTGAAGAGCCATCAACGAATCCCGTCCGTGATCCTACCCGCAGGCTTCTCCGGCGGCGCGGGCTCCGACGCCGAACTGAATGACACCGGCTGGTACACCCTGGACGCCAATGGCAAGTGGCGGCCCAATGACCACCACACGGTCACCTTCGGCGCGCACCAGGACAGCTATCTCCTGGACAATCCGAAGTTCGCGCTCGCCAACTGGCAGTCGGATTCCGAGGGCGCGACACAAACGCTGAGCAAAGGTCGCACGCTGACACAGGCGCTCTGGGCGCAAGACGTCTGGTCGCTGACCTCCGACCTAAAATTGACCGTGGGCGGCCGCTACGAGCACTGGCGTGCGTCCGACGGCCTCAACTTCTCGGCTGCGCCGCCGCTCAACGCCCATCAGCCGGAGCTCAGCAAGGATACGTTCTCACCGAAGGCGGTGCTGGCCTGGTCGCCGATGGCGGGCTGGACCTTCAAGGGCTCGGTAGGCGTCGCCAACCGCTTCCCGACGGTGAGCGAGCTTTATCAGGCGGTGACCACCGGGCAGATCCTGTCGGTTCCGAACCCGAACCTGAAGCCGGAGCGGGCGCTCTCCAGCGAACTCTCCGCCGAGCGCGACTGGTCCGACGGCAGCCTGCGGGTCTCGCTGTTCGACGAGCGGGTCCACAATGCCTTGCTGTCGCAGACGGCGCAGCTGAGCGGCTCCACGGTCAGCTTCGTCCAGAACGTCGACCAGACCCGCGCGACGGGCATCGAGGTGGTCGGCGATCAGAGGAACCTGCTGATCTCCGGCTTCGAGCTCTCCGGCTGGGCGACCTATCTGGATACCGACATCGAGAAGGACGCCGCCTTCGCCCCGGCGGTGGGCAAGCGCCTGCCGCAGCTGCCCCGGTGGCGCGGGGCGGTGGTGGCGACCTACACGCCGCCCGCCCTGCCGAAGGTCGATTTCACCTTGGCGGCCCGCTACAGTGACCGGTCATTCGCGACCATCGACAACAGCGACCACTACGCCAACACCTACCAGGGTTTCGGCGCCTTCTTCGTGATGGACGCCCACGTCCGGTACAAGATCAACGACCACCTGGCGGCCGACGTCGGCGTCGATAACCTCAACAACCGGCGCTACTTCGTCTTCCACCCGTTCCCGCAGCGGACGGTGCTCGCCGACCTCAAGTACACCTACTGAAGCTCAGGCCCGGAGACGTGCTGCGAGGCGCACCGCGTCGCTGGGCTTTCTCAAGGATTTCGCCATGACCCGTTTTCTCGCGCCGGCGTTCGCGCTGGCCCTCGTCTCCGGCGCCGCCCAGGCCCATGTGACGGTGCAACCGACGACCGCCGCGCCCGGCGGCGAAGAGACCTTGCGCTTTGTGGTGGGCCACGGCTGCGACGGACAGCCGACGACCGCGCTGCGCGTCGAATTGCCCGCGGGGCTGTCTAAGGCGCAACCGCAGCCGAAGGACGGCTGGACCCTCGCCACGGAGCGACTGCCCGGCGGCGGCGGCGCCTTCACCTGGCGCGGCGAGTTGCCGCCGCATCAGGCGGACGGCTTCGCGGTGCGCGCCAAGCTCCCGAAGACGTCTGGGCCGCTGAGCTTCGTCGCGGCCCAGACCTGTGGTGCGACGACGGTGCGCTGGGACGAGCCCACGCCGACGGGGGGACCGCGGCCCACCCATCCGGCGCCGACCCTGATGCTCACCGCCGCCAGTGAAGCCGTCGCCACGGCGCCCGCCGCCGGCGAGCGCCTGCCGAATGGCGTCCAACGTCTGGCGGACGGCGGCCTCGCCGATGCGGCGGGCCGGCCACTCTACACCTTCGACTTCGATACGATGGTCGGCATGTCCCATTGCGACGACGAGTGCGCGCGGATGTGGCCGCCGCTCGCCGCTGCGAAGGGGGAGCAGCCTTTCGGCGACTGGAGCCTGATCTCGCGGCCGCAGGGCGCGGCGCAATGGGCCTACAAGGCCAGGCCGCTCTATGCCTATTCGCAGGATCGCCCCGGCGAGCCGGCGCGCGGAACCCAAGCGCCGAACTGGAAGCGGGCGAAGTAGGATCGGCGGCGCCTGACGGCGGCCATCATCAGGGCGTATGGAGCGGCTATGAAATACTCAGTCATCGCCGCCGCCGTGCTGGCCGCGACGCCGCTCAGCGCCGTCAGCGCCGGCAAGATCGAGGTGCTGCAGCCCTGGAGCCGCCCGGCGGTCGCCGGGACCACCGGCATTGGCTACATGGTCCTGGCCAACCACGGGGCCGCCGACGCCCTGGAGAAGGTCGAAAGCCCGCTGGCCGCCCGCGTCGAGATGCATTCCTCGACCATGTCCGGCGGGATCATGACCATGCAGCGGGAGGATCGCGTGGCGGTTCCGGCCGGCGGTCGGACCACCTTCGGCCCGGGCGCCTATCACCTGATGCTGATCGGCCTGACCCGCACGTTGAAGGCGGGCGACCAGGCGCCGGCCACCCTCAGCTTCGCCAGCGGCGAGAAGCTCAAGGTCGTCTTCCAGGTGACCGATGGCACGCCGCCGGCGGCCATGCTCGGCATGAAGCCCTGACGCCCCGCCGGCTTTCTGACGAAAATGTAACGCCCGCCCCAGGCTTGGCGAGGGCATGCTCCCGTCACATCCATTCATCGAGAGCCACCCAAAGATGAAGACCCATTGGCTCGGCGCCGCCGCGGCGGCCGCCCTCCTCGCCGCCGCCCCGATCCTGGCGCATGCGGAAGATCCTCCGGGCGCGAACCCGCCGGCTCACGCCAAGGCCAAGCCAAAGCCCAAGGCGAAGGCCAGGCCAGTCGCCGCGACGCCGGCCGCCGCCACGCCCGCCGGTCCCGCACCGGACATCGCCAAAGCGCCGCGGATGGGGACCTGGGGCTTCGATCTCAGCGGCCGCGACACCTCGACCACGCCGGGCCAGGACTTCTTCCAGTATGCCAACGGCGGCTACGAGAAGACCATGGCGATCCCGGCCGACCGGGCCAGTTTCGGGGCCTTCGACGCCCTGAACGAACTCTCCCAGGCGCGCCTCCACGCCCTGCTGGACAAGGCCGCGGCCGACACGGCAGCCACCGGCGAACAGGCCAAGGTGGGTGCGCTCTACCGCAGCTTCATGGATGAGGCGAAGGTGGGCGCCCTGGGCGCCAGGCCGATGGCCGCCGACCTCGCCGCCATCAAGGCCGAGAAGACCAAGGTCGACGTCGCCCGCGCCATGGGCAAGGCCCAGCACACCTATGGCGGCTCAATCTTCTCAGCCTCGGTCCAGGTCGACGGCAAAGACCCCGACCACTACGCGGTCTATCTGAACCAGGCGGGGCTGAACTTGCCCGATCGCGACTATTACCTGGAGAAGAACTTCGCGGCGCAGAAGGCCAAGTACGAGGTCTATGTCGCCAAGATGCTGACGCTGGCGAAATGGCCTAACCCCACCGCCAACGCCACGGCGATCGTGGCCCTGGAGACCGAGATCGCCACCGACTCCTGGACCAAGGCGGACCAGCGCGACGACAACCGGATGTACAACGCCTACGACGTCGCCAAACTGGCCGAGCTGGCGCCCGGCTTCGACTGGAGCGCCTTCATCGCCGGCGCCGGCCTGACCAAAGCCACGCGCGTCGTCGCCCAGGAAAACACCGCCTTCCCGAAACTGGCGGCGATCTACGCCAAGACCCCGATCGCGACGCTGAAGGCCTGGCAGGCGTTCAGCCTGGCCGACCAGGCGGCGCCCTACCTGTCGCAGCCCTTCGTCGACGCGCGCTTCGACTTCCGCGGCAAGACGCTCAACGGCCAGCCCGCGCAACGGCCGCGCTGGAAGCGCGGGGTGCAGCTGGTCGACGGCCAGATCGGCGAGGCGCTGGGCAAGGTCTATGTGGCCGCCTACTTCCCGCCCGAGAGCAAGGCCAAGATGCTGGCGCTGGTGGGCGACATCCGCACCGCCATGAAGGGCCGCATCGAGCGCCTGGATTGGATGAGCCAGCCCACCAAGACCAAGGCCCTGGAGAAGCTCGCCGCCTTCACCGTCAAGATCGGCTACCCGGACACGTGGCGCGACTATTCCGGCCTGACGATCAAGGATGACGACCTCTACGGCAACGTGAACCGCGCCACGACCTTCGACTGGGACTTCCGGGTGGGCCGCCTGGGCGGGCCGGTGGACCGTTCCGAGTGGGGCATGACGCCTTCGACCATCAACGCCTACTACAATCCCAACGGCAACGAGATCGTCTTCCCGGCGGCGATCCTGGCGCCGCCGTTCTTCGATCCCGACGGCGACATGGCGATCAACTATGGCGCCATCGGCGGTGTGATCGGCCACGAAACTACCCACGGTTTCGACGACCATGGCCGCCACTACGACGGGACCGGGCGGCTGACCGATTGGTGGACGGCGGAGGACGCGGCCAAGTTCCAGGCCGAGACCGTGAAGCTCGGCAAACAGTACGGCGGCTTCGAGGTGCTGCCCGGCGCCAAGATCAACGGCGACCTGACCATGGGCGAGAATATCGCCGACCTCGGCGGCCTGCTGCTGGCGTTGGACGCCTTTCACACGTCCCTGCACGGACAGCCGGCGCCGATCATCGACGGCCAGACCGGAGATCAGCGGGTGTTCCTGGGCTGGGCGCAGGTCTGGCGGGGCAAGATCCGCGACGACGCGCTCCGCCAACAACTGGTCAGCGATCCGCATTCGCCGGAGCGCGCGCGGGTGGACGTGCCGATGCGCAACGTCGACGCTTTCTACGCGGCCTTCGGCCTCAAGCCGGGCGACGCCATGTACGTGGCGCCCGCGGACCGCGTCAGGATCTGGTGATCCCTCCCCTCCTCGTGCCAGGGAGGGATCACTTTTGACCCTTTTGTCAAAATTGGGTTTGGTGCAAAAATTTGGCCCGCTGCGGGGGATAGTCGCAGCGGGCCTTTTTTGAGCAGTCGCTCTTATAGAGCGGGCGTTTCCTCCCCGAAACGCCGGAGATCCAAGGTCTTGCGCCCGGGTGTCTCTCGCGAAGTGAAGAAACGGCAATTTTTGACCCGAGTCAACGCCTGCAAGGCCCTGACCGGGCACGATAGGTTCAGATTTTCGCGAGACCCGGGAAATATAGGTTGCGTTTTGACGCGAACGTCAAAGAACCCGTTGTTTCAAAGCCGTAAATTGAGGGCACTCAACCTCGAAGACGAAGTCGGGCTGCGAAACGGTGACCGGTCCCAGGCCGGCGGCCGTGAGCGCGGCGGCGGCTTCCGCCGCGCGACCGGTCTCGACCATCAGCCCGTGTGGACGGCGTTGAGCGCCGCCCGTCACGAGTTTCTGAACGACGGCCGCCTCCGATTCGTTCCCGGTCGCCGGCCAGATCAGGGTCGTTCTGGTCAAGGCCGCGGCCCGCGCCTCTGCGGCCCGTAGCAGGCGCTCCGCGGCGGCCAGCTGCGGCTCACTCCAGTCCGCCTTGAAACTGGCGGTAAGCTGGGCCTGGCTCTTCAGGATCAGGCCGTCGGAGAGGATCTTCAGGCCATTGGCGGCCAGGGTCGCCCCCGTGGTTGTGATGTCCACGATCAATTCGGCGGCGCCGGAGGCCGGCGCGCCCTCGGTGGCGCCGCCCGATTCGGTGATCCGGTAGTCGACCACGCCGTGTCGCGCGAAGAAGGCGCGGGTCTGGGCCAGGTATTTGGTGGCCACGCGCATGCGCCGGCCGGTCCGGGCCAGGAAGTCGTGCGCCACCTCCTCAAGGTCAGCCATGGTGTCGACATCGAGCCAGCTCTTCGGCGCGGCCACCACCAGATCGGCGCGGCCGAAGCCCAGCGGCCGCAGCAGCACCACACGGCTCTCCAGGTCGCCGCGCTCGCGCAGCAGGTCCTCGCCGGTGACGCCCAGGTGCGCCTCGCCGGCGCCGAGCGCATCGGCGATGTCGCCAGCCGACAGCAGGCGCACCTGCGCGCCCGGCAAGCCCTTCAGACTAGCTAGGTAGCCCCGCGCGCCGCCGCTCACTGAGAGCGGAAGGCCGCAGTCGGCCAGCCACTCCTCGACCTGCTCCTTCAACCGGCCCTTGGACGGAATGGCGATGATCAGCTCACGGCTCATGCCTCACCCCCGGTGAAGGCGCGCCACGGCCGCACGACACAGCCCACCGCCTGTCCGCCGGCCGCGCCGCCAAGCCGCGCCAGCAGGCCGTCATAGCGTCCGCCCGCGGCCACGGGCCGGTCCGCGCCAAGGGCCGTGCTCCGCACCTCGAAGGTGAGGCCATCGTAGTAGTCGAAGGCATGGCCCAGCGCTGGCGCGAACCGCATCTGGGCGGCCGGAATGGCGGAGAGCGCGGCCAGTCGCGCGTCCCAGTCGGCGAGAGCGGCGTCGAGGCCTGAGCCTTTGCCGGCCAGCGCTCGCACCTGCTTCAGGCCGACGGCCGGCGCCTCGGATATGGCCATGAAGGCGCGGATGGCGCTGGCCTGCTGCTCGGTCAGGGCCGGCGCGGAAGCCGCCTCGGCCCGGCGCACCAGACGCGTCGCGATCTCGCCCGGTCCGCGGCCGCCGACCGGCTCTACGCCAGCCAGCGCCCAGACTTCCTCGAGCATGGCCGCCGCCTGCGCCTGCGGCAGGCCGGACAACATGGCGGCGAGTTGGCCGCCGCCGGTCGCCGGCGCCTCGGTTTCACCCGCACGCGCCAGCTCGGCGTTCAGCAACCGCGGCCGTCCGGCGACCCGCTTCAGTCGCGCCGCCAGAGCCTCGGGCAGACCCAGGGATTCGATGAAGGCCGCGAACAGGCCGACGTCGCCGAGCCATAAGGTGAGGTCACCGCGCCCGCCGGCCACGGCCGCATTCCAGGCCAGGCCCGCGATCTCGGCATCCGCCGCAACCACCGCGCCGCCCGCCGGCGCGAACAGCTCGACGCCCAGCTGGACGAACTCCTCCGGGCGCTCGCCCTCCGGCTCCGAGCGGAAGGCCGGGCCTTCGTAGAAATAGCGTCCCGCGGATGCGCTGCGCTCGATATGCTGGCGGGCCACCGCGGCGGTGAAATCGGGCCGCAAGCAGGACTCCGCGCCGCCCTCCGCCTGGACCACGAACAGGCGCGCACGCATAGCCTCGCCCGCCAGGTCGAGCAGCAGGCCGAGCGGCTGCAGGATCGGCGCGTCGACGGCCTCCGCGCCCGCGGCGGCCAGGGCCGCACGGATCGCCCCAAGGGCCTCAGCCGGAACTGGCGGCTCGACCCTCACGGTTGCGAATCCACAATCTTGCGAACCGTGGCGACCAGCTCGGCGCGCGGCACGGTCATCTGGCCCGGACGCTCGGCCCGCCAGGCGGCGTTGTCGGTGACGCCGGAGGCCAGCTCGCGCCCAAGGTCGAGATCCTTCAGGGTCACGGTTCCCGCGGCGAACTCATCGCCGCCGATGATCACGGCGGCAGGCGACAGGCGACGATCCGCATACTTCATCTGTGGGCGCATGCCCGACGTCCCGAGATAGACCTCGGCAGCAATCCCCGCAGCGCGCAGCTCTCCGGCCACGCCCATGTAGTCGGCCATACGTTCCTGATCGAGCACCAGCACCACCACCGGCCCGCGTACGTCGGCAGCCAGGTCGCGCCCCGCCGCCTTCAGCGCCGCCGCCAGGCGGGTGACCCCGAATGAGAAGCCGGTGGCCGGCGTGCGCTCGCCGGTGAACCGCGCCACCAGGTCGTCGTAGCGCCCGCCCCCGCCGATCGAGCCGAACCGCATGGGCTGGCCCTTATCGTCCGTCGTCTGAAGAAGCAGCTCCGCCTCGAAGACCGCGCCGGTGTAGTACTCCAGCCCACGCACCACTGACGGATCGAATGCCGCGCGATCAGCGCCGACTCCGAGCCCATTCAGGGCCGCATCGATAGCCGCCAGCTCCGCCAGGCCCTCGTCGCCCTCGGCCGACCCGCCGACCACATTGGAGAGCTTGTCCAGCGTCCCCGACCGGTCGCCCGCGCCCGCCGCGGTGAAGGCGATCACCCGCTCAGCGGCCGCGGCGTTCAGGCCCGCGCCCTTGGTGAAATCGCCCGACTCGTCCTTGCGGCCCTCGCCCAGTAACAGGCGCACGCCGTCAGGCCCGAGCCGGTCCAGCTTGTCGACCGCGCGCAGCACGGTGAGCTTCTGCGCCTCGCTGGTGACACCGGCGGCGGTCATCAGGCCGTTCAGCAGTTTGCGGTTGTTGATCTTCACGATCGCCGAGCCCGCGGGCAGGCCTGCGGCCTCCAGCCCGGCCACGGCCATGGCGATGATTTCGGCGTCGGCTTCCGGGCGCGCCGAGCCCACCGTGTCGGCGTCGCACTGCACGAACTCGCGATAACGGCCCGGCCCCGGCTTCTCGTTGCGCCAGACCGGCCCGAAGGCGTAGCGGCGGAACGGCTTGGGAAGTACCTCCCAGTTCTGGGCGGCGAAGCGGGCCAGCGGCGCGGTCAGGTCGTAGCGCAACGCCATCCACTGCTCATCGTCATCCTGCAGGGCGAAGACGCCTTCGTTCGGGCGGTCCGTATCCGGCAGGAACTTGCCCAGGGCGTCGGCGTATTCGAACGCGCCAGTGTCCAGCGCCTCGAAGCCGTAGCGTTCGTAGACCTCCGCCACCGCGGCCAGGATCTTCCGCTCGGCGGTCAGGTCGCGGGCGCGGCGGTCGATGAAGCCGCGAGGGCTGCGGGCTTCAGGTCGGACGGTGTCGGTCATGGGCTCGCGCTTAGCGGTTGCTGCGTCTGCGCTCAAGGAAGGAAGGCGGTCCATCGTCGTGTCCTCAAAGAAGGGAAGCGACGGACGGAGCTGAAAGTCATCGGGCCCCGTCCGCGGAAGCGGGGCTCGGAGCGGGTCGCTTTAGGCCAAGCGGTCCCAGGCCGAACCCTGCCGGGTCGGATGGTGGTGGCCGTGATGATGCGCAAATCCGCTCATGGGGAGCGGCCTATAGCGAAGGATCGTGAACAAATCCAGCCAGCCGCGCCGCCGGCGTTACGCCACGCGGCGCGGCGCGCCCGATTTCGCCGGCCCGACCAGCGCTAGGGCCTCCTCGACCCCAAGCGGACCGCCGTGCAGGGCGCCCTGGCCGAGCGAGCACCCCTGCGCCAGGAGGACGCTTTGCTGCTGCTTGCTCATGACGCCGTCGGCGGTGACCGCCAGGTCGAGGCCCTGGCCGATACCGATCAGCGCCTTGACCATCACTGCAGCTCGCCGGTCGTGCAGCATGGCCTCGATGAAGGTCGCATCGATCTTGATGCCGTCGAGCTGCAGCCGGTGCAGGTTCTTCAGGTCCGAATAGCCCGTGCCGAAATTGTCGGCGACGATGGAAATACCGGCGGCGCGCAGCGGCGACAGGAGCGCGCCGGCCGCCTCGGCCTCGCGGATCAACGCGCCCTCGTCGATCTCCAGGTCCAGGCGCGTCGGCGACAGGCGGGTCTCGCCCAGCACCGTCAGGATGCGTAGGCCGAAGCTGGTGTCGAGCAGCAGAGCGCCGGGAAGGTTGAAGGCCAGGCGCACCGGCGAGGGCCAGGTGACCGCCGCCGTGCAGGCCTTGCGCAGCAGCTGTTCGGTGAGCTGGGCCAACAGCCCCGCCTCCTCCGCGATCGGCAGGAAGCGCTCAGCGCCCAGTTCGCCCTTGGTCGGATGACGCCAGCCCGGCAGGGCCTCGAAGCCGGCGACCCGGCCGTCGCTCACCCGCGTCGGCTGGAAACGCAGGACAAAGCCGTCCTCCGCCACGGTCTCGGACAATGCGCGCTCGAGGTCGTCGCGTTCGTGCAGGCGCGCATCCATCTCGGCCTCGAAGAACCGTACAGCCGAGCGGCGTTCGGCCTTGGCCCGGTAGAGGGCGATATCGGCCTTGCGCAACAGGTCCTCGGGTGTTTCGCCGTCGTGCGGCGACAGAGCCACGCCGATGGCGGTTCCCACTGAATGCTGCACCCCGCCAGCGGAGACCGGGGTGGAAAGCGCCTCGATGATCCGAAGCGCCACGGTGGCCGCCCCTTCCGCGCCGGCGACATTACGGGCCAGCACGGCGAACTCGTCGCCCCCCAGCCGAGCCACCAGATCGCCGTCGCGCACGGCCCTCAACAGCCGCGCACCCACGTGGATCAGCACCTGGTCGCCGACCGGATGGCCGTGAACGTCGTTGATCTTCTTGAAGCCGTTGAGGTCGAGTAGCAGCACCGCATGGGCTTCCGGCGCGGTGGGAATCGCTGTGAGCGCGGTCTTCAGGGCGTCGTCGAGCTGGCGGCGATTCGGCAGGTCGGTGAGCGGGTCGTGCAGCGCGAGGTTGCGCACCTCGCGCTCGGCGGCGATCCGCAGAACGTTCTCCCGCTTGTGCTCGCTGGCCCGGCGCCACGTGTAGAACAGCACCCCGCCAATCGCGATGCTGACCAGTAACAGCAGCTCATCGAGCTCGATGGTCTCCTGCTTGGGCGGCACGCCGGGGGCGTTCTCGAAGATGTCGACCTCGAAGGCGAAGATAGCCGCCACGGCCAGTAGGATCAGGATGAACCCAAGATCGAAGATCTTGACGCGGTTGCGCATGGCGTAGGCCTTCAGGTCGCTTACCAGCGTGGGGGATCTGCTCATCGTGCGGCGTCCGGCAAAGACCGCACGCTAGGCGCGAGGTCCTAACCTTCGGTTGTGGCCACGCTCGCCCTTGGTGTGGCGGCTTGTCGCAGGACCTAGCCGCGCAGGTTGCCGATCAGGCGCGCAGTCGACGGATCATGCGCGCCGGGCGGCCCGCCCTGCAGCTCGCCGAGCACGCGGGTCGCCAGCGTCTTGCCCAGTTCCACGCCCCACTGGTCGAAGCTGTTGATCCCCCAGAGCACGCCTTCGACGAAGGTCTTGTGCTCATAGAGCGCCAGGAGCGCGCCCAGCCGCTCCGGGTCCAGGCGCTCAAGCAGAATCATCGCTGAGGGCCGGTCGCCGGGGAAGGTCCGCTGCGGCGCGAGCGTCTCGATCTCATCGGCGCTGACGCCCTTGGCGGTCAGTTCCGCGCGGACCTCGGCCTCGCTCCTGCCGACCATCAGGGCCTCCGCCTGGGCGATGACATTGGAGAGCAGGATTTTCTGCGCCGCCGGATCGCCCTCGGAGGCCTCGCGCACGGCGATGAAATCGGTGGGGATCACGTCAGTCCCCTGGTGCATCAGCTGGAAGAAGGCGTGCTGGACGTTGGTGCCGGCGTCGCCGAACACTGCCTGGGCGGTATGGTGGACGACGGGTTTGCCTTCGCGCGTCACCCGCTTGCCGTTGGACTCCATCTCCAGCTGCTGCAGGAACGTCGGCAACAGGTGCAGGCGCTGCGCATAGGGCACCACGGCGCGGACCGGGCGGCCCAGACCGTTGCGGTTGAAGACGTGGGCGAGCGCCAGCAGCGCCGGGGCGTTCTGCGCCAGGGGCGCGGACTGGAAGTGGGCGTCCATGGCCGCCGCGCCGGCGAGCAGGCGCTCGAACACCTGCGGTCCCAGGCCGATGACGCAGGACAGCCCCACCGGCGACCAGACCGAATAGCGCCCGCCGACCCAGTCGCCGAAACCGAAGACGTGCTCGTCCGGCACGCCGAAGGCCGCAGTCTCCTTCAACGCCGCCGAGACTGCCACCAGATGGGCGTCGCCCCCCTCGCCTAGGGCCGCACGCAGCCAGTCGCGGGCCGCCCTGGCGTTGGTCATGGTCTCCTGGGTAGTGAAGGTCTTGGAGACCACCACGACCAGGGTCTCGGCGGGATCGAGGCCGTGCAGCGCAAAGGCGAGGTCGCCGGGATCGACGTTGGCGACGAAGCGCACCTCGATCTGCGGCTCCAGCGGCTGCAGCGCCGCCCAGACCAGACGCGGGCCGAAGTCGGAGCCGCCGATGCCGATGTGCACCAGCTTGCGGAACGGCCTACCCGTGGAGCCCTTGTGCGCGCCGGAGCGGATGGCGTCGGCGAAGGCGGCCATCCGGTCACGCATGGCGTCGACCTCCGCCGAAACCGGCTGGCCGTCGGCCCTGAAGTCCGAGCCCTTCGGCGCCCGCAGCGCCATGTGCAGGGCCGCGCGATGCTCGGAGCTGTTGACTGGCTCGCCGGCGAAGAAACGCCCCCGCGCGCCCTCCACATCGGCGGCCTTGGCGAGCGCCAGGGCCAGGTCCAGATCGCCGAGCGACCACGGCTGTTTGGAGAGATCGAGCTCCAGGCCGGCGGCGCTGACCGAAAGACGGTCCAGCCGGTTCGGCTCGCTGTCGAACAGAGAGACGATGCGGCGCACGCCCGCAACGGCGGCGGCGTCCGTCAGGCGCGCCCAGGCGTCGGTCAGGTCGGACAAGCGTGGTCCCTCGGAGTTGGCCTAGTCGGCGGAGTTGTACTTCACGCTGCAGCCATAGGGCTGCGAGACCGGCGTGGCCACCGGCCGCCCAGCCTTCAGGTCGGCCAGCGCCATCGCCACATAGGGCTTGGCGCCTTTCAGGCTCTCGGGGTCGGCGTAGGGCCGGTCGTCGATGCCGCCCATGTAGGCGACGCGGCCTGTCTTATCGATGACGAACATATGCGGGGTGTTCTTGGCCCCGTATTCGCGGCCGATCCTGCCTTCGCTGTCGAGCAGGATGGCGCTGCCAGACCAATGCTCCTTGGCCGCCCAGGCCTTGGCGGTGCGGGCGGTGAAATAGCCCTGCATGTCAGGCGCTGACGACGAGACCGTGAGCCAGACGACGCCGTCGGCGATTTCCTTCTTCTGCAGCGCCTGCATGGTCCCGGAACCATAGTGCTTGCCGACGTAGGGGCAGCCGGAGTTGGTCCACTCCAGTACCACCGTCTTGCCCGCGAAGTCGGAAAGCGAACGGGCGTGGCCGTCCGCGTCCGTCGCCTTGAACGCCGGGGCTGGCTGGCCGAGTTGCGGCTCGGCGAACGCGGGCGCGGCGACGCCAAGGCAGATGGCGGCGGCGAGAAGGGTGCGGCGGTCGATCATCGCGAAGCTCCTTCCTCAGTGCTTGTCGGCGGCCTCCACCGCCTTCACCACAATATCGGGTGTCAGGATGGACGGCAGGATAACGCCGTCGCCGCCGCCTGTTCCATAGACCAGATAGAGCGGCACGCCGGCCCGGCCATGGGCGGCCAGTTCGGCGGCGATGGCGCCATCGCGCTTTGTCCAATCGGCCTTCAAATAGGCGACCTTATGGCGCCCGAACGCCTGGGCGACCCGGTGGGTGGAGAGCGCCACCTTGTCGTTGACCTGGCAGGAGACGCACCAGGCGGCGGTGTAGTTGACGAACACCGGACGGCCCTCGGCCCGCAGTTCGGCGACGCGGGCCGGGCTGTAGGGCTCCGACTGCAACTCGGCGGTCTTGTCCTGCGGCCAGACGACTGTCGCGACGGCGATCGCCGCCGCGGCGCCGGCGACGGCGGTCAGCAAGACAGGCTTCCTGCCCATAGCGGCCCGCTTCTGGGAAAGACCGGCCAACCAGGCGGCCAGTCCGACCAGCACGGCGGCGGCGAACAGCTTGGCCAGGTCTTCGGGGCCGGCCTGCTGCGACAGCACCCAGGCCAGCCAGGCCGCCGCGCCGTACATCGGGAAGGCCAGCGCCTTACGGAACGTCTCCATCCAGGCGCCGGGCTTCGGCAGGCGCGACAGCAGGCCAGGCGCATAGGCCACCAGGACGAAGGGCGCGGCGAAACCGACCCCGAGCGCCAGGAAGACGGTCAGCGCGGCCGCTGGCGTCTGGGTCAGAGCCCAGCCAAGCGCCGGGCCCATGAACGGCGCCGTGCAGGGCGCGGCCACGACGACGGCCAAGGCCCCGGTGAAGAACGAGCCGAGCGCGCCGCCGCGGCTGGCCAGACCCGAGCCCGCGCCCTGCATCGAGGTCCCGACCTCAAACAGGCCGGAGAGGTTCAGCGCCACGCCCAGCATCAGAAGGCATAGCACCGCCACCACCGGCGGCGACTGCAATTGGAAGCCCCAGCCGATGGCCGAGCCCGCCGCCTTGAGCGCGATCAGCCCGCCCGCCAGCGCCAGGAAGGTCAGCACGGAGCCCGCACCGAAGGCCAGGCCCTGCCGGCGTGCTTCAACGTTTTCGCTGCCCCCGTGGCCGGCCAGCGACGCCGCCTTCATGGCGAGGATCGGGAAGACGCAAGGCATCAGGTTGAGGATCAGGCCGCCCAGGAACGCGAACAGCGCCGCGGCTGCCAGACCAAGGTCCGCGCCGCCCGCGCCCTTGGCGGCCGGCGGGCCGAGGCCGGAAGCGCCGGCCGGTGGGACGCCAGGCGTGGCAGCGACTTCATAGGCCTTGTCGCCGACTTCGATCACGCCGCCGACGCTGGCCGGGCTCTTGCCGCCCTGGAAGCCGTAGCCTGGGGCGAGCGTCAGGGTCAGGCCCTGCGGCCCGCGCTCGATGGCCTGCGGCTTGGCGTGGTCGATGACCGTGGATTCGAAGGGGAAGAAGTAGGCGCCGACCGCATCAGCGCCCTTCAGCGCCGCGCCGGTGATCGCCAGGGCGACGCCCGCTGGACGCACCTGATAGACCGCCGCGAGGCCCGCGGGCTTCGGCGCGGCGGCTACGGCGGCCATGACCTTGTCGGAGGCTCCGCCGCCGGGCGCCGCCGGCGTCGCCACGACCGGCAGCGTCAGGCTGAGCGCATCGTCCTCGGGCACGCAGACCTCGGCGCAGACTAGCAGCGAGACCTGGGCTTTCAGGGTCACCTTGTCGCCGGCCTTGGCGTTGGCGGGCGCGGTGAGCGGAACCGGCAGCAGGACGTCGTCCTCGTAGCCGTAGTTCATCAGCGGCCCGACCGGGATCCTCTTGGGCGCGGGCCAGACGATCTCGCCCGCGCTCCAGCCGGCCGGCAGGTCCCACTTGATCCGCGTCGGCTCACCGGAATCGCCGGAGTTGCGCCAGTAGGTGTGCCAGTGGGTCTCGATCTTCTGATGCAGGGCGACGTAGATGGTCTCGCCCGGCGCGATCGCGTTGCGCGAGGCGATGAGGTCAGCGGCCACGTGGTGGGTCGCTCCTGGGGCTTGCGCCGCAGCGGGCAGCGCCATCGCCAGAGCCAGGAACACCCCTGTCAGGAACCGCATCCAGAGCCTCGTTACGCACCGTCAACGGGCGCTATATGGCCCGCCTCGGCCCTGCACGCAAAGCAAGGCTCGACTTGGGTGGCGCGCCACGCCCATCATCGATGCATTCGTTGTCCGACCCAGGATCGTTACGCGTGCCAGCCTCCTTCGATGATATCCAGATCGGCCAGGTCGTTTCACTGGGCGCGGCCGCCGTAGACGCCGACGCGCTGACCGGCTTCATCAGCGCCTTCGCCCCCGGCTGGGCGACCGACCGCGGGGCGCCGGACGCCATGGTCTATGCGATCTGGGCCCGGCTGGACGCGGTGGCCCACACCGACTGGCCGCAGACCAAGCGCCTCGGCGTCGATGCGCTGCGCTGGGTGCGCAACCCGCCGGCCGGCGAGCTGCTGCGCGGCCGCATGACCATCATGGCCAAGGACCCGGTGGGCGAGGGTAAGGGCATCATCATTGCCCAGCATGACCTGCTCGACGAGGCGGGCCGGCTGGTCTTCTCGTGCCTGACGCGGAGCGTGTTTGCGCGCTAGCGCTAGGCGTTGGCGGCCTGCGGCGCCTGCATCTGGCGGGCGAGCGTGATCGCCACCAGCCGGTCCCAGCCCAGCAGCGAGGTCAGGTGGGCGTGGATCTGCGGCAGGGCGCCGTTGTCGCGCAGCTCGATGTACTTCTCGACCGGCAGCTTCGCGAGCTTCTCTTCGGAGACGCCGAAGTAGTCGGCGATCTTCTGCGGCTCGCCCGCCGTGCCGTCGGCGTTCATCGGGGTGAAGCTGGCGGTCTTGGTCTCCAGCAGGTCCAGGTCCTTCAGAATCTGCACGAAGTTCGCCGTGCGCTGCCGCTCCAGCTCGAAGTTGTTGCAGAATTCGATGCAGTTCTTGGTGTACTGGCTGGGCTGACCGTCGGTCTCGAAGAACGGCATGTCGTAGCCGCTCTCGACGATGAATTCCGCGGCGCGGTCGATGCACAGCACCATCTGCTTGGCCGCGTCGTCGTTGGCGAAGATGAACGGATAGCGGCGGACGTAGGCGGGGATGTAGACCCCCGGCTGGAACAGGCCGTCGGCCTGCAGGAACATGTTCTCGCCGGCGTTCAGGCCCATCACCGAGATCGGCAGCTTCTCGTCGCCCACGAAGATGATCGGCCCCGTCGAAGAGGCCGCCGGGAACTCGCCGACCGTCAGCGGCACCGCGTGGCCAACCTTCGCGAAGCCGAAGGGCCCGTCCATGTTCTTGACCCCCATCTTGCCGTGCATCTCGGGCGAGAGCGGCTCGGGCTGGGAGTAGAAGAGGACGTTGCCGGTGATGCCGGGCTGGCCAGTGGTCGTCATGAAGCGCCTTCGAGGTCGAGGAGGACCGTGGACGGCTGGGAGCGGCCCGCCCGCGGGAAGTCGCCGCTTCTAGCCGATCAGGCCCGGACCCGCAAATGCGCCCGTTGGCCGCTTGCGCGGCTGAGGTCCAGGCGCTTTGATCCCGGACATAGTTCAGTGGCCACAAGAGCCAGCCCATAAATTCGGAGGAATAGTCGTGCCCATCTTTTACCCGGACATCCTCGACCAGAAGACCGCCCCGCGCACCTTCACCTACGGCGACAAGGACGTGATGCTCTACGCGCTGGGCGTCGGCATGGGCCGCGACCCGATGAACGAGACGGAACTGCCGTTCGTCTATGAAAAGGGGCTGAAAGTGATCCCCACCGCAGCCACCGTGCTGGCCTCGGCCGGCGGGCGTCCGGCGCGCGGCGCCGACCAGGTCGAGCAGAAGCCGGGCCACCGGGCGAGCGTCATCAACTTCCTGATGGTGGTGCACGGCGAACAGAAGGTGGAGCTGCACAAGCCGCTGCCGACCTCCGGGACCTTCACCGCCCAGGGCCGCACGGTGGGCGCCTTCGACAAGGGCAAGGACAAGGGCGCGGTCATCGTCAACGAGACCGTCTGGACCGACGAGGCGGGCGAGAAGGTCGCCACCCTGACCGGCTCGACCTTCGCCCGCGGCGACGGCGGGTTCGGCGGCCCGTCCGAGGGCCAGCCCGAGCCGCACGCGATCCCCAGCCGCAAGGCCGACCTCTCCGTGGATATCGAGACCCGTGAGGATCAGGCCCTGCTCTACCGCCTGAACGGCGATCGCAATCCGCTGCATTCCGATCCGGAGAGCGCCAAGCGGTCGGGCTTCCCGCGGCCGATCCTGCACGGCCTCTGCACCTACGGCATCACCTGCCGCGCGGTGCTGCAGGCGATCACCGGCTACGACCCCGACCAGATCCTCAGTCATCAGGCGCGGTTCTCTGCCCCGGTGTTCCCCGGCGACACCATCACCGTCGATCTGTGGAAGGACGGCAGCGTGATCTCCTTCGAGGCCCGGGTTGCGGCGCGCGGCGCGACTGTCATCAAGAACGGCAAGACCGTGCTGCGGTCCTGACGTCGGGGCCTCAGGGCCGCGGCGCGACGTAGACGATGTGGCGGTGGAGCGGATGGTCCGCCGCCAACGACGGATGGTCGAAGTCGCGCTCGGCCATCCGGATCATGCCCAGCCGCTGCATCACCGCCTGGGAGCGCAGATTGGCCGTGCCGGTGAAGGCCAGGATCTCCGGCGCCTCGGTGCGGGCGAAACCGTCGGCGATCACCGCGCGGGCGGCCTCGACGGCGAAACCTGAACCCCAGGCCTCGGGCGCCAGGGCCCAGCCGATCTCAAGGCCCTGCGGCACGGTCTCGGCGACCGGTGACGGCGCCAGGCCGCAGTGGCCGATCAGCCGGTCGTCGGCCTTGCGCTCGACGGCCAGGCGCCCGAGGCCGGTCTCGGCCAGGCTGGCGGTGAAGCGGTCCACCCGCGCATGGGCCTGCTCGCGCGTGAACGGGCCGCCCAGCCATGGGCCGACCTCAGGATGGACCATGATGTCGGCGTAGGGTTCGCGGTCGGCGTCGCGCCAGGCGCGCAGGATCAGGCGTTCGGTTTCGATCAAGCCGGCCGGCGCTGGGTGAGGGCGTCATAGAGGTCCGGCCGGCGGTCGCGGAAGAAGCCCCAGGCGGCGCGATGGGTGGCCAGGAAATCGAGGTCAAACTCGGCGACCAGCGATCCCTCGTCCTCGCGCCCGAAGGCCTGGACGAGGTCGCCGCGATGGTCGGCGATGAAGCTGGAGCCATAGAACAGCTGCCCGCCGCCGGGATAGTCCTCCCAGGGCTCGAAGCCCGTGCGGTTGGCGCCCACCACCGGGATGACGTTAGAGACGGCATGGCCCTGCATGGCGCGCCGCCAGGGCGCGGCGGTGTCCAGGCTCGGGTCATGCGGCTCCGAGCCGATGGCGGTGGGATAGAGCAGCACCTCGGCGCCCATCAGGGTCATGGCGCGGGCGGCCTCCGGGTACCACTGATCCCAGCAGATGCCGACGCCCAGCCGGCCGAAACGGGTGTCCCAGACCTTGAAGCCGGTGTCCCCGGGCCGGAAGTAGTACTTCTCCATATAGCCCGGCCCGTCGGGGATATGGCTCTTGCGGTAGACGCCCATCAGCGAGCCGTCAGCGTCGGCCATCACCAGGCTGTTGAAATAGTGCGGCCCTTCGCGCTCGAAGATCGAGATCGGCAGGACCACGCCCAGCTCGGCAGCCAGCGGCGCCAGCGCCTTGACGCAGGGGTGCTCGCGCCAGGGATGGGCTTCCTTGAACCAGCGCTCCTCCTGGGCGACGCAGAAATAGGGGGCCTGGAACAGCTCCGGCGGCAGGATCACCTGGGCGCCGCGGCCGGCCGCCTCGCGGATCAGCTCGGCGGTGCGCGCGATGTTGGCGTCGAGGTCCAGGCCGAAGCTCGCCTGCAACGCCGCGACAGCAATCTTGCGGGTCATCAGGCGGGCTCCTGCTGGCTGATGCAGTGGAACGAGCCGCCGCCGGTGAGGATCGCGCGCGACGGCAGGCCGATCACCTGGCGGCCGGGGAACAGCTCCTCCAGCGCCTGGACGGCGAAGGCGCCGGCCTGCTCGGCGTAGATCGGCACGACGACCGCGCCGTTGGCGATCAGGAAGTTCATGTGGCTGGCCGGGGCG
>NZ_DATAPY010000156.1:0-2153 GCF_036264965.1 Phenylobacterium sp.
GACCCCTTGTGTGTTCGGCCTGTGCGAGATTGTGGGCGCCGGGATCGGGTCATGACCCGATCCCGGCGGCGGTCGCGAGCCCGTGACCCCTGGGGCCTGCAAGCCGTGGGTGAGCTGGGGACGCGGCCGTCTTCTTCTTCAACCCGAACAGTTGCAGGGGGCAAGACCCCGCACGCAAGGATGGGAGTGCGAAGATGGCCGATGAGGGATGGGTGATAGGGATCGACGTGTCGAAGGCTTGGCTGGATGTGGCGGTGCTGGAGACGGGCGAACTCTTCCAAGTCGGCAATGACGAAGCCGGCTGGGCCAAGTTGATCGAGAAGCTGAAGGGCGAAAGGATCAAAGCCATCGGCCTGGAGCCTAGCGGCGGCTACGAGCGTGGGGCGGTCAAGGCTCTGCGCAAGGCCACTCTGCCGGTGCGCCTGGTCAATCCATACCGGGCGCGGCAGTTCGCCCGCGCCTTGGGCCGGCTGGCCAAGAACGACCGCATCGACGCCTTCACCCTGGCCCGCTTCACGGCCCAGCTGCCAACACGCGAGGCGCGCCACGACCCCGTCATCGAGCAGATGGCCGAGCTGGTGGTCGCCAGGCGTCAACTGACCGAGGACAAGGTCAGGCTGGGTAATCAACTCGAGCAGGTGCGCGATCCGCTCCTGCGGCGCATGACCGGCCATCGCCTGCGGCGCATCGAGGCGGAGATCCTCTTGATCGGCAAGCGTCTGGCGCGGATCGTCGCTGGCGACGCCAACCTGGCGGCCAGGGACCGCCTGATCCAGTCCTTCCCAGGCGCCGGACCGGTGCTCAGCCACACACTGCTGGCCCTGGTGCCCGAGATCGACGACGCCGACCGCCGGGAAATTGCCGCCCTCGTCGGTCTCGCGCCCTTCGACGACGACAGCGGCAAGCGCGCTGGCAAGCGGGCCATCTGGGGCGGCCGGGCCGAGGTCCGCAACGTCGTCTATATGGCCGCCCTGAGCGCCGCCCGCTGCAATCCGTCCTTGAAGGCCTTCCGTCAGCGCCTCATCGCTAGCGGCAAAACCCCCAAAGTCGCCATCATCGCCGTCGCCAGGAGAATGCTCGGCATCCTCATCGCCATGCTGCGCAACGGTCAGCAATGGGACCCAGCCTATGCAAGCTGAACACAGTTGCTCATCCGGCGGGCTCCCGCCCGCCACCTTCTCCCGCAAGGGGAGAAGGAAGCGAGAGGGCGAGTTGTGTGAATCAGGTAGCCATAAATGGGAGGGAGAGGCGCTCAGCGGCACCTATCACACCGCGCGCGGGCGGCGGGGCTGGGCGGCGACGGACTTGACGCCGTAGCCCGGGGTGCCGCGGGCGTGCAGGTTGCTGAGCGCCATGTCCAGCAGCTCGGGCAGGAACTGCGGCGCCAGGCCGGCGAACCGGCTGGCGGCGCGGATCTGGTCGACGACGAACTTCGGCTGATAGCTGGCCAGGGGGAAGCTGTTGTTTTCGCTGATCTCGGCGATCACCTTGTCGATCACCTTTTCGCTGAACTCGATGCCGGCGGCGCCGGCGACCTTCCTGAACACCGCCTTGAATTCCTCGATGGTCGGGGCGGGGACCTCGACCTTGTAGGGAATGCGCCGCAGGAAGGCGGCGTCCATCAGGTCGTGCGGCGCCAGATTGGTGGCGAACACCACCAGGGAATCGAACGGCAGGGAGAAGCTCTTGCCGGAATGCAGCTTCAGGCGGTCGCGGCCGCTCTCCAGCGGAATGATCCAGCGGTTGAGCAGGGCCTTGGGTGTCACCAGCTGGCGGCCGAAGTCGTCGATCAGGCACACCCCGCCCAGCGCCTTGATGTGCACCGGGGCCTCGTAGAACTTGCCTACCGGCCGGTAGCCGAGCTCCAGCATGTCGGGCGTCAGCTCGCCGCCGACGGTGATGAATGGACGCCGACAGGCGCGCCAGCGTGGATCGAATTCCTCGCGATGCACGGCCAGGGATTGCTGAGCGGCGACCTCCGCCCCTTCGATGGGCTCATGCACCCCGACGTCGAACACCTTGATGATCTGGCCGTCGACCTCGAAGCAATGCGGCAGCCAGACGATGCCGCCGAACAGCGAACCCAGGCGCTCGGCGATCGAGGTCTTGCCGTTGCCGGGTGGCCCGTAGAGCAGAATCAAGCGGCTCGAATT
>NZ_DATAPY010000157.1:0-9972 GCF_036264965.1 Phenylobacterium sp.
CGCGCGCGGCTGGTATGAAGTGCCCGTGTTCACCGAGTGGAACGGACGCCTCTTCGTGCGGCTGATCACCCCCTACATCCTGGCCTCACAGCGCCACGCCGACGCGCCGCGAGTGACGGACGCAGCCCGCGAGGCCCTGGCCTGGATGGACGCTCAGGCCGAGAGCGGCGCCTATAGCGTGTTCATGGACTTCCAGCCGGGGGACATGCAGTTCATCAACAACTACCACGTGCTGCACGGACGCAGCGAATACGTCGACGACCGCGCCGCGGGGAAGATCCGGCACCTGAAGCGCCTGTGGCTGGAGACCGAGGTCCTGACCGACCGGCCCAAGCAATTCGTCAACCGCATGGGCACGCACTGGGCGAAGAAACCGACCATCAGCCGGATGGACGCCAGCTGATCCTCATCCCTCCTCTTTAGGGGAGGGTGGCGAGGGCGAAGCCCGAGACGGGTGGGGGTCTGTGGGCCAGGACTCCGACGTCCGAGCCTGAGCGCGACTCCCCCACCCTGACCGCTTCGCGGTCTGTCCCTCCCCTAAAGAGGAGGGATGCCGCATGGCGCCGGGACCGATTCGACCCCATAACCCACCCATGCCTTCCGCCGTCGCCGAGCGCGATCCCGACCTCCTGCACAACGCCCGCGAAATCCTGCGCCGCACCTTCGGCCATGCGGAGTTCCGTGGGCTGCAAGGCGACGTGATCGCCCAGGTGCTGGCCGGGAACAGCGCCATGGCGGTGCTGCCCACCGGCGGCGGCAAGAGCGTCTGCTATCAGATTCCCAGCATGATCCGGCCGGGCCTGGGCCTGGTGGTCTCACCGCTGATCGCCCTGATGACCGACCAGGTGGCGGGCCTGCAGCAGTCGGGTGTCGCGGCGGCCAGGCTCGATTCCAACATCGACCTGGAGGAGAAGGCCGAGACCTGGCGGCGCATCGAGGCGGGCGAGCTCGACCTGCTTTACGTCTCGCCGGAAGGCCTGATGCAGCCCTGGATGCTGGAGCGGCTGGCGCGCGTGCCGTTGGCGCTGATCGCCATCGACGAGGCGCACTGCGTCAGCCAGTGGGGCCACGATTTCCGGCCGGAATATCGAATGCTGGGGCGCCTGGCCGACCTCTTCCCGAACGTGCCGCGCCTGGCGGTGACCGCCACCGCCGACGCCCGGACCCGCGAGGATATCCGCGCCGAGCTGCGCCTGGAGAGCTCGTCGGAGTTCGTCGACAGCTTCGCGCGGCCCGAGCTGGTGCTGTCGGCGGAACGCAAGCGCGGCTCGGCCACCAAGCGGGTGGTGGAGCTGGTCACCGCGCGGCCGGACCGTTCGGGCGTGGTCTATGCCGGCTCGCGCGACAAGACCGAGCAGATCGCCCAGGCGCTGCGTGACGCGGGCGTCCCGGCGCTGGCCTATCACGCCGGCCTGGAGCGAACCCTGCGCACCGAGCGGCTGGAAAGCTTCCTGGAGGCGGATGCGGCGGTGATGGTGGCGACGATCGCCTTCGGCATGGGGGTCGACAAGCCCGACGTCCGCTTCGTGATCCACGCCGATGCGCCCGCGTCCATCGAGGCCTACTGGCAGGAGATCGGCCGCGCCGGGCGCGACGGCGACCTGGCGGAGGGCATCACCCTCTATGGCGCCGCGGACATGAGCTGGGCGCTGCGGCGCATCGGCGAGCGCGACATGGACGGCGCGGTGAAGCAGGTGCAGGTGGGCAAGGTCCGCCAGCTCTACGCCCTCCTGGACGGGACCGGCTGCCGCGCGGCCACCGTGCGCCGCTACTTCGGCGAGGAGGGTGTCGAGGCCTGCGGCCAGTGCGACCTTTGCACGGGCCGGGTCGAACTCTCCGACGCCACCGAGGCGGCGCAGAGGCCCTGTCGGCGGCCCATCGGTTGGCGGGGCGCTACGGCCGCGGGCGGCTGGTCGACCACCTGCTGGGCAAGACCAAGGACGTCAGCGATCACGAGGCCTCGCTCTCCACCTGGGGCATCGGCCAGGACCTGTCCGCCAGCGCCTGGCGCGACCTGGTGGAGCAACTGCTGTTCGAAGGCCTGCTGCGCGAGGACCCCAACGACGGCCGTCCGCTGGTCGGCGTGGGCGACGCCGATGAGGTCAAGCGTGTCTTTCGCGGCGAGCGGCGGGTGCAGATCCAGACCCGCGCCGAGGAGCCGGCCGGTCGCATCCGCAAGCCTCGCAAAGGCCGCGACGCCCTGGTCACCGCCCCGTCGGACCAGGCGCTGTTCGAGGCGCTGCGGGCCTGGCGCGCACGGGCGGCCAAGAGCCAGCACGTGCCGCCCTATGTGATCTTCCACGACCGGACGCTCGCCGAGATCGCCGCCGTGAAGCCGGGCTCCCGCGCCGCCCTGGAACGCGTCAACGGCGTCGGCGAAGGCAAGCTCGCCCGCTACGGCGAGGCGGTGCTGGAGGTGGTCGCCGGGTTCGCGGCTTAAGATCCTCCCCCAGCGCGGAGCGAGATCAGGGGGAGGTGGCGCGAAGCGCCGGAGGGGGTTTCACCCGCCGAGTCCGCGACAGCCGACACCCCGACGACCGGAGAGGAAACCCCCTCAGTCAGTCTTCGCTGACAGCTCCCCCTGTGGGGGGGCATCTGTTGAGCCGCTAGACGTCCACCTCGGCGTCGAGGGCGTTTTCCTGGATGAACTCGCGGCGCGGCTCGACCAGGTCGCCCATCAGGCGGGCGAACATATCGCCAGCGTCTTCGGCGTGGGTGATCTTGACCTGCAGCAGGGTGCGAGCCTCCCCGTCCAAGGTGGTCTCCCACAGCTGGTCGGCGTTCATCTCGCCCAGGCCCTTGTAGCGCTGGATCGAGAGGCCGCGGCGGCCGCCGTCCATCACCGCATTGACCAGGTCGATCGGCCCGCGGACCACGGTGGCGCGGTCGCGGCGGGTGAAGGTGGCGCGGCCGACGAAGATCTCCGCCAGCTCCTTCGACCGCTCCGCCAGACGCCGCGCGTCGGCGGCGTGCAGCAGGAGCTCGTCCAGCACGACGCGTTCGGAGACGCCGCGCTTCATGCGCGAGAAGACGTAGCTGCCGCCATCGCCCGGCGCGCCGCTCCAGGCGCCGTCGCCTTCCTCGGCGTAGAGGTCCAGGCGCGCGGCCGCCTTGGCCAGGTCGCCGCCGGGGGCCAGCAGGCCCGCCAGCGCCGACTGCTCGATGGCGAAGGCCGGGGCGCGGGCGGCGAGCCGCTCGACGTTGGCCTTCGCGCCGCGGGCGGTCTGCACCATGGCCAGGAGGTCGGCGCCGGTGATCCGCTCGCCGTTGGAGAGGTCGAGCGTGGCCCCGTCGACGCCCTCGTCGATCAGGTAGATCTCCAGCTCCGCGTCGTCCTTGAGGTAGCGGACCGACTTGCCTTTGGACGCCTTATAGAGCGGTGGCTGGGCGATATAGAGGTAGCCGCGGTCGATCACCTCGCGCATCTGGCGGAAGAAGAAGGTGAGCAGCAGGGTGCGGATATGGGCGCCGTCGACGTCGGCGTCGGTCATCAGCACGATCTTGTGGTAGCGGATCTTCTCGATATCGAAGTCTTCCGAGCCGATGCCGGCGCCCAGCGCGGTGATCAGGGTGCCGATCTGCTCTGAGCCCAGCATCTTGTCGAAGCGGGCGCGTTCGACGTTCAGGATCTTGCCGCGCAAGGGCAGGATCGCCTGGTTGTCGCGGTTGCGGGCCTGCTTGGCCGAGCCGCCGGCGGAATCGCCCTCGACAATGAAGATTTCCGACTTGGCCGGGTCCTTCTCCGCGCAGTCGGCGAGCTTGCCGGGCAGGGAGGAGATATCCAGCGCCGACTTGCGCCGGGTCAGTTCGCGGGCCTTGCGCGCGGCTTCGCGGGCGGCGGCGGCCTCGGCGATCTTCTGCACGATCAGGCGGGCTTCGGTGGGGTGTTCCTCGAACCAGGAGCCCAGGCCCTCGCCAACCAGGCCTTCCACGGCCGGGCGCACCTCGGAGGAGACCAGCTTGTCCTTGGTCTGGGAGGAGAATTTCGGGTCCGGCACCTTGACCGACAGCACGCAGGTCAGGCCCTCGCGGGCGTCCTCGCCGCCGACCGAGACCTTCTCGCGCTTGGCCGCGCCGGAGCTTTCCGCATAGCCGGTGATGATCCGGGTCAGGGCCGAACGGAAGGCCGCCAGGTGGGTGCCGCCATCCCGCTGCGGGATGTTGTTCGTGAAGCACAGGACGTTCTCGTGGTAGCTGTCGTTCCACCACAGCGACATGTCGAGTTCGACGTTCTCGCGCTTGCCGCGGATGACGATCGGCTCTTTCAGGAGCGGGGTCTTGGCCGCGTCCAGGTGGCGCACGAAGGCTTCGATGCCGCCCTCGTAGTGCATGACCTCGACGAAGGGCTCAGCCCCGCGGTGATCCTTCAGCCAGATGGTCACGCCGGAGTTCAGGAAGGCCAGTTCGCGCAGGCGGTGCTCCAGCGTCTTCACGTCGAAATCGATGAAGGCGAAGGTCTGCAGCGACGGCAGGAAGGTGACCTCGGTGCCGGACAGCGGCTCGCCGTTTTCACGCAGGGGCGCGATCCCGGTCTCCTTCAGCGGCGCCACCGCGTCGCCGTGGCGGAACTCCATCTCGTAGGACTTGCCGCCACGATAGATTTTCAGCTTGAGGAATTCAGAGAGCGCGTTGACCACCGAGACGCCCACACCGTGCAGACCGCCGGAGACCTTGTAGGAGTTCTGGTCGAACTTCCCGCCGGCATGCAGCTGGGTCATGATGACCTCGGCCGCGGAGATGCCCTCGCCCTCGTGGATGTCCACCGGGATGCCGCGGCCGTCGTCGGTGACGGTGCAGGAGCCGTCGGCGTTCAAGATCACTTCGACGCGCGTAGCCCAGCCAGCCAGGGTCTCGTCGATGGCGTTGTCGACCACCTCATAGACCATGTGGTGCAGGCCCGAGCCGTCGTCGGTGTCGCCGATGTACATGCCCGGCCGTTTGCGCACCGCGTCGAGGCCCTTCAGGACCTTGATGCTCTCCGCGCCATAGTCGTCCTGGCCGTTGTTGTCGGGCGTCGGGCCCTGGCCGTGGATGGTCTCGTTGTCTTCGCTCATTCGGGGTCCAGCTGAGTCAGGCCGGTGGCGTCTACGCGTACGCCCTGGGCCCGTCCTTTCAGGTCTTCGAAGAGGTGCTCGTCGGTTCCGGTCAAGAAAGCCTGAAGCCCGAGCGCCTCGATTTCATCGAACAGGGCAGCGCGCCGGAGGCGGTCCAGATGCGCTGCGACTTCGTCCAGTAACAATATAGGGCGTGGCGCTGATTCTGCACGTGAAAGCCGCGCGGATTGGGCCAAAACCAGGTTCAAAATCAGCGCTTTCTGCTCGCCGGTCGAACATTCCGCCGCCGGACGGTCTTTTTCGACGTGGGTGACGGCCAGATCGCCTCGGTGCGGGCCGGTCAGCGCGCGGCCGGCCGCGGCGTCGCGGGGCCGGGCGGCGGCGAGCGCGGCGGCCAATTTGGCTTCGATGTCGGCGATTTCAGCGCCAGCCAGCGCCATCTGCTCCCATTCGCCGGTGAGCGAGAGCTTCGCCTGCGGGAAGGGGCGCTCGCCGCGGCTGTCGATCTCGGCCTGCAAGGCCGCCAGCGTCGTCGCGCGGGCCTCGGCCATCAGGGCGCCAGCCTCGGCGAGGCGCGCCTCCAGGGCGTCGAGCCAGGCGGCGTCGGGGGCCTGGGTCTCGTCGGTGAGCAGGCGCATGCGCTCGCGCAAGCTTTTCTCATAGGCCTGGGCGTGGGCGGCGTGGCGCGGGATGGCGGCAAACACCAGCCGGTCGAAGAACCGGCGGCGGTCCGAGGCGCCTTCCAGAAACAGGCGATCCTGCGCAGGCGTCAGCCAGACCTGGCGCAGGTGGTCGGCCAGGTGCCCCGGCGGAACGGTCCCGCCGGCGATCCGCACCGCACGCCGCGCCGCGCCGGGCTCGCCGACGCCGGTGCCGATCTGGGTCTCCTCACCGTCGATGGAGACGACCGCCGAGACCGCCCAGGCGCGGCCGACGGTCTCGCCCGGCAAGCGCCGGCCGACCTCGGCCAGGTTCGCGCCGCGCAGGCCCCGGCCCGGCGTGAACAGGCTGATCGCCTCCAAGAGGTTGGTCTTCCCCGCTCCGTTCGGCCCCACCAGAAACACCGGCCGTCCATCCAGCACGAGGTCCGCCCGCGCATAGGAGCGGAAGTCGGTCAGGGTCAGGCGGGCCAAAGTCTGGCGAAAGGGGGCCGTGGCGGTCACGGCGGGGTTCTTACAGGGTTTCGCGAGCCCATGCGAAAGGAGGACGGCGAAGCCACGTCGATGTCCGCTTTCCGCCAGCGGTTGTCACGGACGCGGCGCACCTTACGTCTAGGCTCAAGAACCGGACGGAGGGACACCATGGACCAGAAGAGCAAGGCCGAGGCGTTCGGCGCGCTGCATCACACCGGCGACATCCTGATCCTGCCCAACGCCTGGGACGCGGCCAGCGCCGCGGTGATGGAGGACGCCGGCGCCAAGGCGGTGGCGACCTCGTCGGCGGCGGTGGCCTGGGCGCACGGCTACCCCGACGGCGACATGCTGCCCCTGCCGCTGCTGCTGGAAACGGTGCAGGCCGTCGCCCGCGTCGTGAAGGTCCCGGTCACCGCCGACATCGAGGGCGGCTACACCGACGACCTGGACCGGCTGGCCGAGACCATCCGCGCGGTGATCGGGGTCGGCGCGGTGGGCATCAACCTGGAGGACGGGCGGCGCGACCCGGACCTGCACGCCCGCAAGATCGCCGCGGCGCGCAAGGCGGCCGACGGCGAGGGCGTGGACCTGTTCATCAACGCGCGCACGGACGTCTATCTGAAGGGCCTCGCCGAGGGCCACGCGGCCTATGTGGAGACCACCGCGCGCGCCGAGCGCTATCGCCAGGCCGGGGCCAGCGGCATCTTCGTGCCGGGGCCCAGCGACGCCGATCTAATCGACCGGCTGGCTGACGAGATCCATCTGCCGCTTAACATGATGCTGGTGGCCGGCCTGCCGGGCGCCGAGCAGTTGCAAGCCCTGGGCGTGCGCCGCGTCAGCTCCGGCGGCGGGCCGTTCCGCGCGGTCTATGCGCGGCTGGCCAAGGCGGTGGCGGGCTACCTGGCCGACGGCAAGGCCGACAACTTCGCCGGCGATCCCGACGGCCTGGGCAACCTGAACAAGCGGTTCGAAGCCTAGCTCGCCATGCGGTGGAGGCCGCAGAGCTTGTTGCCGTCCGGATCGCGCAGATAGGCGAGGTAGAGCTTGCCGGCGGCGCCTGCGCGCACGCCCGGCGGATCCTCGCAGGTCGCGCCGCCGGCGGCGAGGCCGGCCGCGTGCCAGGCGTCGGCCTGTTCCGACGAGGCGCAGGCGAAGCCGATCGTGCCGCCGTTGGGCGCCGTCGCCGGCTCGCCATTGATCGGCAGGGAGACCGAGAAGGTCCCGGTCGGCGTACGGTAGAAGATGCGATGGCGGTCGACGAGGGCCGGCGACACGCCGAGAGTCCCCAGGACGGCGTCGTAGAACGACTTGGCGCGGTCCAGGTCATTTGTGCCGATCATGATGTGCGAGAACATGGGTCGCTGCCTCCAATGGCGTGTTTCCGGCGACGCATGTGCGGGAAGTTCGGCAGGATGACAATCCCGGGACGTCGCCCGATCCCGTCGCATCGCAGATGACCTTGCGCGCGCTCACGCCTATCTTCTCCCCATGACCGACACCCTCGACGCCCCCCCGCAGGATATGGGCCCGCAGACCCTGGACGAAATCCCGCGCGAACCGACGCAGGACGGGCCGAGCGTGCGGCTCTATTTGGTGGACGGCTCGGGCTTCATCTTCCGGGCCTTCCATGCGCTTCCGCCGCTGACGCGCAAGTCGGACGGCCTGCCGGTGGGCGCGGTGGCCGGCTTCTGCAACATGCTGTGGAAGCTCTTGGTCGACATGAAGGCCTCGGCCGAGGCGCCGACCCATCTGGCGGTGATCTTCGACCATTCCGAGGACACCTTCAGGAACAAGCTCTACGAGCAGTACAAGGCCCACCGCCCGCCGGCGCCGGAGGACCTGGTGCCGCAGTTCCCGCTGGTGCGCGATGCGACGCGGGCGTTCGGCGTGCCCTGCATCGAGCTGCCCGGCTATGAGGCCGACGACCTGATCGCGGCCTATGCCTGCAAGGTGCGTGACGCCGGCGGCGAGGTGGTGATCGTCTCCTCCGACAAGGACCTGATGCAGCTGGTGGGCCCGAAGGTCTCCATGCTGGACACCATGAAGACCCCGAACCTGGTGATCCGGGCCGAGCAGGTGTTCGACAAGTTCGGGGTGACGCCGGACAAGGTGGTCGACGTCCAGGCGCTGTGTGGCGATAGCGTCGACAATGTCCCGGGCGCGCCGGGGATCGGGATCAAGACCGCGTCGCTGCTGATCAATGAGTTCGGCGACCTCGACACGCTGCTGGCGCGGGCGGGCGAGATCAAACAGGACAAGCGCCGCCAGACCCTGATCGACTTCGCCGACCAGATCCGCCTGTCGCGCCAGCTGGTGCAGCTCGACTGCGACACGCCGCTGCCCTCGCCGGTCGATGAGCTGGCGGTCGCCGAACCGGACGCCGAGACCCTGGCGGCCTTCCTCGAACTGATGGAGTTCCGCACCCTCGCCCGCCGGGTCGCCGAGGCGCGCGGCACGGCGCCCAGCGCCACCCCGACGCCGTCGGAGACCAAGGCCCCGGAAGCGCCCAAGCACGGGGCCATCGACGTCAACGCCTACCAGTGCGTGCGCGACCTTCCGACCCTCGACGCCTGGATCGCCAAGGCTTTCAACAAGGGGCTGGTGGCCTTCGACACCGAGACCGACGCGCTCTCGTCCTCAGCGGCTAACCTGTGCGGCGTGTCCCTGGCCACGGCCCCGGGCGAGGCGTGCTACATCCCGCTCGGCCACGAGCAGGAACAGGAGGGCGGGCTGCTACTGGAAGCCCCGGCGGCGCTGGACCAGATCCCGCTGGCCGAGGCCATCGCGCGCCTGAAGCCGCTGCTGGAATCGCCCGCCGTCCTGAAGGTGGCGCAGAACGGCAAGTACGACATGGCCGTCTTCTCCCGCTACGGGATCGAGGTTGGGCCGATCGACGACACCATGCTGATCGCCTTCGCCCTCGAGGGCGGGCTGCACAAGAGCTACGGCATGGACGAGCTCTCCAAACGCCTGCTCGATCACGAGCCGATCAGCTTCAAGACCGTCGCCGGGACCGGCAAGGCGCAGAAGAGCTTCAAGCACGTCGAGCTCGGCGCCGCGACCTGCTACGCAGCGGAAGACGCCGACGTCACCCTGCGCATCTATGAGCACCTGAAGCCGCGGCTGGCGCACGAGCATCTGCTGACCGTCTACGAGACCCTGGAACGGCCCCTGCCCAAGGTGCTGGTCGAGATGGAGCTGGCCGGGGTGAAGGTCGATCCCGAACGCCTTCGCCTGCTCTCCAACGACTTCGCCGCGCGCATGGGCGAGCTGGAGATCGAGGCCCATAAGGTGGCGGGACGGCCCTTCAACCTGGGCTCGCCCAAGCAGATCGGCGACATCCTGTTCGGCGAGATGGGGCTGGCGTCCGGCCGCACCACGGCCACCGGCGCGCAGTCCACCGACGCCTCGATGCTGGAGGACCTGGCCGCCCAGGGCCATGAGCTGCCGCGAATCCTGCTGGACTGGCGGCAGCTGTCGAAGCTGAAGGGCACCTACACCGACAACCTGGTCGCCGCGATCGACCCGAAGACCAACCGGGTCCACACCTCCTATTCGCTGGCGGCGGCGACCACGGGCCGCCTCGCCTCATCGGACCCCAACCTGCAGAACATCCCGGTCCGCACCGAGGAAGGCCGCAAGATCCGCCGCGCCTTCATCGCCGAACCTGGCCAGGTGCTGATCAGCGCCGACTATTCGCAGATCGAGCTCAGGTTGCTCGCCCACATCGGCGACATCCCGCAGCTCAAGCAGGCCTTCGCCGACGGCCTGGACATCCACGCGAT
>NZ_DATAPY010000158.1:0-31426 GCF_036264965.1 Phenylobacterium sp.
CCGGATCACCACGCTGGACCCCAACGCCCCGGGCTTCGGCAACTACGACCAGTGGCTCTCCGGCACCCAGCTGGAGCGCGAGATGAAGATCGCCGAGTACTCGGTTTCCAACCGCGGCCTGCGCCCCAACCTGATCGGCACGGCCGAGCAAATCCGCGAGCGCATCGCCGCCTACGAAGCAGCCGGCCTCAACCTCCTCCTCCTGCAGATGAGCCCGCAGTACGAGGAGATGGAGCGGTTCGCGGAAAAGGTGATCCCATGAACCGCGCCGCCGTGCCCGTGGCCCTACTGTCGCTAGCAACCGCCTCGCCGCCGCACATCCTGGCGCAGGACGACGTGGCTGAGGCGGCGCGGCGGCTGTTCCAGGATCGGTTCCCGCAGTTCGAGCGCATGGCTGGGGTCTTCAAGACGGCCGGTGTCCGCACCCGCCAGTCCGTGCAGCCCATGGAGTGGTATCTGGAGCCTCGCGGCTGGCCGGATCGCACCGCGGCCTATCTCGAAGGCGGGGTCGACCTGTTCGTCCAGGCCGCAGAGCGCGCCCTTGCCGGGGCCGGGCTCCGCGGCGCGGACGTGGATATCATCGTCACGGTTTCGTCGACGGGCATCGCCACCCCTAGCCTCGAGGCGCGGGCCATGGCCCGCCTCGGGCTGCGGCCCGACGTCAGGCGCGTTCCGGTGTTCGGCCTGGGGTGCGCCGGCGGCGCCGCCGGCCTCGGGCTGGCGAGCGCCCTGGCCCGGGCCTCGCCGCGTGCGGTCGTGCTGCTGGTCACGGTCGAGCTGTGCAGCCTGGCGTTCCGTCTCGAGGACTTGAGCAAAGCCGACATCGTCGCCACGGCCCTGTTTGGGGACGGCGCGGCGGCCTGCGTCCTGGCGACAGACGGCGAAGGGTTCGCGGAGGTCGAGGCTAGTGCCGAGCGGACCTGGCCGGACACGCTCGACATTATGGGCTGGCGTGTCGAGTCCAACGGCCTGGGGGTCATCCTCGCCCGGTCGATACCGGCCTTCGCCAAGCAACATCTGCGCGCGGCCATGGTCTGTATGCTCGCCGCGAACCGGCAGGAGCTCGGCGACATCGATCGGTTCCTCTGCCACCCGGGCGGCATGAAGGTGATCGAGGCCTTGGAATCGTCCCTCGGCATGCCTCAAGGCCAGCTCGATCATGAGCGCGAGGTGCTCGCCGACCACGGCAATATGTCGGCCCCCACCGTGCTCTTCGTCCTCGATCGGGCGCGGCGCGCCGGCCTATCGCACCTCTCCGTCCTGACCGCGCTCGGCCCGGGCTTCACCGCCAGTAGCGTCACCTTGCGGCGGACCGCATGATCGCCGCCGAGATGGTCCTCGGGCTTGTGACGGGCCAGCGTGTGGGCGAGCTGATCCTGGCGACGCGGAATACGCGGCGCCTGCTCGCCCAAGGCGGCGAGGAGGCGGGGAGGAAGCACTATCCCTACATGGTCGCGCTCCATGCGGCGTGGCTCGCGGGCCTGTGGGTGCTGGCGCGCCATCGGCCGATCGACCCGATCTGGCTGACGGTCTTCGTCTTCCTGCAGGCGGCCCGGATCTGGGTGGTCGCCAGTCTTGGAGACCGCTGGACCACCCGGGTCATCACCTTGCCGGGCGCGCTGCTGATCCACCGGGGCCCTTATCGGTTCCTCTCCCATCCGAACTATGTAGTGGTGGCCGCCGAGATCGCCGTCCTGCCCCTGACATTCGGCCTGGTCGGCTTCGCGCTGCTGTTCTCGGCCTTGAACGCTGCCATGCTCAGGGTCCGGATCGGCGCTGAAGCCCTGGCGCTCAAGCGATCGCAGTCTCAGAGGCAGGGGGCGTGACCGACCCTTTGGTCTCAACGGCCGGGCTTGCCGGGCGGCTGGGCGATTCTGACATCAATGTCGTCAGCGCGCCGCGGGGCCAAGCCGGTCGAGGCCGATCAGGCGATCAGGTGGACTACATCCCCGGCGCTGTGGTCTTCGACATCGGCGACCCACTGCAACAAACGGTTGACCGTCCGCACCGTCTGCCCTCACCCGCGGCGTTCGCCGAGCGTATGGGCCGACTGGGTCTTCGCCGGGACGCCACCGTCGTGGTCTACGACGTCCGCGGGGTCTATTCCGCGCCGCCCGTCTGGTGGGCGTTGCGGCTCATGGGGTTCCCCAGGGTCCTGATCCTTGATGGCGGCCTGAACGCCTGGCGTGCGGAAGGCCGGCTCATCGCGGCGGCGCCGGAGGTCTCAGTCATGACCGCCCTATCCCCCGCGCTTGAGCCTGCGCTGGCCTGTGATCTTGAGTCCCTGCGCTATCTCGTGGAGACCGAGGCCGCCCAGATCGTAGATGCACGGCCGGCCGCGCGCTTCGGCGGCGAAGCGTTTGCACCTCATGTGAGGCTTCGATCCGGTCATGGGCCAGATGCTGTAAACGTGCCGTTCCACCACGTCTTGACGGATGCCGGACGGCTGAAAAGCGCCGTTGCGTTGCAAGAGGTTTTCTCCGCGGCGGGCGTCGATCTGGCCCGGCCGATTGTCACCGCGTCCGGCTCGGGACGCGGCGCATGCATCCTGGCCTTGGCGCTGGCGCGGCTCGGCCGCCACGATGTCGCAGTCTGCGACGGTCGCCCGTGCGAATGGCATATCTGATCCGGATCTATGTCGAAGTGGACGAGCTCGAAGCCAACGAAGGCATCGCAGCTCGCCCGATTGCCGTCGAGGATGTCATCTCCGCGGCCCGCCAGGTCTTCCATCCTCAGAGCCGCCATTACGGAAGAGCGGATCATCGCGATCCTGTAGCCGGATCGCTACCGGCGCCGTTGACGGTGCAGCGGCGGCTCTCTAGCGAAATTCGATCTCAGGGAGAAAATTGCAACCATGGATCGTCGAGGTTTTCTGACCACTGCCGCCACATCCGTAGCCGCCGGCGCAGTCACCGCCTGCGCCAAGACGCCCGCGCCCTCCACGTCAACTTCCGCCGCCACGTCCGCCGTGGAAGCCATCACCACCCCCAAGCCCGACGGCCTCAATCCGGTCGGAATCCGCACCGCGGGCATCCGTATGCTTCCGGTGATGGGCGGCAAGTACAAGGTCTGGACCAAGCGCGTGGGCCAGGGCCCGGTCAAGGTGCTGCTCCTGGCCGGCGGTCCGGGCTGCAGTCACGAATATCTTACAGCGATGGAGTCCTTCCTGCCCGAGGCCGGTATCGAAATGATCTATTATGATCAGCTCGGCACGGGAAACGCCGACCAGCCGAACGATACCTCGCTCTGGACCCTCCCGCGTTATGTCGAGGAGGTGGAGGAGGTCCGCAAGGGCCTGGGGCTGGAGCAGTTCGTGCTCTACGGCCATTCCTGGGGCGGCCTGCTCGCGCTGGAATACGCCCTGAAATATCAAAGCCATCTGCGTGGTCTGGTGATCTCCGACATGACCGCGGGGATGCAGGCCTATCTGAAACGCACCGCCGCCCTGAAGCAGACGCTGCCGGCGGACAAGCTCGCCGAACTTGAGGCTTTGGAGGCCAAGCAAGACTACGACTCGCCAGCCTATGAGCGGATCATGATGGAGGAGCTCTACCCCAAGATGATCTGCCGGATACAGCCCTGGCCGGACCCAGTTAATCAGTGTTTCCGCACCTTGAACCAGACCATCTACAACCAGATGCAGGGAAAAAGCGAATTCCTGGTGACCGGCAATCTAAAGGACTGGGAGCGTTGGGACCGACTGCACGACATCAAGGTGAAAACCCTCACCATCGGCGCCGCCCACGACGAAATGGACCCCGCCGACATGCAACGTATGGCCGCGCTCATTCCCGGTGGGACGTCAGTCATCTGTCCGAACGGCAGCCACATGTGCATGTGGGACGACCAAGCATACTATTTTGAGCATTTGCTTGGGTTTTTGAAGACGATTTGAGAATTCACGCGGTACGAATTGCGCAGGTCCCGGCCTACTGGGCGGCGGGTCGTGCGAGGCGCGACCCACACTATTCGGGGCCATATTTGGCACTTTAATTTGCTATAGGATGCCCAAGGGGCCATATTTGGCCCATGCTGAAAACCGCAGTAGAATTGCTCCAGGAGCTTGGCCGCACCGTCCGCGACCGGCGGATCGCCCAGGGCTTGTCGCAGCTCGAGATTTCAGAGCGATCGGGCGTGCCGCTCCGAACCTGGAAGCGCCTCGAGGGCCAAGGGGAAGGCTCGCTCCGCCACCTCATCCAAGCCGCGATCGCCCTTCGCTGCGAGGACAATCTGGCTTTGCTGTTCCCGGCCCCTGCGGCCGCTTCGATGGACGACCTCCTGGCGCGTCAGGCGGCCACAGCGACGCCGAAACGGCCGATGCGGGTGCTCCGCGGGCGGGCGCGGGTCAAGCCTCGGGTCAAGCCGTGAGGCTGGCCCCAGGAACGCCCCTCAGCCTCGCCTTGGCTTTCGACCCGGCCAAGCCGCCGAGGTCTGCGGGCCGCGTGGCGATGGACGGCGGCCTTGCCCAGCTCGAATGGTCACGCGACGTCGTAGCAGCGAAGCTACCCGTCGCCGCGCTCTACTATCCCCCCGAACCGGGCCTGCAGGCGGCGCGCGGCCGCGCCTTCGACGGTCTGCACGGCTTCCTCGCCGACAGCCTCCCGGAAGGCTGGGGCCGCCGTCTCGTGCGTCGCCGCCTTGAAAGGCTCGGCGTCGATATCGCCACCCTGAGTCCGCTCGACCAGCTCGCCCTGGTCGGCCGCCATGGGCGCGGCGCGCTCGTCTATGAGCCAGCGACCACCCCGGCAGAGGATGTGAAGACGCTTGATCTCGACGCCCTGGCGGCCGAGGTCGCCGCGATCTTGGCGGGCGAGGACGGGACGTTAGCTGATACGCTGGCCGACCTGGCCGGCGGCTCCGGTGGCGCCAGGCCCAAGGTGCATGTGGGTTTCAACGCCAAGGAGCAGGTCTCGGTCGGGGAGGGGGACTTGCCTCCCGGCTTCATCCCCTGGCTGGTGAAGTTCCGTGCGCCGAACGACCCGGACGACATCGCCCCGATCGAAGAAGCCTACGCGGATATGGCCGAAGCCGCGGGGCTTGTGATGAGCGAACACCGCCTCATCCCCGCGCGCCAGGGCCCCGGATATTTCGCGACCAGGCGGTTCGACCGCACGGACGGAGGCGGGCGACTGCACATGGTTTCGCTCGCCGGGGCGGTCGAAGCCCCAACCGAGCCGGGGATCGTCTCCTACGATACATTCCTGCGCGCCACTCAGGCGATCACCCGTCGAAAGCCCGATGTGGAGGCCGCCTTCCGCCGCATGATGTTCAACATTCTCGCCAGCAATCGCGACGACCACACCCGCCAGCACGCCTATCTCATGGACGCCAGCGGCGACTGGCGTCTGGCGCCGGCTTACGACCTCACCTATGCGCCGGGGCCGGGGGGCGAGCACTACCTCGACATCGAGGGCGAAGGCCGCAATCCCACCCGCGCCCACGTCCTGCGGCTGGGCGCCCGCCACAGTCTCGACGCCAAGGCGGTCGCGGCGATGGTGGAAGAGGTCCGCGCCGCCGTGGCGCGCTGGCCCGCCTTCGGCGACGCGGCCGGGGTGACGAAAGCGTCAGCCAAGGAGATTGCGACCGCGCACGCGCGGGTGTGGGCGGCGTTCGACGTCTAGTGGGCCTTGCGGCCACTCAAGGCTGTGCCGGCGCATATTCAGCGGATGATTTGCATCCCGGTCGGAAACCTGTTCGCCTCCGCCTCGTCGATCGGCGGCGCGTGTAAGGTCTTCCAGGTTGGACGCCGGCAGCTGCGGGAGCAGTGCGACTCTGTCTTGCTATCCAGGCCGCCAAATTCCTCAAGGACGCATCGGCTGAACTCGGCTTTGTCGTGTGCGCCGCCCCCGCCGACTTTGGCCGGATCATGGCGCATCCGGTCGGCGACAGCGACACGGCATCTGTCGGACGAAAAGATCGATAAAATCGATAAGTGGCCGACAATACATCAATTGGCTTTGACGCAGCCTCGGGACATAACCTAATGGGCCTGACCGAGCGCTGGCGACGGGCGGCCTCGCACCTGGATTGACGGACACGCCGGCCACGGCCCCAAACGACGGATGAACATCGTGGAGTTGCCGTCACTCAGGCAGTTGCAATATCTGATTTCGTTGCACGATCACCAACACTTCGGCCGGGCGGCCGACGCCTGTAACGTGACCCAGTCCACGCTCTCGTCCGGCTTGAAAGAACTCGAGGCGACCCTGGGCATGCGCCTGGTTGAGCGGACCCGGCGCGTGGTTGTGTTTACGCCGGTCGGCGTCAGCGTCGCCCACCGGGCGCGGGAAATCCTGCTCCGAACCCGGGAGCTCGCGCTTCTCGGTTCAGGGCCGCTTGCGGGCGTGCTGCAGATGAGCGTCATTCCCACTATCGCGCCCTTTCTGCTGCCCCGCATCCTCAGCCAGGTGCGCGCGCACCACCCGGGACTGGAGGTGCAGATCCAGGAGGAGATGAGCCGCGAGGGCTGTGCGAACCTGTCGAGCGGGCGCAGCGACTGCCTGCTCCTCGCCTTGCCCTACGATTGCGGAGATTTCGAATACGTAACCCTTTTCGACGACCCGATCGTCGTCGCCCTGCGGGCCGACGACCCGCTAGCGGCCGCTCCGACGATCGAGTCGCGAGACTTGGCGCAGGACAAGCTGTTGCTTCTGCACGAGGGTCATTGTCTGCGGGATCATGCGCTGAAGGCGTGTCGGCGCCCGGACCAGGGGCCGAGGTCGGCGCCCGGGGCCTCGATCCATACTCTGGTCCAACTGGTCAACGCCGGGATGGGCGTCACCCTGTTGCCGCAGATGGCCGTCGACGCCGGCGTCGTCGCCGGAACCGAGGTCGTCACCCGCCCCCTGACCGGGGGTGAGGCCCGGCGGATCATCTGTCTGGCCTGGCGGCGCAACAGTCCGCGCGCCGAGGGGCTCGCCCGTCTCGCGCTCACCCTTCGGAACATCGATCAGGGCGCATCTTCGACGGCGCCCGAGCGGCGGCTGGGCGTGTGATCGAATTTCTCCATCACAGATATAGAATCAAATAATTTCTTCACGAGACACGATCCGAGTACGAACCCTGACAGGTTTCGCGGTCAACGCGACAAGGGGTCATAAGTCATATGAGCGTCAAAACGTCTCAAGAATCTTGTTCTACTCAGGTGGAATGGCTCGACGCAGGCGAGGATGCTTGTGCTAAGTCCGTGGGCGTGTCGGCGCGCCATCGGATGCGGCCGAGTCTTAAGACGTCTCTCTTGATGGCGGTCGCTATCATGGCGATCGGCGGGCAAAGCCTTCCGGCCTGGGCCGACGGCGCACCTCGGCCCAACACCTTCTGGTGGCCCGACAAATTGGACCTCTCGCCGCTCCGCAGCCACGATGTGGAGTCGAACCCTTACGGCCGGGATTTCGACTATGCCCGGGAATTCCGCACCCTCGACCTCGTTGCGGTCAAGAAGGACATCAAGGCCGTCCTGACGAAGTCGCAGGACTGGTGGCCCGCCGACTATGGCAACTATGGTCCGTTCTTCATCCGCATGGCCTGGCACGGCGCCGGCACCTATCGCACTTGGGACGGCCGTGGCGGCGCCGACGGGGCCGAGCAGCGCTTCGAGCCGCTGAACAGCTGGCCGGACAACGCCAACCTCGACAAGGCGCGGCGGCTGCTGTGGCCGATCAAGCAGAAGTACGGCCGCAAGCTCTCCTGGGGCGACCTGATGGTGCTGACGGGCAACGTGGCCCTCGAGTCGATGGGGTTCCAGACCTTCGGCTTCGGCGGCGGGCGCCAGGATGATTGGCAGCCCGATCTCGTCTACTGGGGCCCCGGCGACAAGCTCATGTCGAGCAACCGCGACAAGGATGGCCAGCTTGAGAAGCCGCTCGGAGCGGTGCAGCAAGGTCTCATCTATGTGAACCCGGAAGGGCCGGGCGGCGTGCCCGACCCCTTGGCCGCGGCGAAGGATATCCGCGAAGCGTTCGGCCGCATGGCCATGAACGACGAAGAGACGGTCGCCCTGATCGCCGGGGGGCACACCTTCGGCAAGGCGCACGGCGCGGCGTCGCCCGACAAGTGCATTGGCCCTGCGCCCGCCGCCGCGGGAGTCGAGGAACAGGGGCTGGGTTGGACCAACAAGTGTGGCGCGGGCAAGGCTAGCGACGCGATCACCAGTGGGTTGGAAGGCGCCTGGTCGGCGGATCCCATCCACTTCACCCAGCAATATCTCCACAATCTGTTCGGCCATGAGTGGGTGCTGACCAAGAGCCCGACCGGCGCCAATCAGTGGATGCCGAAAGACCCCGCCGACGTGGTGCCGGACGCCTCGGATCCCTCAAAGCGCCATCCGTTGATGATGTTCACCACCGATATCGCGCTCAGGGTCGATCCGGCTTACGCCAAAGTCTCGAAGCGCTTCGAGGAGCACCCCGAAGAGTTCAAGCTGGCCTTCGCCAAGGCGTGGTTCAAGCTGACGCACCGCGACATGGGACCGAAGGCCCGCTACCTCGGCAACGAGACGCCGAAGGAAGACCTGATCTGGCAGGATCCGCTTCCCGCCGCGGGCTACAAGCTGATCGGCGAGGCCGATATCGCCACCCTCAAGCATGAGATCCTCGCGTCGGGCCTGTCGGAGCCGGACCTCGTCCGGACGGCCTGGGCCTCGGCGGCCTCGTTCCGCCACACCGACTATCGCGGCGGCGCCAATGGCGGCCGCCTTCGCCTGGCGCCGGAGAAGGACTGGGCGGTCAACGATCCGGCGGACCTGGCGAAAATCCTGAGCGTGCTGGAGGGCATTCAGACCAAGTTCAACGCGAAGAAACCTGACGGCAAGCAGGTGTCGCTGGCCGATCTCATCGTCTTGGGCGGGTCCGCGGCGGTCGAGGAGGCGGCGCGAAAGGCGGGGTATCCCATCAAGGTTCCGTTCGCGCCCGGACGCGTGGACGCTTCGCAGGCGCAGACCGACACGGAGTCGTTCGCCGCGCTCGAGCCGACCGCCGATGGTTTCCGCAGCTTCTACGGCCGCGACGCCCAGAGGCCGCCGGCGGAGATGCTCGTGGACAGGGCCGACAAGCTCGATCTCAGCGTCCCGGAAATGACGGTTCTGGTCGGTGGCCTGCGCGCCCTGGACGCCAACGAAGGCCATTCCCAGCTCGGCGTGCTGAGCAAGCGGCCGGGGACCTTGAGCAACGACTTCTTCGTCAACATTCTCGACATGTCCACCCGGTGGTCGAAGTCGGCCAAGGATGACGGCGTCTACGAAGGCTACGACCGCGCCACGGGCAAGCTCGCGTGGAAGGCCTCCTCGGTGGATCTGATCTTCGGATCAAACTCCGAGTTGCGGGCCGTCGCGGAGGTCTACGCCTCCGACGATGCGCGAGAGATGTTCGTGCATGATTTCGTCAAGGCCTGGGTCAAGGTGATGAACAACGACCGGTTCGAGCTTCAGGCCCGCACGATCGCGGCGGCTGGAGCACCTTGAAGGGCGGCGATGATCACGGTGCAAAGTCTTGCGCCCTCGGCGATCGGTCCCGACTCCGGATCGAGACTGAGCGCCCGTGCAAAAGCGGCGTCGGCTTCGGAAAAGCGGCCGCACTTCAGGAGAGCGGCCCCTAGATTCGCGCAGAGGGCCGCATTTTCGGGGTCGAGGTCGGCCGCCGAAGCAAGCGCGTCGGCCGCGCCCCGGAAGTCGTTCCGCGCCGTCCGCCCGGTGGCGCGGATCTGCCAGATCTCGGCGGACTCACCGGCGATCGCGACAGCGGCCTCGCCGGCGGCGTCAGCTTCGTCGAAGCGTTGCAGCTGGGCGAGAGAGCCTGCCAGGCTCGCCCAGACCTCGCCTTGGGTTGCGTCGATATCCAGCGACCGGCGGAGCGCGGCCACCGCCTCTTCGCGTCGTCCCAGGCTGGTGAGGGCCATGGCGTGGAGGTTCCACGGCAGCGCGCGCTGCGGCCACCCGCCGACCAGCGCGGCGAAGATGCGACTGGCCTGCTCGAAATCTCCCGCCCTAAAGCGATGCAGGCCGTGGCGGGTGAGGTCTGTGGCTTCGGCCGACTCCGTCCCCTCCGGCGGCTCAGCCCCGTTTTCCAGCGGCGCCTGCGTCGGACCGGGATTAACCTGTTGGGAAACGGGCACGGCGAGGCTCCGGAACGGCGCGCCCTGTGGCGGCCCCTGACGGAGGGCAGTTCGCTGAACCGGCCGGCGGCGTTACAACCGCACGGAATAATCTTCGCAGGCCTCAAATTTCGCGCGGCGGATCGCGGGTCGGAACAGCGGCGTGCAAGTCCGACGACGCGACGCGGGCGTCGATAGCCAGCCGTCTCGAACCTGCGCAATGACGGCCGTTTGGCGCAACGCGAACCGCGGTGGCGGCGGTCGAATTCGGCCGGGGCCCGGGCCTTCTTCGGGACGACGGATTGGTCACCCCCCGCCAGTCATCCACACCCGAAATGAATCGAAAACACTTTCGGGATCGGACCGGTAACACTTCGCGGCACGGGGACGGATTGCACACCGGGGCGACGGACGTCGCTCTACGTTCAGGCATCCCCGGTCGCTCTACGAAAGCCGCGATGCGGGCGCTTGAAGCGGTCCACTTTCAGTCACAACCGAAGGATCACTTACAGTGAAACGATCACTTCTTCTCGCTGGGACAATCTCCCTGCTCATCGCCGGCGCCGCCGCCGCCGCCACCCCCGCCGGCGGCGTGGGCAGCGGTCCCCCTGCGCGTTCCGCGCTGGTTGTGACGGCGTCCAATACCGCGAGCAATCAACTGCTGGTCTACAGCCCGACCGGCGCCCTACTGAAGGTCATCCCGACGGGCGGCCAAGGCGGGGTTGGGGGCAACGCGGGCGGCATCGCCCAAAATCACGACCGGCTAGCGGTCGTGAATTGGGGGTCCAACACCGTTTCGGTTTTCGCCAAGGACGCGGCAAGCGGCAACCTGAAGCTCGAAAGCCTCGTGCCGGTTTCGGCAGGGCCGGTGAGCGTCGCGCTCGATGAACGCCACCTGTATGTCCTGACCGCAAAGTCCGTGGAGTCCCACCCGATCGACCAGAAGGCCGGCGTCAGCATGCATGCAGACGGCGCTGCCGCACTGCTGGTCGCCGACGGTTCCGCAGCTCAAGTCGGCATCTTGCCCGGTCAGTTGATCCTCAGCGAGAAGAGCAACGCCATCGAGGCCGTGGGCTTGAATGGCGCCGGCGCGGTTGGCGGCAAGGCCGTGGCGACCCGGAATATTCCGGCGAACGTCGATACGCCGTTCGGTCTCATCACCCGTGGCAATGACGCCTTTGTCACGATCGCCCACGCGAACGAGATCAGCTTGGTTCGGAACAATACGGTCACGGCGGTGACCGGCTCGGGGACCCAGGCGTCGCCCTGCTGGCTGGCCCTGGACGGGAATTTCCTGTTCTCGTCGAACTCCCCGAGCCACAGCGTTTCGCGCTATGTCGTTTCTCCTCAAGGACTGGTCCAGACCGCAGCAGTCGCGGCGACGTTCAACGGCAGTCCGACCGACATCACCTTTGCCAAGGTTGGCAACGCCGGTGGTCTGGCAGCCGTCGTGGACGCCAATGGAACGGTGTCGCACTTGTCCATCTTCCGCGTAGACGCCGCCGGAAACCTTGGTCTGCAGGGCCAGGCGACGATCAACACCCCAACGACCAACGGCGTCGCGGTCGTCAAATTCGGATAAGGCCGCGACGAACAATCCCCTCGTCAACGGCCGCCGCGAACTGAAAGCAACAGTACGCGGAACGAGCGTCGCTATCGACCCGTAGACTCGGATGTGAAGCTGCATCTGCGGTTCTGTGAGGGCCGCGGTGGAATGGTCCACCGCGGCCGCTCGGCCGAAGGTCGGGAGCCGAATCCGGCCAGCAGGTCGCTTGTCAAAGCAGCGTCGCTGGCCAGAGGCCTTTGACAAACCTGCGTGCGCCCGGCGGCGGGCGGCGCAGCTTCTGTCGGAAAGAGAGGAACGGCGAATTGAATTCAGACCATGCGATGAGGGGGCTCGTCGACGGCAGACATCAAGGATCTGCTCACCGGCCTAGCGTCGCTGAACCCGTCAAACGGGCCGCACGTGCGGAGGTCGGACTGTCGAGTCTCGAATCTGTGAGCTCGATGGATTCAGTTCGTGGAGCCAAGCGATGACATTCTCCCCGCGAAGGGTGGCCGGGCGGCTGGCGCTTTTGGTCGCCCTGCTCGGCATGACCGGTCCGGGCCCGGTGATGGCTCAAGCCCCAACCGCGCCACAGCCCTCGGGTCAGGCGCAGATCACCAGCGTCGCGCCCTCCATAGCTTCTCCGACCGAAACCCATCTGGCGCTGACCTTCAACAAGGTCATTCCGCAGTTCTCTATCGTCACCAACGATAGCGACATCAGCGTCATCGCCTTCACGGGCGCCAAGCTGGGCCCGGAGGGCGCGCCACCGGCCGGCAAGCATGGCCTGATCCAGTCCATCGGCTTCACCCAGACCGACAACATATTGACCCTGACCCTCACCGGGGTCAGGCCGATTCACGTCGTCGCCACGAGCCTGGGCCAGCGGGCGGTTTCCCTGGCGATCACCCCAGCCCACCCGGCTGTGGTCAAGAGCGGTCCCGCGACCGGCCCTCTTCCCTCCCATATCGAGGCCGGGGAGCCGGACGATGTGTTCGAGGTGGTGCCGCTGAAATACGCCGACGTCAGCGAGATCGTCGGCCTGCTGACCGCCGCACAGGGCACCAAGCCCAATGACAATTTCAACCCTCAGGAACCGGCGTTCGGCTCTGCCGGCGTCAACAACGGCGGCGGGGTCGCGACCCCGACGTTCAACGTGGGCGACGCCAACGGGGCCGCGGCCGAGTCGGTCGGCGCATCGGTGGACGACACGGTCGGGATCGACCGGCGCTTGAACGCCATCGTCCTCCATGGCCCTGCCGCGCGCGTCGCGCAACTGAAGGCGCATATCGCCAAGCTGGATGTGCCCGTCACCAGCGTGATCCTGGAGACGGTGTTCGTCGAGTTGACCCAAAGCGGGGCGCGCAACGTCGGCTTCGATTTCACGAATTCCAACGGCCAGATCGCGACACTGACCTATCAATACAGCAATGGGAGCCTGGCCGGCGCCAACGCCGTCGGCGGCGCCGGCACGAGCTTCCCTTTGGGCGGCGCAACCGCGAACCTGCAAGCCGCCCTTGCCGCCCAGATCAAGGTCGGCGAGGGCCGCATCATCTCCAAGCCGCGTATCGCCGCGCAAAGCGGCGCCACGGCCAAGATCATCACCGGTGACGCCTTGCCGATTCTGACCTCGATCGCGTTGTCAGGGGTCAATGCGGTGCAGCAGCAGGTGCAGTACGTCAACGTCGGCGTCACCCTGCAGATCGCGCCGCGGGTCAGCGAGGACGGCTATGTCACATCCCATGTGTTTGCAGAGGTCTCGAGTGTCACCGGAGTTTCCCAGGGCTACCCGACGATCAGCCAGCGCGAAGCTTCCACCATGGCGACGGTCAAGGACGGGGAATCCTTCATCATCGGCGGTCTGACCCAGGACAACAGCCTGTCCACCCGCACCAAGATCCCCGCGCTCGGCGATATTCCCGGGCTCGGGTCACTATTCCGGAACGAGAGCAGCACCAAGTCCAAGACCGACCTCTACATCATTGTCACGCCTCATATCGTGAGAGGGCGCGACGAGGCGGCGGCCGCGGCGGCGGCTCTGGCCAAGGGCCAATAGGTGCTCGGCGCAGGTAGGAAACGAAGGCGTCGTTCCAGCCGAGTCGGTCCCGCTGGGCCTCGCAAGCCGAGCACCGGCAGATCGGGTCTGTCGCCGAGCGCGGCGGCGCTCGTGCGCGGACGGGCTGAGCAACCCTGACGCCGGAAAGCTCCGCCACGGACCGAGAGCCCCGGGCCGTTTGATCCCAACTCGACGTGGCTACCAGCGCAACAATCGGGGGCCGGTCAGCGCGCCCATGGCTGCCGAGGCCGCGATCCCGAGGCTGTACCACGTCATGACGAAGGCGGCCGCTTGTTCGGGACAATGCAATCCATAGAGGGTCGCGGCGAACGCGCCGGCCGAAAAGCCCGCGGCGGCGCCCGACAAGCGCAGGCGAGTGGGCGCCAGGGTTCGTACTGCGAAGACCAGCGCGACGTAGATGGGAAGCGCCAACAGCAGGATCAGAAGCGCGCACACCTTCCACGACTGACCCAGCCAAACCGTCATCCGCAATGCCGATGGCGTCGACAGCAGTTGGCTGATTCCGAGCGAGCCCATGGCGACGATGACCGCGACCCCCAGCCAGGGCGCGATGCGCGCCGCTGCGCCCGGTGTGGCCAGGCGGCGCACCATGGCCACTCCCACGGCAGTCAGCAGCGCTGTGAAGGCCGCTTTCATCCAGAACCAGGGCTGCGCCCCAGCCACAAGGAGCGGCTGGCAGTGAAGCCAAAGGACAACGACTCCAAGGCTGATGGAACCGCCGAGCGCAAGCGCTGCCCCCAGACGACGACCTGCTTGCCCGGGCGGCTCTGCCGGCGCCTGCCGCGCCAGCAGCTCGATCAGATCATTGGTCTTCATTGCGCACCGCCCGACTTAACAATCGAAGGCTGCGGTGAAGCATGACGCGCACGGACACGGCCGTTACGCCTCGCTTCTGGGCGGCTTCCTCGACGGTGAAGCCAAGGATCTTCACCTCCTCCATCACGTTGCGCTGGCGGACCGCCAGCCGATCAAGAAGGCGATGAACGTCAGCGCGCACGGCGCCCTCTTCCGAGGTTTCGACGGCCAGCAGGATCCCGGCATCCTCAAGGGGGATATGGACACGCCTGGAGTTGCGGCGGAAGTGATCCACAAGCTTGTAGCGCGCCATCGCGTAGGCCCAGGGCGTGAACGGCAAAGAGCGATCATAGCTGGCGCGCTTCAGGTGCACGGCCAACAGCGTCTCCTGAACCAGGTCTTCGACATCCGCGGAGCTGGCTCCCAGGCGGCGCGCGAAATAGCCTCGCAGGCATCGGCTGAGTTCGCTGAGAAGATCCCGGTAGGCCCGGCTGTCACCGTCCAAACCTTCGACCATGAGCCGGCGCATGCGCGCTTCAGCGTCGTACTTCCTGGCGGCTGCGTTGTCGGCCATGGCGTTCAAGGGTTCAGGACGCCCAGACCGACGCACGCCAACCGTTTGTCCATCGTCGGCTTACGAGTGGACGCCTTCAATCGAGCCCCGCCGCGCCGGCGAAAACAGACGCCTCCTGGCAATCGCCCCGGCCGTTGGCCTTCATAGCCTCGGCTGAGAGGCAAGCCGCAATCTGCCGCCCTGAACGCAACACCGCCTCCCGGCCAAAGTCGTATTGTCGTGTACGCTGGGGGGTGGGATTTGGTTACGGCCGACACCCGCGCTTTCGCAGGCGCCACCAGATATTTGCCGAGCAGGGGCGCGTCCAAGCCAGTCGCAGGTCAGCGTCGCGTGCTCGGCGCAAGCGAACTGCGGAATCGGGACGCTCGTGAGCCGAGCAAGCGAGCCGGGTCGTACGGCCCGTGGGCTCGGAAACCCGCCAGGATCAACGCCTTGGAGACACCGTAACTTCGCGGCGACCGCCGACGAACAAGGCTCTGCGCCCGCCGAACTCAGTCGGCTTCGGTCGCCAGGAAAAATCACCATGACCAGGACCGCGCTCTACGTCGAACTTGTCGCCAAGCCGGGCTGTGAGGCCGAAGTCGCGGACTTTCTGGCGGGCGCGCGCCCGTTGGCGGACGCGGAGCCTCAGACCATCGCCTGGTTTGCCGTGCGCCTGGACAAAGAGACCTTCGCGATCTTCGACGCATTCCCCGATGAGGCTGGCCGACAGGCGCATCTGGAAGGCCCGATCGCCCAGGCGCTTATGGCCAACGCCGAGCGGCTCCTCGCCCGGGCGCCAATCATACGGCGAGCTGACGTGCTGGCTGATAAGCTCCCGGGCTGAGGCCTCGTTCAGGACGCGGTGACGGGTTCCGCAGGCGGGTAGTTCGACGGGAAGAGGGCGCGCCGCGTCTGCTCGTCGAACTCCCGCTTGAAGGTGTGATCCTTGCCCACCGCGCGGGCGCGCGCGGCCGCGGGCCGGGCGTCGATGGCGGCGAACCAGCGCTGCAGTTGCGGGAAGGCCGCCAGCGGGGTCTCGCTGGCGAACACAAACCCCGCACGGTCCACCCAACCCCAGGCCGACATGTCGGCGATGGAGTAGCCGCTGTCGAGGATGTGGTCGCGGCCGGTGAGGCGGTCCTCGAGCACCTGATAGTGTCGCTCGGCCTCACGGCGGTAGCGGTTGATCGCGTAGGGCAGCTTCTCCGGCGCCGCGCGCTGGAAGTGGACCGACTGCCCTGAGAACGGCCCCAGGCCGCTGGCGATGAAGAACAGCCAGGAGAGCAACTCGCCGCGCTCGTCGGGTTGTCCGCCGAACTGGCCGGTCTTCTCGGCGAGATAGAGCAGGATGGCGCTGGAATCGAACACCCGGGTTTCGCCGCCAAGCCCCTCGGTGTCGACGATGGCCGGGACCTTGCCGTTGGGGTTGATCGCCCGAAACACCGCGCCGTGCTGTTCGCCCGCGCTGGTGTCGACCGGGACCACCTCGTACGGCAGCCCGGACTCCTCCAGGAACAGCGACACCTTGGCGGGGTTGGGGGTGGGGTGGAAATAGAAACGGATCACGTCGTTCGGCGCCTCCGAGCTCTATGGGATGGCGCGCGTCCTCCGCATCTCGGTCGGCTACTTCTTCGAAGGTTTGGACGATCCCGTCTCCCCAATTGGGGACAATTACGCCGGCGCCTACAACAGCGTCATCGAGGAGATGCTGTCCGAGCCCAACGGGCTGCAGCTCGCTGAGGCCTTCCTGCGCATTCGGCGACGCAACGTCAAAAAGGCTCTCGCGGATCTCGCACACGAGATCGCGGTCGACGATACGCAGGACGAAGTGAAACTGAAGTCGGCCGCCGAATGAGCCGGCGGTCCGTTCGGCGCCGCAACCTGCTTCTGCGGGGCCTCGCGCGCACGGTGCTGTGTGGCGCCGTCATGGCCTTCGGCGCAACCCTGGTCCCAGGGGGAACGACAGTCTTCTGCTGTGGTCGGCGCCCTCGGCGACGCTCTTCGGGCTCCTAGTCCGCAACAGGGTCGGCCTCGTCTCTTCGGAGCTCGGTCAGAAAGATCGTATTTCTGGAGGAAGGCCAACGTCCACTGGCGCGAAGTCGACCTGCATCGAATGTCGCGGCGTCGCCTGACACTTCCTGAAACCGAGTCCTGCCGGGCCCACCAGAGAGGCTCCGTGGGCTCCGGCCGCCGAGCGGGAGCTCCTGGAGCCGCCGCGGGGCTAGGCGGTCGGGCTGGGGCTCATTTGTCGCCTCTTTGGAATAGGCCCTATCCCTTTCCGCGCCTTCTGCCTGTGGTGCGGAATAGACACCTGACTTCCCACGAAACGCCGCCCGGTCCCTGGGCGGCCCAACGAGGGATCGCAGAATGAACAGTCAGGTTGTCTTGATCACCGGCGCGCTGACCGGCATCGGCCGCGCGGCCGCCGTCGCTTTCGCCAAGAAGGGCGCCAGGGTCGTCGTCTCCGGCCGCCGCGACGAGGCGGGCCAGGCGCTCGCCAAGGAGCTGCGAGCCTTCGGGGCGGAGGCCGAGTTCATCAACGCCGATGTGCGCAAGGAGGACGACCTCCGCAACCTCGTCGACAAGACCGTGGCGCGGTTCGGCCGGCTCGATGTCGCCGTGAACAACGCCGCCACCGAAGGCGCGGTCGGCCCGATCGTCGACCAGACGGCGGAAAGCTTCGCCCAGACCTTCGACACCAACGTCCTGGGCGTGGTGCTCAGCATCAAGCACGAGGTCCGCGCCATGCAGGCCCAGGGTAGCGGCAATATCATCAACATCTCCTCGACCTACGGGCATGAGGGCGCGGCCGGGGCCTCGATCTATGTGGGCGCGAAGCATGCCGTCGAAGGCATCACCAAGTCGGTGGCGCGGGAGCTTGCCGCGGCGGGAATCCGCGTGAACGCCGTGGCCCCTGGCCCCACAGACACCGGCATGCTGACCCGCTTCACCGGCACGCCGGAGAACAAGGCGGCGCTGACGACCACGGTGCCGCTGGGCCGGTTGGGTCTTTCCGAGGAAGTCGCCGACGGCATCGTCTTCATCGCGTCGGACGAGGCCCGGTTCATCACCGGCCACGTGCTCAACGTCGACGGCGGCAAGTCCCACTGAGCCCGTCCGAGCGCGGCTCATTCCCTCGCTCGCACCGCGCCCGGGCGAGGGCGGTCCTCCGGGGCTTTAACGGCGCCCTGGGAGGGCCGCCAAGTCGCCACTCCCAACCCTGAAGGAGACCCACCATGCCTGATCGCGCGATAAAGATTCCCGGTCCCGACCACCCCATCGAAATCCAGCCCAACCCCGCCCGCGTCGTGGTCACCGTCGGCGGCCAGGTGATCGCCGACACGCAGACGGCGTTGACCCTGAGCGAAGCCGGCTATCCGGCGGCGCAGTACATCCCCCGCCGGGATGTCGACATGGCCGCGCTCAGCCGCAGCGACCACACCAGCTACTGCCCCTACAAGGGCGACGCCGCCTACTTCAGCATCCCCGCCGGCGGCGCGCGCTCGACCAACGCGGTCTGGACCTACGAGGCGCCGTTCCCGGCGATGGCGGCGATCCGAGACTACGTCGCCTTCTATCCGGATCGCGTTGACGAGATCCGGTGACGGACCGGCGCCTATTCCAATCCCGCGATAAATGGTTCAGGAGGCGAGACGTCCTATTCCACAGGAGCGCCAGATGGACCGGCTAGCGGCCTTGGAAATCTTCGTACGGGTGGTCGACACCGGCTCGTTCTCGGCGGTCGCCCGGCAGCAGGGGATCGGCCAGCCGGCCGTCTCCAAGGCGGTCGCCCAGCTTGAGGCGTGGCTGGGTGTCAGCCTGATCCTGCGCTCGACGCGCAGTTTGGTCCCGACCGAAGCCGGCCGGACCTTCTATGAGCGGGCCAGGCGGACGATCGAGGAAGCCAACGAAGCCGTCACGGCGGCGCGCGGCAGCGCCTCGGCCCTCACCGGCAAGCTTCGCGTGTCGACCTCGGTCTGCTTTGGCCGCATCTATGTCATTCCCAAATTGTCGGGGTTCCTGGCCGAGCACCCCGACCTCGAGCTCGAGCTGGTCCTCGACGACAGGCAAGTGGACCTCGTCAACGAAGGCATCGACGTGGCCATGCGGATGGGGCCGATGCCGGACTCGAACATGACCGCGCGCCGCATCGCGCAGGGGCGGAGGGTCGTCGTGGCGACGCCGGCCTATCTCCAGCGCCATGGCGTTCCGACGTCCCCCAGCGAGCTCAGCCGCCATCAGGCGATCATCAACTCGCGGGTTCCCGGCTTCGACACCTGGACCTTTCGAAAGGGCGCGCAGGAGGTGTCCGTCGTACTCCAGGGGCGGTTGAAGGTGACCGCAGCGGAAGGCCTGCGCGAGGCGGTGAAATGCAGCCTGGGCCTGACGGTAGCCTCGGAGTGGAACTTCTCCCCCGAACTGAAGTCTGGCGAGGTGGTGGAGGTGCTTGAGGACTGGGCGTTGCCGATCACAAATCTGTCGGCCGTCTACCCGACCGGCCGCCTCGCCAGCACCAAGGCGCGCGCCTTCGCGTCGTTCGTCGAGCGGATCGTGACGGCCTGAGCTCGGCCTGGCGGTCCTGGCTCGCGCGGATCGCAGGCCAGGGCCCAGCCCACGGCGATCGGGCCGTCAGATGTCCCGGAGGTTCACCGAGTCGGCGGTGGGGTCTTGCGTCTGGCGAGGGCCGCCAGCAGCAACATCAGCGACCCGAAGCCGGCCATCACCAGCCCCCAGACGACATCGATGTTGAGGCCTGCGGAATGGGCCGCGAAGACGGCCGGGTCCCCCAGAAACCCCGCGCCTGCCACCAGGACCCCGATGCACAGGAAGAGCAGGCCGATCGGCAGACGCACGTCGAAGATCATGGCCGGACTCCTAGCGGAAGATGATGTTGAGGACGATCACGGCGACGATCATGATCGCACCGAGCACCGGCGGCCGGGCGAGCCAGGGGCCGGGCGGTTCGCTGATCTTCGGAGTCAGGGAATAGGTCAGGCCCGCGAGCGCCTCCTCGGGTCCGCGGCGGGTGACCAGGCTGACCGCGATGGTGACGACGAAACAGGCGCTCCACGCCCAGATGGCGGTCCAGAAGTTCTGGGCCATCTCGCTGGGGTAAGTGTGGGTGACGGCGAGCCACCCGCCCTTGACGCCGGGAATGTTGTCGAGGGGCAGGGTCAGGCCGTGATGCAGCGCCGCCGCCGCGATCCCGGTGGCGAGGCCGGTGAACGCCCCGTGGCCGGTGGTCCGCTTCCAGAACATGCCGAGCAGGAAAGTCGCGAACACCGGCGCGTTCACGAACGCCATGGTGAGCTGCAGCAGGTCCATGATGTTGTTGAACTGGCTGGCGATATAGGCCGCCGCAATCGAGGCGGAGATGCCGAGCGCCGTCGCAAGCCGTCCGACCCGCAGGTAGTGGCGGTCGTCAGCGTCTTTTCGGATGTAGGCCTGGTAGATGTCGTAGGTGAAGACGGTGTTGAACGCGGTGACGTTGCCCGCCATGCCCGACATGAAGCTGGCCAGGAGCGCGGTCAGGCCCACCCCCAGCATGCCCGTCGGGAAGTAGCGCAGCAAAAGGTTCGGCGTGGCCAGATCGTAGTCCAGCTGCGGCTGGCCGCGGGCGTCGAGCATCGGCTTGCCGGTGGCGCTGTCGATCTTGATCGGGATGACGCCGGGGTCGTGCTGCTGGATCGCGCCGGCGACCGCCACCGGATGGGTCATGGCCCCGGCCTTGTCCGGCGCGGCGGTGAGCGCGATGGCGATCAGCCCGGGCAGGATGACGATGAAGGGGATGAACATCTTCACGCCGGCGGCGATCAGCGGCGTGCGCCGGGCGGCCGACATGGAATTGGCCGCCAACGCCCGCTGCACGACCAGGAAGTCGGTGCACCAGTAGCCGAAGGACAGGACGAACCCGAGGCCCATGGAGAGGCCGAACCAGTCGACGCCCAGGCGGTTGGTGGTGGCGTGGGCCATGCCGTGCCAGGCCTGGGTGTAGCTCGGCCCCAGGGTGGTCTCCAGCCCATGCCAGCCGCCCACCTGCTTCAGGCCCAGCCAGACCAGCGGGGCGAAGCCCGCGACGATCAAGAAGAACTGCAGGACCTCGTTGTAGATCGCGCCCTTGAGGCCGCCCAGGTAGATGTAGACCAGCACGACGAGGGCCGAGGCCAGGATCGCCGCGTGGAAGATCCAGGCCTGCGGCAGGCCCAGCCGCTCGAACGGCACATCGAAGACGTGCAGCGTCTGGATCAGCTTGGCCAGGGCGTACATCGAGACCCCCGAGCTCAGGATGGTCATGATGGCGAAGGTGACGGCGTTGAGCGCGCGGGTCTTCTCGTCGAACCGCATGCGCAGGTACTCGGGCACCGAGCGGGCGCGGGAGCCGTAGTAGAACGGCATCATGAAGACGCCGATGAACACCATCGCCGGGATGGCGCCGATCCAATAGAAGTGCGCCGTCGAGATGCCGTACTTGGCGCCTGAGGCGCCCATGCCGATCACCTCCTGCGCGCCGAGGTTCGCCGAGATGAAGGCCAGGCCCGCCACCCAGGCCGGGATCGAGCGGCCCGCCAGGAAAAAGTCGGTTCCGCTCTTGGCGCCCCGCGCCGCGACCAGGCCGATGCCCAGCACGAACAGCAGGTAGAGGGCGATGATGCCCCAGTCGACGGCGCCCAGCTGCATCTTCGCTCCCCCTCGCGACCCCTCAAGCCTTCATCGCCGGGGCGATGTGGACCGTTCGACGCCAATTGCGCCGCCGGTTCGGGAGTCGGTTTGTCGCTGCGAAGTGGCGGGTATCCCGCCGCAGCCGTCAAGCGGCCTTGATCGCCTCGCCGGCCCCTTCGCGCGCGATGTCCGCCACCGCCTTGACGACGGGGAGCCGCCAGTTTTCCGGCGTGGTCACCATCCAGCAGTGGTAGGTCGACTCCCACTGCAGCGGCACCTCGACCAGGGCGCCGGAGGCCAGGTCGTCGGCGAAGACGAACCGCGCGCCGCGCAGGGTGTAGTTGTCCGGGAAGCAGGACTTCAGCATGTCGATGTCGTTGCTGACATAGGCGTCGACGTTGCGCGCTTCGATCTCCGACAGCTCGCCGATCCAGGCGCCGAAGTTGGTGGTGATCCCCACGCTGGCCATCGGGTATTGCAGCAGCTCCGAGGCGGAGAGCGGGCGCTTGGCGCCGGCCGCCGGATGGCCGGGGCGGACCACCGCGATGGGCTGATCGTCGAAGATCTTGATCCGGATCAGGTCGCCGAAGGCTTCGGCGTTCTCGCTGTAGCCGAAGGCCAGGTCGTAACGGCCCTGGTCAACGCCGCGCATGATCGCCAGGCCGTTGTCGAGGTTGGCTTCCAGCTTGATATCGGGAAACCGGGCCAGGACGCCGCGCACCACCTGCGGCAGCGGTTTGAGGCGCGTCGTCGGCCCGACCCCGATCCGCAGGCGTCCGGTGACGCCGCTGGCCCGCTGTTCCAGCTCGCGGCTGAGCGCGTTGGAGGAGACCAGAAGGGCGCGGCCCCGTTCGGCGATCAGCTCAGCCAGCTCGGTCGGGCGCGCCGCTCCGCCGGTGCGCTCGAAGAGGTGCAGGCCCAGCTGCGCCTCCAGGCGTGAGATGCTCTTGCTGAGCGCCGGCTGGCTCAGGCGCAGCCGCCGGGCCGCAGCGCTGAAGCTGCCCGCCCGGCAGATTTCCAGGACGTGTTCGAGGTGCTTCAGCTCGATGCGTTCGAGGCGGGACGCGCTCACGGCACCCAGGCGGCCGGGTGGCGGCGCAGTACGGCTCTTCGGGTCGACCATGCCCGAAGGTTATAGACGCCTTCCGTACGGCGTACAGGCGCATCCCTGCCTCTATCGTGACGCGACCTTGGTCGTCTTCGGCGGGGTGAACCACACCGGCGAGCTCCAGGCCCGTTCCTGGATGGTGGCCGGGACCTCGGTGGGGATCGGCAACTGGTTCTTGATGGCCAGCAGCGTGCTCCAGCGCGGCGTCGGGATCTCCAGCACCCGGGCGTAGTAGACCGCGGGCTTCGACGCGTCGAAGGTCGGGTCGGTCCATTGGGCGGTCAGGACCGGCGCGCCGATGGTGTTGGCGTACTTGCCGGTCTTCAGGTCGACGGTGTCGCCGACCGCGGGGGCCTTGCCCTTGGCGTCCTCGTGGCGGCCGCCGGAAAGCGCGACGTTGAAGATGCGCTCCTTATAGCCGTCGCCGTCGCGCCACATCTTGATCACCTGGATGCGGTCGAGGTTGGCGCCGTCCGGGTCCTTCATGGCCTGCAGCACCAGGGTCGGCGCTGTGGGACGCGCCGTCGCCGGCAGGTCGCTGCCCATGGGCACGCCGGTGGCGTAGGCGACCTTCACCCAGTCGGGCCGCGCCTGCAGCTTGGCCGGATAGGCCCAGCTGGCGAACATCCGCACCCGGATGCGGGTGCCGCTGGTCGCGAAGGTCTCTTTGCGCTTCAGCGCCGCATAGATCGAGTTGCGGGTGTTCTCCTCGGCCCAGACGCCGGTGACGCCGCCGGTGCCGACCTCCAGGGTCTTCTGGAAGGAGTGGGCGGCGCCCTTGGCGTCCGCGTCGCTGTCGAGGCGGGCGGGGATGCGGATGATCTGCAGGGCGCGCTTGGCCGCGTCGCCCATCGGCAGCATGGCCGCCGGCGCGCCGAACGAGCCGCCGACGCCGTCCGGGTCCGTGAAGCTGAGGCCGTTGTGGATGTCGGTCGCGCCGACCAGGCCGTACTTATAGGGATTGGCGCCGACCCGCCCGAGCAGGGCCAGGCCGCGGCCCAAGGCCTGGCGGACATAGCTGCCGTCCTCGCGGCTCTTCACGGTGGGGCGCGAGATCAGGTGGTCGTAGAGCTCGTAGTTGGCGAACTCGTCGTTGGGCGAGAGCGTCGGGGTGGTGTCCGAAACCCCCTTGTTCTGGGCGATCTCGGTCAGCGGCTCGTTCTTCAGCCGCCGCTGCGCATAGGCCTCGCTGATCGGGCGCCCGTCGCTATCGTTCCAGTCGTACATCAGCCCGTCGGAGGCGTTGGCGTTGTGCGGGATGGCGATCACGTCGATCCCGCTCGCCCGGACTTTCTCCAGGAAGCTCCACAGGTCCTCCGGCCGGTTCGATTGGGCCGAGGTGAACGGCGGCGGGGCATGGTCGGCGTTGAAGAAGACGTTGCGGTGCAGGTTCTTGCCATCCGGCGCCGAGGTCCACTCATAGGCGATGAAGGTGGTGAACTTGCCGGGCTGGTAGTTGTCGTTAGCCGCCTTCATCTGGAGGTTCCAGGTGCTGAGCATGGCCTGCTGCGGATGAAACTGCTCGGCCTCCGGATTGCTGCCGATATTGCCCTTGGCCGGCGCCACCACGAGGAATGCCTGGTGCGGATCGGCGAGGATCTTCTGGCCGATCGGCGTCCTGGCGACCGGGCTGGACGGATCGTCGAGCTGGTTCATCACGCCCATGAATTCGGAGTGGTCGGTGACCGCCATGAAGTCGAGCGGCCAACGGCGCCTGGCCGGGACCATGCCGGTGGGCGTGAAGCCTTCCTCGCGGGCGACCTGCGAGGCCGGGATCATCACCGTCTCGCCGCGGGCGAACTTATAGGCCTGGTCGGGCGTCGCCTTGGTGCCGAAGCTCCAGGCGTCGAAGGACATGGCGGTATGCAGGTGCAGGTCGCCAAAGAAGGCGCGGCGGGTGTCAGGCGCCTTGCGGCTGACATAGGTCGCGCCGGGCGCGGTCGGCGCCTCGGAGGCGGCGGGCGCGGTGGTCGCGGCGATCGCGTGGCCGCCGGACTTCGACGCGACTGCCAGGGCCAACGCCCCCAGCACCGGAACGGCCAGCGCCGTCGCCAGCCACAGCCTCTTGCGGATCATCGTCACGCTCCCTTGATTTTGTTTGCAGTTTATTCGGCCGCCGGGGGCGCAAGTCCAGCCACGCTTGGCGGTTGAGGGCCGTCGTCGCGGAATGGACCCATGCCGCGATGGAATGGGCCAGAGGAGGTCGGATTTGTCCCGCGGAATGCCTTTACCCTAAGGGAAAGCAGGACTTGCGCTGGTGGATGCAACCTATGCGGAGGAGATGACAATCCCGACAGGGCTCATAACGGGAAGCTATGGGCAAATCGATTGATCCGGGAACGCACGAGTCCCAGGTTCCCCGCAAGAGGCGACACAGAGCGCCTGAAACCTAGGGGGAAACATGACGTTCGCCGCTTCGAACCGCCGGCTTTATCTGTTCGCAGGCGCGGCTGCGCCCGGCGCGCTCCTAGCGGCCGCGCTCATCGCCGCCGCCTCGCCGGCCTATGCCCAGGCGCAGAACACCGGCCCCACGCAAAGCTCGAAGGCTAGCGCGCCGAACGCCGCCAACCTCGAAGAGATCGTGGTCACGGCCCGCAAGCGCGAGGAGCGCCTGCGCGACATCCCGACGGCGGCCACAGCCCTGGGCGCCGACCAGCTGCGCGAGATCGGCGGCGTCGCCACGGCCCAGAGCCTGCTCACCAATGTGCCCGGAGTGAACTTCGCCAACACCTCGAACCCGGTGACCTCGGAGGTTTCGATCCGCGGCTCCGGCACCTCGCGGGCGACCACCGCGGAGTCCGGCGTGGGGCTGTTCCGCGACGGCGCGTTCATCGGCGGCGGCACCGTTCTGGGCCGCACCTTCACCGACCTCGACCTGTTCGACGCCAGCCGCATCGAGATCCTGCGCGGCGTGCAGGGCGGCCTAAACGGCCGCAACGCCGAAGGCGGCTCGGTCAATGTGATCTCCGCCCGGCCCACGCACCAGTACGAAGGCTTCGCCTTGGGCGACGTGGCCAACAACGACCACTACGAGGGTCAGTTGGTGGTCAATCTGCCGATCGACGACCACTGGGCTATGCGCTTCGGCGCGGACTTCATGGACCAGTCGAAGGGCTTCTATCATATGCCCCTTCTCGATCGGTACGCCGACCAGCAGTACAAGCAGTTCCTGCGCGGCCAGCTCAATTTCAACCAGGGTCCGTTCACCGCCAACCTCTTGATCGAGCACGGCAACGAAGAGCTCCCGGGCCTGGTCTACCAGGTCAACACCTTCCCCAGCGCCACCTATCCTGCCGGCTTCCATCAGGACCGGTTTAGCCTGCCGTGGAATTCGACGTCCGAAGCCAAGATGCGGATGGACAACTACGAGTTCGCCACCAACACCGACTTCAGCCTCGGCAGCTTCGTCACCACCACCATGTACCGCGACCGCAGCGGTCAGAACGCCTATGACCGCGACGCCTCGTCCCTGCAGTACGCCCAGTCTTTGGTCGCCGCAGGCAAGGTGGCGACAGCGGCCATCCCGACCGTGCTCGCCGCCGACTATGGCCTGGGCGGCAACCAGCTCGACCGCGCCAAGATCTTCTACCAGGACGTCCACTTCACCGGCCAGAAGGTCGGCGATTTCACCTGGCTGGTGGGGGCGGAATACTACCTGCTGCGGGACCTGCCGCAGAGCGTGCTGGGCAAGACCCCGACGGCGGCCAGCCCCAGCATCGGCACCAATGACGTGGGCCACGAGCGGTTCGAGTCCTACGCCGCCTACGGCTCGGTGGGCTACGATTTCACGCCGAAGTTCAATGTGTCGGGCGACTTGCGGGTGACGCACGACGACGAGACCTTCAGCACCCAGCGGGTGGATTTCGGCACCGGTCTGCCGGCGGCCAACGGGGTGGCCTTCGACGTTACCGGCGCCCAGAAGGACACCAAGACCTCCTACACCGTGACCGCCGGCTACAAGCCGATCGCCGACTGGCTGCTCTATGCGAAGGTGGGGACAGCCTTCCGGCCCGGCGGGTTCAACACCTCGCTGGGCGACGCGCGGCAGCCGATTCCGGTGCCAATCTCCTACAATTCCGAGACGCTCACCGCCTACGAGGTCGGCTTCAAGGGCAATGTCCTGCCCAACATCTATCTGACCGCCGACGTCTACGACAACGAGTTCACCAACCTGATCATCCAGGGCAACAACGGCTGCTTCGTCGCCAGCCCGGTGTGCCCGGTGCAGCAGACGGCCTTCGCCTTCAATGCGGGCCCGGCCTCGCTGTGGGGCGTCGAGTTCGAGAGCACCAGCCACTTCGATATCTTCGGCGGTCCGTTGCAGCTGACGCTGAGCGGCGCGCGCGAGGGCGGCAAGATCGGCGCGGGCATCTACAACGGCCTGCGCCAGCCGCAGCAGCCGGATTGGACGGCGACGCTCGACGCCTACTACACCCACCCGATCACCGACGCGGTCACCGGCTTCTTCAATTTCAAAGGCAACGGCCGCTGGGGCGGCGTGCAGGAAGTGGCGCAGATCCCACTGCTGGACGACTACACCGACTTCGATGCGCGGATCGGCGTCGATGTCGGCCGCTACGAGATCGCGCTGCACGCCGAGAATGTGTTCAACACGACCTATGTGGTGTTCGGCGCGCCCACCGCGACCAACAACGTCGTCCGCTACAACTTCCCCCGCACCTACGGCCTGCAGGTTCGCTACACTTGGTAGGCCACTGGTCGGGGCGTCTCACATCGCGGTTCGCAAGGTGAGGAGCTCGGGGAACAGCTTCCGATCCAGCGCCTTGACCAGATAGGAGACGCCCTCCGATCCGCAGGTGCCGCGCTTGAAGCCGATGATGCGCTCCACGGTCTTCATGTGGGTGAAGCGCCATTGCTGAAGGCGGTATTCCAGGTCGACCAGCTTCTCGCCGAGTTCGTAGAGGTCCCAGAACTCGTCCGTCCGCCGGTAGATGGCGAGCCAGGCCGCCTCCACCTCGCCGCTGGCGGCGTAGGGCTCGCTCCAGTCCCGTTCCAGATGATCGGCGGGGATGGCGAAGCCGCGCCGCGCGAGAAGCCTCAGCGCCTCGTCATAGAGGCTGGGCGCGTCGAGCAGGGCCTGCAGCTCGGCGTGGCGCGCGGGCGAGGCGTCGTGGACGTCGAGCATCCGCCGGTCCTTGGCGCCCAGCAGGAACTCCAGTTGCCGGTACTGGAAGGATTGGAAGCCCGAACTGGCGCCCAGGCTTTCGCGGAAGTTCGCGTAGTCGAAGGGCGTCATGGTGGCGAGGATCTCCCACGCCTGGATCATGTGGGCCTGGATACGTGCGACCCGGGAAAGCGTCTTGAACGCCGAGCGAAGGTCGTCGGCGCGGATGCGCTCGGCGGCGCTGCGGATCTCGTGGATCGACAGCTTCAGCCAGAGCTCGGTGGCCTGATGCATGACGATGAACAGCAGCTCGTCATGCTCGCCGGTCGCGGCGGTCTGCGCGCTAAGCAGGGTCTCCAACTGCAGATAGTCGCCGTAGTCCATCGCCCGAGTCCCTCAGATCCGCACCGCTCATGACTGAGCTGCGACGCTGGCCGAGTCTATGGGGCGTTCGAATCGGGGGACGACTTGCGCGGGCGCCCGCCGTCGGCAAAGGCGCGTGGGAGCGTCGCCGACGCTCCCACGCAAGGTCCTAGAACGGGTAGTAGCGGAAGCTGGTGAAGATCATGTCGTCGGTGGTCTTCGGCGTGTAGCCGCCGCCGGAGAAGGCCTCCAGCTTGGTGTGCGAGTACTGCAGGCCGATCCGAATCTGGCCGAAGGAGCCCGTGAAGGCTTTGTCCCAGAGGCCCGCGGTGATCTGGCTGACATCGCGGACGGTGGCCGAGCAGGTCCCGCCGACGGTGGTGCAGCCGGCCGAGGTGAAGATCGTGTTGGCCAGGTTGCCGAACCCGAAGTTCGCTGTCCCCAGCGTGCTGATCTTGGAGTTCTCACGCTCGTCGCCATAGAAGACGTAGAGGTCCACGGCCGGGGTGGCGTGCAGGGTGCCGCCGACCAGGTACATGGTCTCGGAGATCGGCGCGACCTTGCCGTCGATGCGCAGGGTGGCGTCCGACAGCTGACCGGCGCCGTAGCGGCCGATGCCCTTGCCGCTCATCACCGTAGCCTGCAGATCGAGGATCTTGGGGATGGCGGTGTAGGTGACGCCCGCGCCCCAACCGCCGCCGGCGACATCGGCTTCGTGGACGCCCGGGGTCAGGCCCTGGGTGTTGGCCGCGGTGACCGTGATCTGGTCGTAGAAGTCGCGGTAGATGCCGAAGGCTTCGACGTGCAGCGGCCGGTCGACGCCGATGTAGGGCTCCCAGGCTGCCTTCAGGATCACGTCGGGCGTGCGGTTGAAGGAGCTGGTGTTGACTGCGTTGAAGCCGGAGAAAGCGGACACGGCGGCAGGGGCGCCGTTGATCGTCCCGTTGCCGGTGGCCAGGTCGAGGACGCTGACGCCGGTGGGCAGGGCGTTGCCCGCCGTGCCGGTGAAGGTCGTCTGCGGGTTCTCAACCGACGCGGCGAGCCAGAACTGCTTGTCGTCGAAGTCCTTGGTGATCCGGATCTGCGGCTGACGGGTCCAGGAGAAGCCCGGCACGTACTGGGCGTCGATGACCGGCGGCGGGACCTCGTTGCGCGGGGTGATGCCCTTCGAGTTCAGGGTCGCCAGCGACCAGTTCTGGCCGGCCAGCATGTGCAGGCCCCAGTAGTCCCAGTCCATCGTGGCGTAGAGGTTGCGGATCCGCGGGTTGAAGGAGTTGCTCTCGTTGGAGTTGGCGGTCTGGGCCGCGGCGTTGAAGTCGAACTCGCCATAGAAGGCCACGTGCGTCGCCTGGTTGACGTCGCCCGCCGCGAGGAACGAAACCCGGCTCTGGTGGGGGGTGCCGCGCAGTTCGTGGATCTGCGAAAGCGGCGAGTTCTCGAACGGGATCTTGGCGAAGCTGGAGGCGATGTCGGATTCCAGCGTCTTCGACCGGTAGATGCCGGCCGCTTCGGCGAAGCCGCCGAGGGTGAGGCTGATGCCCTTGTACTTCAGCTTGTCGAGCGTCGGGGCCGGCTGCGCGGCGACGGCCGTCTGCACCGTGCCGGGGATCTGCTCGATCTGCATGTCCAGTTTGGCCTGGGCGGCATGAGCCGCGGCGGTGGCCTGTTCGGCCTGCGCCTGGCTCGCTGCGGCTTGGGCCTGGGTCTGTTGCTGCGCCGCAGCCTGCTGTTGGACGGTGGCGGTCAGGGCGTCGACCTGCGCCTTCAGGGCCTTCACTTCGTCGGCGAGTGGGGAGCTGGCGGCCACGGGGGCCTTGTGCTTGTGCTTGGGCGCGGCTTGCGCCGTGCCGGCGGCCGACAGCGCACAGATGAGAAGGATGGATGCGCTCCCCAGGAGCGAGGATTTCGATGTCATAGTCATAACCCCTCAGCCGCGCCGCTTGTCTGCGGCCGATCTGCGGTCTCGCTATTCGTGGCCCATGAAGCAAAAGCGACGATCGTGTGACGTTTCTGCGAACGTGAACCCCCAGCGCCCGGGGGTCAACCTGGGGTATGTTGTCAACAAAACGGGAGGCGAAGCTTAAATGCCACGGATTCTGAAGGCCCGAAGCGGTCTGGCGTCACTGATCCTGGCCGCCGGTCTTCTAAGCTCCGCGGCGCCATCCGCGGTCCTGGCCGCGCCGGCCGCGGCCGCGACTACGCCGCCAATGGGCTGGAACAGCTGGAACCACTTCGAGGCCAAGATCGACGACGCCACGGTGCGGGCCCAGGCCGACGCCATGGTCGCCAGCGGGATGCGCGACGCCGGCTACCGCTACATCAATATCGACGACACCTGGGAAGGCGCGCGCGACGCGCAGGGGATCATCCACCCTAACGCCAAGTTCCCGGATATGAAGGCGCTGGCCGACTACGTCCATTCCAAGGGACTGAAGCTCGGCATCTATTCCTCGCCCGGGCCCAAGACCTGCGCCGGCTATGAGGGCAGCCAGGGTCACGAGGCGCAGGATGCGAAGACCTACGCCGACTGGGGCATCGACTACCTGAAATACGATCTCTGCAGCCTGGGCGACCAGATGAAGGCGACGGGCTCGCTGGAGAAGGCCCAGGAGATCGAGCTGACCGCCTACCGGAAGATGGAGGCGGCGCTGATGGCGACGGGCCGGCCCATCGTCTACAGCCTTTGCCAGTATGGCGTGGCGCAGGTCTGGCGCTGGGGCGGCTCGGTGGGCGGCAATCTGTGGCGCACCACCGGCGACATCACCGACAGGTTCTCGCGCATGACCCAGATCGGCTTCGGCCAGGCGGGACTGTCGAAATACGCCCTGCCCGGGCGGTGGAACGACCCGGACATGCTGGAAGTCGGCAACGGCATGTCGTTCACCGAGGACCGCGCCGAGTTCAGCCTGTGGTCTGAGATGGCCGCGCCACTGATCTCCGGCACCAACCTGCCTGCCGCGACCCCGGCCACGATGTCGTTGTACCTGAACAAGAACGTGATCGCGGTCGACCAGGACTCGCTCGGCAAACAGGGCAAGGAGGTCTCCGCGTCGGGTGGCCTTGACGTGCTGGCCAAGCCGTTGGCCAACGGGGACGTGTCGGTCGTGCTG
>NZ_DATAPY010000159.1:0-2583 GCF_036264965.1 Phenylobacterium sp.
TTGCTCATTTCACCCCCAGGTCCATGTGAATTTCGGGCTCATTCCAGTTCCGCCAGCTTCTCGGCCTGGTCGGCCGCGATCAGGGCCTCGATGACCTCGTCGAGCGCGGTGCCGGCGATCACCTCGGTGATCTTGTAGAGGGTCAGGTTGATGCGGTGGTCGGTGACCCGGCCTTGCGGGAAATTGTAGGTGCGGATGCGCTCGGAGCGGTCACCGGAGCCCACCTGGGACTTCCGCGCGTCGGAGCGGGCGGTGTCGAGGGCCTCGCGCTGCTGGTCGTAGAGCTTGACCTTTAGGGCCTTCATGGCCCGCGCGCGGTTCTGGTGCTGCGACTTTTCCGAGGAGGTCACCACGATCCCGGTGGGCAGGTGGGTGATGCGCACCGCGCTGTCGGTCTTGTTGACGTGCTGGCCGCCGGCGCCGGAGGAGCGGTAGGTGTCGATGCGGATGTCGCCGTCCTTGATGTCGATCTCGACCTCTTCCGGCTCCGGCAGGACCGCGACAGTGGCGGCGGAGGTGTGGATGCGCCCTTGCGCCTCCGTGGCCGGCACGCGCTGCACGCGGTGGACGCCGCTCTCGAACTTCAGCCGGCCGAACACTCCGTCGCCGGTGACCGCGGCGATGATCTCCTTGTAGCCGCCGGCGTCGCCTTCGGAGACGCTATCGATCTCCACGCGCCAGCCGTGCTCGGCGGCGTAGCGCTGGTACATGCGGAAGAGGTCGCCGGCGAAGAGGGCAGCCTCGTCGCCGCCCGTGCCGGCGCGCACTTCCAGGATGGCGGAGGCGTTCTCGTCCCTGTCCTTGGGCGCCAGCAGCAGGGCCACCTCGCGTTCGAGGCGCGGCAGGCGGTCCTTGAGGGCGTCCAGTTCGTCGCGGGCCATGGCGGCCATTTCGGGGTCGCCGGCGGACGCCATTTCCTCCAGCTCCGGCGCCTCATCGCGGGCCCGCTGCAGGGTCTGGACCGCGTCGACCACCGGCTTCAGCTCGGCGTGCTCCTTGCCCAGGCGCACGATCTCCTGGCCGTCGGTGGCCGCGCCCATGCGCGCCTCGATCTCGCGGAAGCGGTCGAGCACCTGGTCGAGTCTGGCCTGGGGAAGTCGCAAATCAGTAGACGCCTGAAACGAAGGGGAGCTTCCTCTAGCCTTCCCCCGGTTGCTTGCCAAATGGGCCGCTTGCCAAACGGGCCGGGGCGGATGGGAGGGCTCCCATGTACCACGACGGCAATCGGGCGCTGCAAGACGCCTTCGGCAGCCGCGCCCTGGCCGACCGGCTGGAGGAAAAGCTGCGGCGCGACCGCTTCACCGAGGACGACGCGACCTTCATTAGCTCGCTCGGCTTTTTCTTCCTGGCGACGGCGGACGCGCAGGGGCGGCCGGACTGCTCCTTCAAGGGCGGGGCGCCGGGCTTTGCGCGGGTGGCCGCGCCGGACCTCTTGGTATTCCCTGACTACGACGGCAACGGGATGTTCAAAAGCCTGGGGAACCTGGGCGTGAACCCACACGTCGGCATCCTGTTCGTCGCCTTCGGGGAAGCGCCCAAACGGCTGCGGGTGAACGGGACGGCTGAGGTCGTGGGCGATGATCCGATGATGGGCGAAGTTCCCGGCGCGCAACTGCTGGTGAAGGTGACGCCCACCGACATCTTCCCCAACTGTCCGCGCTATGTGCCGAACCTGTCGCTGGTCGAGGCGTCGGCCTATTTGCCCGACCCCGAGGCGCCGCCGCTGGAGCCCAAGTGGAAGAGCTTCGAGCTGTTCGCCGACGTGGTCCCGCCCCGGCGGCGATAGCTCCGCCGAAGGAACGCTCCGGTCCGGGCGCCGTTAGGTTCGGGCAATCGGAGACCGCAGATGAGCGAACCAGGGATCACAGGGCTGACCGGGCGAAGGGTGCTGATGGCGCTTATCGCCCTCGCCGCCCTGGGCGCGGCGGCGATCGTCGCGGTGACCCTGCGCCACGACCAGCCCATGAAGACCAATGCCGTCGACAGCGCCTCGTCCGACCTGGCGGCCAGCGCGGCGCACTAAGGCCCGAACACAGAAAAGGCCTCCGCCCGTCGCCGGGGGAGGCCTTCCGCACGTCCGAAGACGTGTTTAGGCGCGGACGCCGCTCAGCGGAGCGTTGCCGAAGGCGCCCAGCTTGACGTTGCCGGTCATGGCGTCGCCGGCCACCGTGGCGGTGAACTCCAGCGTCATCGGCATCGGCTGGGTGATGTTGGCGCTCCAGGTCAGGGTGTCGCCGTCGACCTTGCCGCTGACTTCCGAGTCGCCCATGCGGCCCGAGGTCTTGCCGGTGAAGGTGTCGCCGCTGGTCTTGATCTCGGCGTTCACTTCCTGCGCGCCCATGGGCGTGTTGATGGTGATCTTCCAGTTGCCGTCCGCGGACATCTCGTCCCTCCCGGGGGTTTGGGGGGCTCACCTAACCGCAATCGCCGAAGCTGCACAAGAGTGACGCTGGCGTCACTTTTATGGCTCTACTCCGCGGCTTCGAGCGCAGGCTTGGGGGCGGCCGCGGCGAGCTCGGCGGCCTTGGCTTCAACCAGCTCGACGATGTGGTCGACCATCCGCTCGTTGTCCATCTTGTGGTC
>NZ_DATAPY010000160.1:0-16916 GCF_036264965.1 Phenylobacterium sp.
CGCCTGAGCGTCGGCGGTGAGCGTGTTGGTCATCGACTGGACGGTGATCGGCGCATCGCCGCCGACCTCCACATTCCCCACCCGGATCTTGCGGCTCTTACGGCGCTGGATCGCGCGCCAAGGGCGGACCGAAGTGTGGTCTTTTGCGATCTGCACTTGCATGATGGCCCATCGTAACCAGCTAATCCCTCAGATGGTAAGTCGCGCGGCGATGTAAACCCGCAGGCCGACGAACCTAAAAAACAGGCGGCTCACAGACGATCGCCCTTGGGGAATCGGATGGCGGGCCCATTTGGGTAGAACGCCCCGAAGGCGGGCAGCGGAGGCGCCGATGAGAGTGATCCTGGCCCAGCCGCGCGGCTTTTGCGCGGGCGTCGTCCGGGCCATCGACATCGTCGAGCGCTCGATCGAGAAGTTCGGCGCGCCGGTCTATGTGCGCCACGAGATCGTGCACAATCGGACCGTCGTCCGCAGCCTGGAGTCCAAGGGCGCCCGTTTCGTCGACGAGCTCGATGAAGTCCCGGAGGGCGCCGTCACGATCTTCAGCGCCCACGGGGTGGCCCAATCGGTCATCGATGAAGCGCGGAACCGCGGGCTTCCGGTGCTCGACGCCACGTGCCCCCTGGTCTCCAAGGTGCATGCCCAGAGCCGCCGCTATGTCGCCCAGGGGCGCACCCTGATCCTGATCGGCCATGCGGGCCACCCAGAGGTGGAAGGGACCCTCGGCCAGGTGGATGCGCCTGTGCACCTGGTCTCGACGGTCCAGGAGGTCGCTCTCCTCGATCTGCCCCCGGACACCCCGAGCGCCTACGTGACCCAGACGACCTTGAGCGTGGACGAGACCCGCGACGTGATCGCGGCCCTCAAGGCCCGGTTCAGCGACCTGGTGGGACCCAACACCTCCGACATCTGCTATGCGACGCAACACCGTCAGTCGGCCGTCCGCGATCTGTGCGGCGCCGTCGACGTCCTGTTGGTGGTGGGCGCGGCCAACAGCTCGAATTCCAACCGGTTGCGTGAGATCGGGGTCGAGGAAGGCGTGCCGAGCTATCTGATCGCCGACGCCCAGGCGCTGGACCTCGACTGGGTGCGCGGCGTCCGGGTCGTGGGCCTGACCGCGGGGGCGTCCGCGCCCGAGGAACTGGTCCTGGACGTGATCGCCGCCCTGCGCCAGATCGAGCCTGTCGAGGTCACGCAGATGAATGGCGTCGAAGAGAATATTGTGTTCCGCCTGCCCCCCGAGCTGCGCCACGCCGAAGGCGAGCTTGATGAGGTCGAGGCCTAGCGAGAAGGAAGCGTTGCGTGGGAATTCCGTTCGGTCAGGCCGCCCGGATTGGGGCCTATGTCGTGAAACAGCACCTGATGGGGCGCAAGCGCTACCCTCTGGTGCTCATGCTGGAGCCCCTGTTCCGCTGCAACCTGGCGTGCGCCGGCTGCGGCAAGATCGACTACCCCAATGAGATCCTGAACCAGCGGCTGAGCTACGAGGATTGCATGGCCGCGATCGACGAATGCGGCGCGCCCGCCGTCTCGATCGCCGGCGGCGAGCCCTTGTTGCACCGGGATATGCCGCGGATCGTCGAGGGCTTCGTCCAGCGCAAGAAGTTCGTGATCCTCTGCACCAACGCGGTGCTGATGGCCAAGAAGATCGACCAGTACAAGCCCTCGCCATTCCTCTCCTGGTCGATCCACCTCGACGGCGACCAGGTGATGCATGACAAGTCGGTGTGCCAGACGGGCGTCTACGACAAGGCCGTGGAAGCGATAAAGCTGGCCAAGGCCAAGGGCTTCCGTGTGCAGATCAATTGCACGCTCTTTGACGGCGCCGATCCCGAGCGGGTGGCGGCCTTCTTCGACGAGATGACCGCCATGGGGCTCGACGGCATCACCGTCTCGCCGGGCTACTCCTACGAGCGCGCGCCCGACCAGGAGCATTTCCTCAACCGCACCAAGACCAAGACGCTGTTCCGGGAGATCTTCAAGCGCGGCAAGAACGGCCGCGCCTGGTCGTTCACCCAGTCGGACCTGTTCCTCGACTTCTTGGCGGGGAACCAGACCTTCGAGTGCACGCCCTGGAGCATGCCGGCGCGGACGGTCTTCGGCTGGCAGAAGCCCTGCTACCTGCTGGGCGAAGGCTACGTGAAGACCTTCAAGGAGCTGATGGACGAGACCGAGTGGCAGAAGTACGGCGTCGGCAACTACGAGAAGTGCGCCAACTGCATGGTCCACTGCGGCTTCGAGGGCACGGCGGTGCGGGAATCGGTGACCAACCCGCTCAAGCTGATGAAGGTCGCGATCGGCGGCATCAAGACCGAGGGCAAGATGGCGCCGGAGATCCCGCTCGATAAGCAGCGGTCGGCGGACTACGTCTTCTCAGCCCACGTGGAGCGGAAGCTCGACGAGATCCGGCAGGCCAATCCGCGGGCCAAGAAGACGGCGCCCGTCGGCTAGGGCGCGGAAGGCGCGGCCTGCGTCGCGGCCGGCGCGCAGCAGGGCGGGCAGCTGGCGCGGGTTGCGCGCAAGGTCGCGGAGCACCGCGCCCAGGGCCATGCCGCCGTCGGGCTTCATTCCGACCAGAACCGCCGGCGGCAGGTCCTTTTCGGCGCCGTCCGACACCACCCGGACCGCAGCAAAGGGCGCCTGCAGGCGCGCGGCGGCCCGCGCGGCGATGTGGGATTCCATGTCGACCGCCACGGCGCCCCAGCGGCGATGGGCGGCCTGTTTGTCGGCGGCCGTGACCAGCATCCGGTCGGATCCCAGGATCGGTCCGTGGCTCCGCGGCGCAAGGCGGCCGAGGATCTCATCGGTCCAGAGCGGATCGGTGGGGTAGTCGCCGGCCTCGGACACCACAGCTGTGGCCACCACCCAGTCCCCTGGGGACAGCTCGGGGTCCAGCGCGCCGGCGAGCCCGATGCTGACCACGCCCTCGGCGGCGAGTTCCCCCGCCAGCGCCGTCTCCAACGCCCCTGGGAGGCCGCCGCTCACCATGAGCTTCAAGCCCGGGCCTCGGAGGATCGCGGCTTCCCGCTGCAGGCCTGTGACCGCCAGGATCATCACATGCCGAAGCCGACCTGCCGGGCATTGGCCTGGGTCAGGTTGCGGTAGCGGGCCAGCGCCCAGAGTGGGAAGAACTTCGAATAGCCGTGGTAGCGCAGGTAGAAGACCCGCGGGAACCCGCCGCCGGTATAGCCGGGCTCCGGCCAGAAGCCCTCGTCGTCCTCCACCCGCATCAGCCAGGCCACGCCCCGCGCCACGGCCGGGTGGTCGATGAGGCCGGCGGCCATCAAGCCCATCAAGGCCCAGGCGGTCTGGGAGGCGGCGGACGGGGCGGGCTGATGGCCCCTGTAGTCCAGGCTGTAGCTCTCGCAGTCCTCGCCCCAGCCGCCATCGGCGTTCTGGATGGCGACCAGCCAGTCGGCGGCGCGGCGCACCAGTGCGTCTTCAGCGGTCAGGCCCACGGCGTTCAGGGCGCAGAGCACTGACCAGGTCCCGTAGATGTAGTTGACGCCCCAGCGGCCGAACCAGCTGCCATCCGGCATCTGCGACTTCGCCAGGAAATCGAGGCCGGCCTTCACCTGCGGGTCACCGCGGTCCTTGCCGAGCTGGGCCAGCATGCTGACGCAGCGGGCGGTCACGTCGTCAGTCGGCGGATCGAGCAGGGCGCCATGGTCGGCGAAGGGGATGTTGTTCAGGTAGTGGAAGCTGTTGTCGGCGTCGAAGGCGCCCCAGCCGCCGTCGCGGCTCTGCAGGCCTTCGACCCATTCGGTCCCGCGTGCGATGGCCCGCTCGAACCGCTCGCCTGAGCGCGGTCTGGCGCGATCCATGGCCATCACCACCACCGCGGTGTCGTCGAGGTCCGGATAGTGGGCGTTGTTGTACTGGAAGGCCCAGCCGCCGGGGCGCACGTCGGGCCGTTGCTGGGCCCAGTCGCCCTTCACGTCGAGCACCTGGCGCGGGATCAGCCAGTCGAGGCCTCGGGCGGCGGCGACTTCGCCCGCCTCGCCGCCCAGCTCCAGCAGGGTGTGGCAGGTCAAAGCCGTGTCCCAGACCGGCGAGACGCAGGGCTGGCAGTAGACCTCGTCGTCCTTGACCACCAGGAGGCGCTCGACCGACTCCCGCGCCGCGGCGCGGTCGGGATGCTCCGGGCCGTAGCCCAGGGTGTCGTACATCATCACGCTGTTGGCCATGGCGGGGTAGATGGCGCCCAGGCCATCGACGCCGTTCAACCGCTCGGTCACGAAGTCGACGCAGGCCTGGGTCGCGCGCGCCCGCAGCCGCTTCGGCCAGAGGCCCTCGACCGCCTTCAGCACTGCATCCAGGGCGTTGAAGCCGACGGTCCAGACCCGCTTGGTCGCCGCGGCCTTGGAGGCGGGCTTGATGTCGGCCGCGCCCTCGTAGAGCTCGGCGACGCCGATCCCGCGCGGGTTGCGGGCCACCGGCTTGCGGACCTGGAGCACCAGGAGCGGCACGATCACCGTTCGCGCCCAGTAGGACATCTTGGACAAGTGGATCGGGAACCAGCGCGGCAGCAGGATCAGCTCGATGGGCATGGTGGGGATGCGCGCCCACGACATCTGGCCGAACAGGGCGAGCTGGATGCGGGTGAAGACATTGGCCGCGTTGGGCCCGCCGTGCGCCCGGATGGCGGCTCGGGCCTGGGCCATGTGCGGGCGGTCCGGATCGTCACCGATCATCTTCAGGGCGTAGTAGGCCTTGATGCTGGCGCTGACGTCGAAGGGTCCGCCGTGGACCAGGGACCAGCCGTGATGGTCGGCCTGGATGCGGCGCAGGTAGACGCCGATCTTGCGCTCCAGTTCCAGGTCGGCCGGCTCGCCGAGGAACTGACGCAGCAGGATGTATTCCGCCGGGATGGTGGCGTCGGCCTCCAGTTCGAAGACCCAGTGACCGTCCGGCCCCTGCCGCCTGAGCAGGGCGTCCGAGGCGCGCTGGATGCGCCGGTCGAGCTGCGCATCGTCGAGGGACAGGGCGCCGACGGTGTTCACGCGAAGGCCTCCTGGACGAGGCCAGCCGCGCGGGCGCCCGAACGCAGGGCGCCCTCGATGGTCGCGGGCAGTCCGGTCGCCGTCCAGTCTCCGGCCAGCACGAGGTTCGTGTAGGCCGTTCGGGCCGCCGGCCGGCGGGCCTGCTGGTCCGCGGTGGCGAGGAAGGTCGCGCGCCGCTCCTTGATGATCTGCCAGGGCGGCAGGTCGGGGCCGAGGTCCAGGGCGAGGCTCACGTCGGCCCAGAATTGTCGGGCAAGGTCCTCCCGCCCGGTGGACATCAGCCGGTTGGCGCCGCTGACGGTCACCGAAATGCGGTCTTCGAAGCAGAAGATCCATTCCACCGTGCCGTTCAGGACCCCGATGATCCGGGCCGAGCCGTCCCCCGTCCGGACCCGGAAGTGGCCGTTGACGATCCCTTCGAAGCGCTCGGGCGTGGTCAGCTGCGGCGCCAGGTCCTTGGCCACCCAGGGCGGCACGGCCAGGATGATGCGGTCCCGGGCGGCGACCTCCACAAGGCCATCGGAGAACTCCAGGCCCGTCACGCGCTCGCCGTCCGTGCGCAGCTTGAGGAGCCGCCGCTGCAGCCGCAAGGTCCCGCCGCGGGCTTCGAGATAGTCGAGGGCGGGATTGACGAAGGTCGCCGAAAGGCCGGGCGAGGGTACGCGGGGCGCATAGGCCGCTCCTCCCCGCGCGAGGGTTTCGCGGATCACCTGGGCGGCAAGTTCCGCCGCCGCCGACTCCGGCTCGGCGTTCAGCGCCGCCAGCAGAAAGGGGCGCATGAGCCGCTCCCAGACCGGGCCCTGGCAGCGGACGGCTTCGTCGACCCGCTGGCCGGGCTTGGCCCGCAGCAGTCCCGCCATGGCGAGGAAGTCCGTGAATTTGGCGCCGGGAACGCCGCGGCTGGGGCTCAGAATCCACCAGGGGACCGCTCCGGCGTTGGGGCGGACGGTCCAGGCGCGCTGGGTCGCCAGGTCGACGAACGGGAACTGGGTCTCGACGGGGCCGGTCAGCCGGTCCGAAGCTCCGATCCGCGCCAGGTACTCGTGCACCGCCTGATTGCCCGACAGCACCAGGTGGTTGCCGTTGTCGATCACCAGGCCGATCTGAGGGTCGAAGTAGGAGCGGCAGCGACCGCCGGCCTGGGCGGCGGCCTCAGAAAGCTCCACGGCCACCCCGCGCGCGGCAAGCGCCGTCGCGGCGCCCAGGCCGGCCAGGCCCGCGCCGACCACATGCGCCTTCATCCGAAGAGGCCCTCGCGGGCGAGGAGCCAGAGCAGGGCCGCCTTGTTCACCCGCACGCGGCGGCGCGGCGGCGCCCAGCCCCGGCGGAGCAAGCCTTTCAGCACCCCTCCATATGCGGCCGCCATCAGGCGCGGCGCGGCAAGCCGGCCGGGCGGCCGCGCGGCAAGCACCTCGCGGGCGCTGGCATAGTGGGCTTCAGCCACGTCGGCGAGCGTGCGGCATGCGCCTTCCAGATGCGGATCGGCGACCGCGGCGGCAGGGTCGCGGCTGGCGACGCCGGCCTCGGCGAGCAGTTCGTCCGGCAGGTACAGCCGGCCCATGTCGGCGTCCTCGTCCACGTCGCGCAGGATGTTGGTCAGCTGCAGGGCCCGGCCCAGGTGGTGAGCCAGCTCCCGCCCCGGCGCATCCTCCATGCCGAAGATCTTCACCGACAGGCGCCCCACCGCCGAGGCCACCCGGTCGCAATAGAGGTCCAGGGTCGCCATGGACGGACCGCGCAGGCCTTCGAGGTCCATCTGCATCCCGTCGATCACCGCCTGGAAATCGGCTTCCTCCAGGCCATAGCGCGCCACCGGTTCGGCCAGCATCGCCGCCGGGCCGGTGTCGCCGTCGGCGTAGAGCGCGCGCACATGTCCGCGCCAGGCGTCGAGGGCCACCCGTTGCTCGGCGATCGGCAGGACCTGCTCGTCGGCGATGTCGTCGACGATCCGGCAGAAGCCGTAGACGGCGTACATGGCCTCCCGCTCCGCCTTGGGCAGCACCCGCATCCCCGCGGCGAACGAACTGCCGGAGGCGGCCTGGGCGTTGGCGGCGGCTTGGGGATCGGGACGTGTGGCGGTCAGCGTCATGCCGGCGACTCCGCGTTCGTGCCGCTGCGCGGGGTGGCCCGAGACACCGGCCAGGCGGCGCGGAGGAGGGCCGAGCCGGCGAGGCCAATGAGCTCCAATTTGTGATGATGCACCCGCTCCGCCAGGGGGTCACGCACGATCAGCCGCTGGGTCAGGTCCTCGGCCAGCCGCTGGATCACCGCGATCTCCAGGCGCAGGCGGTGGTCGCGCACCTGGTCGGCGAGCGGACGGCTGCGCCGCAGCAGCTCCGCGGTGCGTTGCGCCAGGGCGACGATCGCCGCGCGCAGCGCCGGCGACGCGCGCGGCGCGGCCAGCGCGGTGACGTGGGCGCCGGCATCCTTCAGCTCGGCGAACGGGAGATACACGCGGTTCAGGCGTCGGTAGTCCTCGCCGCAGTCCTGCAGGTGGTTGATCACCTGCAAGGCGGCGCACAGGGCGTCGGAGGCGGCCCAGGTTTCCGCCGGCTCCCCGTGGATCTCCAGCACCATCCGCCCGACCGGCGCCGCCGAATAGCGGCAGTAGCCCATCAGGGCGTTCCAGGTGGAATAGCGGGCGGTCTCGGCATCCTGTCGGAAGGCCACGAGGAGATCGAGGGCGTGGGTCGCCGGCAGGCCCCGCTCGGCCAGCACCTGGCGCAGGGCGACGGCCACGGGCTCGGCGTCCGCTTCGCCCACGAGGGTGGCGCGCAGCGCCTCCAGACGATCCAGTTTCTCGCCGGCCGGCAGGGTCTCGTGGTCGGCGATGTCGTCGGCCGTGCGGGCGAACTCATAGAAGGCCAGGATCGCGGGCCGGTGCCGCGCGGCGATCAGATGCGAGGCGACGGGGAAGTTCTCATCGCCGGCCGATTTGCCGGACCGGAGGTCTGCCGTGGCGGTCATGACGCGCGCGCCAGGGCCTGGGCGCGGCCCTTCCACTGCCCGCCGCGTCCGCGCCACACATCGATCGCCGAGCGCAGGGTGAAGGCGCCGTAGAGCGCAGCGATCAGCGGCAGGACGATCCCCCAGAGCGGCGAGCGGCGGTAGGCGCGTAGCATCGGCTGGAAGGCGAGCGCCATGGCGGCCCAGGCCGCCAGACCGGCCCACCGCGCCAGGCCGTCGCCGAACAGCGTCAGCGCCGGCGGCGCGAGGTAGGTGAGGCCCAGGCCCAGGACCGTCCCCGCGAGCTTGAGCGGCGAATAGTCCAGCTGGGCATAGGCGGAGCGGGCGATCATCTGGCCGATGACACCGACGCTGGCATAGGGGCGAAGGCTTCGGGCCCGGCGGGTCAGGCCCAGCCAGATGGGGCCTTGGCGCTTGAGGTTCGCCGCCAGGGCGCAGTCGTCGATCACGGCCGTGCGGATGGCCGCAACGCCGCCCGACCGCGCCAGCGCCTCGCGCTGCGCCAGCATGCAGCCGCCGGCGGCTCCGGCCAGCCGATGCGCCGGCCGGTTCACCCAGCGGAACGGGTAGACCATCTGGAAGAACAGCACGAAGGCCGGGATCAGCAGACGCTCGGCGAAGGTCTCGCAATGCAGGTCCGCCATGAGGGAGGCGAGGGTGAGGTCCCCGGCCTCCGCGCGGCTCACCAGCCGCCGCAGGTTGTCGGGATCGTGGGCGATGTCGGCGTCGGTGAGCCAGAGGTACTTCGGCGCATCGCCCGCCGCGGCGATGCCCTGCGACATGGCCCACAGCTTGCCGGTCCAGCCGGCGGCGAGCGGCTGACCGCGAAGCACTGTCAGACGCCGCGCATCCGCCGCGCCGGCGAGGGCCGTGGCGGCTGCGGCGGTCCCGTCGGCGCTGTCGTCATCCACCACGATGATCTCGAAAGGCCCGGGATAGTCCTGCGCCAGGAGGCTGCCCACCGAGCGGGCGATGACGTCGGCCTCATTGCGCGCCGGCACGACCGCGGTGACCGCCGGCCAGACGGCTGGGGCGGGCGGCGTCTCGGCGTCGGTCTGGTCGGCGCGCCAGAAGCCGCCGCGAGCCAGCAGCAGATAGGTCCAGACACCCAGGGTCAGCAGGCCGAGCGTGGCGGCGATCATCGCAGGTATCCCGCGGCGCGGAACCATTCCAGGGCGTCCCGGATCGCCTCCTCATGAGGCCGCGCTGTGTAGCCGAGTTCGGCCCGCGCCTTTTGTGAGGTGAAATACATGTGCTGGCGCGCCATCTTCAACGCGTCGCGGGTGAGGAAGGGTTCGCGGCCGGTGACGCGGCCGGCCAGCTCCGCCAGCTCCGCCAGGGGCCAGAGCGGGCCGAGCGGCAGCTTCACGGCCGGCGGACGACGTCCGGCCAGCTGGGCGATCTCGGCCAACATCTGCTGCAGGGCGATGTCCTGGCCGCCCAGGATGTAGCGCTCGCCGATCCGGCCGCGGTCCAGGGCCAGCAGATGGCCCTGGGCGACATCGTCGACGTGGACAAGGTTCAGGCCGGTGTCGACGAAGGCCGGCATCCGCCCGGTCGCGGCCTCCACCAGGATGCGCCCGGTGGGCGTGGGCCGCACGTCCCTGGGCCCCACGGGGGTCGACGGATTGACGATCACCGCCGGCAGGCCGCGGTCGGACACCAGCCGACAGACCAGGGCCTCGGCGGCGACCTTGCTGCGCTTATAGGCGCCGACGGCCTCGCCTTCCGAAAGGGGCTGGGTCTCGTCCGCCGGCGACCGGTCGGGGCGGAGCCGAAGGGTGGCGACGCTCGAGGTATAGACCACCCGCTCGACGCCGCTGGCCAGGGCCGCCTCCATGGCGCTGCGGGCGCCGTCGAGGTTGTTGCGGACGATCTCCTCCGGCTTGGGCGCCCACAGCCGATAGTCCGCCGCCACGTGGAAGAAATACCGGATCCCGTGCAGCGCGGCGGCCATGCCGGCCGGGTCGCGCACGTCGCCTTCGACCACTTCGGCGTCCAGGCCCGCGAGGTTGATCTTCGGGCTGGAGCTGCGCACGAGCACGCGCAGGCGCGCGCCCCGCGCCGCCAGGGCGTGGGCGACCGCCGAGCCTACGAAGCCGGACGCGCCAGTGACCAGGACCGGCGTGCCGCGCAGCGACAGGAGCGCCGCGCCGCCGCCGCCGCCGCCAAGCCGCGTCCTTCCTCTGGCCAGCGTCATGAGGGCGGCTGGTCCGGGGCCTGCGCCTTCGGGGCGTCCGGCGTGGCCTCGCGCTGCGGCGGCGTCGCGGCTTCATCCGACGGCGGGGACGTTGGCCCGGCGGGCGGCGGGGAATTCGGCGGACGGTCAGTCGGAGAAGCCGGCTTGGCCGGGGCCGCCTCAGGCGAATCCAGGTCCGGCAAGGCGCCGATGTCCGTGGTCTTGCCGGTGATTTCCGCCTGGCGGTTCTGCAGGAAGTAGGAGCGGAGGGTCGCGTAGGGATCGGTGGAGGTCTCGCGGATGGTCGCCAGGTCCCGCTCGCCATCGAGGCGCTCGCCCAATCCCTGGATGACCGCGACGCCGACGTCGATCTCGGTCTTGCTGCGGTAACGAACGTAGGTGAGGGGATTGAGCCCGATGTCCGCGATGGACCCGAACGCATCGCGGAACGTGGTCGGACCGACCAGCGGGATGAATAGATAAGGGCCGGGCCCCGCGCCCCAGCGGCCCAGTGTCGTGCCGAAGCTGTTGTCGTGGTGCGGCAGATGGTTCTTCTTGGCGACGTCCAGCAGACCGCCCACGCCAAAAGTGGTGTTGACCACGATCCGCACCACCGTCCCGGCGGCCTGCGCCACGCGCCCCTGCAGCAGGTCGTTGACCACCACGACCGGCTCGCCAAGGTTACGGCCGAAATTGCGTAGTGCGCGTCGCAGCGGTGAGGGCGCGGCCCCGAACGAGTGGGCGATCGGCCCCAACAGGTGGCGGTCGAGGGCTTCCTCCATCCCAAAGAAGCGCCGGTTCATGCTCTCCAGCGGATCGCTGGGATCGGCGGCGCGGCAGGGCGTGGCGAGGAAGGCGGCGGCGATCAGGGGAAGGGCCAGCGGCAGGCGCGAAGAACTCGACTGCATCGCTTCACTTCCCTGTCTAAAGGGGCTGAGAATGGGTGACTGTTCCACCATATAGGACCCTGAAACGGGATGCGAAGTACACGCACGTGTCATTTTTGCTGACGCTGATCGGTTGGGGGCTCGCGGGCCTGGCCCTGGCGGGCTGCGCCTATCAGCTGCTGGCCGTGCGTCTGCTGCGCCGGATGCTGGCCCCGCCGCCGCCGCGGAATCCGGAAGTCTGGCCGGGGGTCACCGTCCTGAAGCCTCTGCACGGCGCCGAACCCGGCCTAGAGGCCGCGCTCGCAAGCCTGCTGACCCAGGATTATCCGGGGCCCGTGCAGGTGGTGTTCGGGCTCCAGAATCCCACCGACCCTGCCCAGGCGGTAGTCGGGACGCTGCGGCGCGCGCACCCCGCCGCCGACGTCGCCCTGGCGGTGGACGCCACCGACCACGGCGCCAACCGCAAGGTCTCCAACCTGATCAACATGGCCCGACAGGCCCGCCACGATGTGCTGATCGTGGCGGACAGCGACATCGTCGTGGGGCCCGGCTATCTGCGCGGCGTGGTGGCCGCTCTGGACGATCCGCAGGTCGGGGTCGTCACCTGCCCCTACCGCGGCTTGCCCGCGCGGGGACTGTGGTCACGCCTGGCGGCGATGGGGATCAGCTACCAGTTCCTGCCCAGCGTCGCCGTCGGGGTGGGGCTGAAGATGGCCCACCCCTGCATGGGCTCGACGGTTGCCCTGCGCCGCGAGACGCTGGAGCGGATCGGCGGATTCGCGGCTTTCGCCGATCAGCTGGCGGACGATTACGCCATCGGCGCGGCGGTGCGGGCGACCGGCCTGCGCAGCGTCGTGGCGCCGGTGCTGGTGGACCACCTTTGCACCGAAAATAGCCTCCTTGAGCTGGCGCAGCACGAGCTGCGCTGGGCGCGCACGGTCCGCGGCGTCGACCCCGCCGGCTTCGCAGGCAGCGCTGTGACCTACCCCACGCCGCTCGCGGCCCTGGCCACAATCTTCACCGGCGCCGCCCCGATAGGGTTGGCGGCGCTGGCGATCGCGCTTATTTGCCGGTTCTGGTTGCAGCGCGACGTCGATCGATTGGCGGGTGCGCGGACGGGGCCGTGGTGGTTGACGCCGCTGCGCGATGGTCTTTCGTTCGCCGTCTTCCTGACGTCATTCTTCGTCCGGGCGGTGGATTGGCGTGGCGCGCGGTTTCGGGTCGACGCTCAAGGGACCCTGGAGCGGATAGAGGAACCTTCATGATGCGTAGTCTCTTCCTGCAGGCGCCGTCCTTCGACGGCTACGACGGCGGGGCCGGCGCGCGCTATCAGATGAAGCGCGAGGTGAAGTCGTTCTGGTTCCCCACCTGGCTGGCTCAGGCGGCCGCCATGGTCCCGGGCTCCAAGCTGATCGACGCCCCGCCGCACAAGACCTCGTTCAAGGACATCGAGGAGGACGTGAAGAGCCACGAGCTGATCGTCATCCACACCTCGACGCCCTCGTTCAAGTCGGATTGCCGCACGGTGCGGATGATCCGCGAATTGAACCCGACGGCCAAGATCGGGTTCGTCGGCGCCAAGGTGGCCGTCGAACCGAGGGAGAGCCTGGAGGCCTGCCCGGAGCTCGATTTTGTCGCCCGCAACGAATATGAATTCGCCATCCAGGAGCTGGCCGAGGGCCGCGAGTGGAAGACCATCCGCGGCATCACCTGGCGCAACGCCGAGGGCGCGCTGGTCTCCAATCCCGAGCGCGAGATCCTGATGGACATGGATCAGTTGCCCTCGGTCCTGCCGCTCTACAAGCAGCTGAAGGTCGAGAACTATTTCGGCGGCTATCTGCTGCACCCCTACATGAGCTGGTACACTGGCCGCGGCTGCAAATCGCACTGCACCTTCTGCCTGTGGCCCCAGACCATCGGCGGCCACAAATACCGCTATCAGTCCATCGATCGCGTGGTGGAGGACGTGAAATACGTCCAGCGGGAATTCCCGCAGGTGCGCGAGATCTTCTTCGACGACGACACCCTCACCGACGACCACGCCCGGGTGGAGGAGCTGGCACGCGCGCTCGGCCCGCTGGGCGTCGTCTGGTCCTGCAACGCCAAGGCCAATGTGCCGCGCAAGACCCTGGAGGTCCTGAAGGCCAACGGCCTGCGCCTGCTGTTGGTGGGCTACGAGTCCGGCAACCAGAAGATCCTGCACAACATCAAGAAGGGCATCCTGGTCGACGTCGCCCGGCGCTTCGCCAAGGACTGCCACGAGCTCGGCATCATCGTGCACGGCACCTTCATCCTGGGCCTGCCCGGCGAGACCCGCGAGACGATCCAGGAGACCCTGGCCTTCGCCAAGGAGGTGAACCCGCGCACCCTGCAGGTGTCGCTGGCCGCGCCCTATCCGGGCACCTTCCTCTACAACCAGGCCAAGGAGAACGGCTGGTTCGCGTCGGATATCGACCTGCTGACCGACGACGGCACCCAGATTGCGCCGCTGGACTATCCGCACCTCAGCCACACGGAAATCTTCAATTCGGTCGAGGACTTCTACAAGAAGTTCTACTTCCGCCCGTCGAAGATCGCCGAGATCGTGGGCGAGATGCTGACCTCGCGCGACATGCTGGTCCGCCGGCTTCGGGAAGGCGTTGAGTTCTTCCAATTCCTGCGCACCCGCGAAGACATGATCGTCTCCTGAACGCTCCGGCCTCCCACCTGCGGCGGCTGATCATCACCGCCGACGACTTCGGCGCGGCGGCGCAGGTCAATGAGGCGGTTGAGGTCGGCCATCGCGAGGGCGTCCTGACGTCGGCGAGCCTGATGGTGGCCGGCCCAGGTTGCGCCGACGCCGTGGCGCGCGCCAAGCGCCTGCCGAAGCTGCGCGTGGGCCTGCATCTGGTGTTGGTGGAGGGCCGCCCGGCTCTGCCGCCGGCTGAGCTGCCGGACCTGGTGACTGGCGAGGGCTTCTTCCGCACCGACATGGCCGTGATGGGCGCCGAGATCTTCCTCCGGCCGAAGGTCCGCCGCCAGCTTGCCGCCGAGATCGAAGCGCAGTTCGAGGCCTTTGCCCGCACTGGCCTCGCCCTGGACCACGTCAACACCCACAAGCACTACCACCTGCATCCGACCATTGCGGGGCTGATGCTGAGGATCGGCCGACGACACGGCATGGCCGCCAGCCGCGCGCCCATCGAGCCGCATGCCATACTGGCCGCCGTCGAGCCGGCGGCGGCCCTGCCGCCGAGCTATCTGACGGAGCCCTGGGCCCGGATGGTGCGGGCGCGCTACCGCCGGGCGGGCGTCGCTGTGGCCGACCAGGTGTTCGGCCTGGCCTGGTCCGGCGCGATGACGCAGGATCGGGTCGCCGGCATCGTGCGCAACCTGCCCGAGGGGCTCAGCGAGCTCTACCTGCATCCGGCGACCGCGGACGGTTTCGAGGGCGCGGCCGAGGGCTATGACTACGCCGGCGAGCTGGCGGCCCTGGTGGCGCCGGACACCCGGGCCGCGATCACCGAGCGCGGCGCGAGGCTCGGCGGCTTTTCCGAATTTCTCTGAACGCCCGGCGGTTTTCGCGGCCGCGCGAGCTTCCTACATGGCTGTCGAGCTCGATGGCTGACGTGGAAAGGAGCGCCCGTGACCGCCAGCACCTTTGCCGATTTTCCCAACGTGGAGGTCGACCTCCCCGCGCCCGAAGACCCGATCCGGCTGGGGAGCGAGGCGCACAAGGCGCTGTTCTGCGACGCCCTGCTGCGCACCCACGACCCCTACAAGCCCGCGGTCATCGACTGGCCCAAGCTCGACGAGGCGACCCGGGCGCGCATCGTCTCCCTGCCCATCTGGGACATCGCCGTACAGACCGAGGAGAAGGCCGGGTGGAACGTGCGCACCTACGGCGAGGTGGTCTCCGACCCCCTGCTGAAGGCCGCGGTCGCCATGGACGCCTTCGAGGAGAGCCGGCACAAACTGGTGCTGGCGAACATGGTCGAGGCCTACGGCATCAAGCTCGATCCGGAGCCCCTCTACCGCCGCCCGAAGGATCCGGAATGGGCCTTCATGGTCACCGGCTATTCGGAGTGCATCGACAGCTTCTTCGGCTTCGGCCTGTTCGAGATCGCCCGCCGCTCCGGCTTCTTCCCGACCGAGCTGGTGGACACCTTCGAGCCGGTGATGCGCGAGGAGGGCCGGCATATCCTGTTCTTCGTCAATTGGGTGGCCTGGTGGCGGCGCAACATGCCGTTCTGGCGCCGGCCCTGGTTCGAGCTGAAGGTGCTGGCGGTGTGGCTGTTCCTCATCGCCGAGCGGATCGGCGTCGCCGGCGACATGGAGAAGTCCGACAAGGCCCAGGACAACAACTTCACCCTGAACGGCTCCAAGGAGCTGGGCGTGGAGATCAGCTTTCCAGAGCTGGCCCGCGTGTGCCTTCAGGAGAACGAGCGCCGCCTGGCGCCCTACGATGGGCGCTTGATCCGGCCGGTGTTCGTCCCCAACATGATCCGGTTCGCGCTGCGATTCATGAAGGCGGCGCCGGCAGCGGCCTGACGCCTCGGGGACCGCCGGAGGTGGGAGCGTCTTGAGCAAGGTCACTCGTGGCGGGGTTTTTGCGGCCCTGATCGTGGGCGTGGCCCTTCTCACGCTTGTAGTGGCCACTGTTGGCTACCGGTCGGTTCTGGCGGCGATCGAGCGGGCGGGGCTCGCCGGCTTCGCCGCCTACACGCTCTATTGGCCGCTGGTGATCCTGGTGCTGGGCGGGGCCTGGTTCGCGGTCGCGCCAGGGTTGGGACCGAAGGGCCTTGGGATCCTGGTGTGGGCCAGGCTGCTGCGTGAGGCGGGTTCCGACATCCTGCCCTTCGCCCAGGTCAGCGGCTTCCTGCTGGGCGCCCGCGTGGCCCGGACCGAGGGCGTTCCCGAGGACCTGGTCGTCGCCTCGACCATCGCTGACGTCACCGCCGAGCTGAGCGCCCAGGTGCTCTACACCGTGCTGGGGATGGCCCTGCTGGTGTTTCAGCTCCACGGCGGACCGCATGGCGCGTCGCTGGTCTGGCCGATGGCGGGCGCCCTGGGGTTCCTGGTCTTCGCCGCTTGCGCCTTCGGCTTGGTGCAGGGGCGCGGCGTGACCTGGCTGGGCGGTCTGGCGCAGCGCTGGTGGCCGGATTCGGTCGGCCGCGCCGACGCGGTGCGCGCGGCGCTGGACGCCATATACCGCCGGCCTCTGCGCCTCCTGGCGGCCCTGACGCTGCACAGTCTGGGCTGGGTCGGCAGCGGTCTGGGGTCCTGGATCGCGCTGCAATTCATGGACGCCCACGCGCCGCTGTGGGCGGTGCTGGCGGTGGAAAGCCTGATGTACGCCGCGCGCGGGGTGGCGTTCATCCTGCCGGGCGGCCTCGGCGTCCAGGAAGGCGCCTATGTGCTGCTGGCGCCTCTGTTCGGCCTGCAGCCCAGCGACCTGCTGGCGGTCTCGCTCCTGCGGCGCGCCCGCGATCTGGTGGTGGGCGTGCCGACGCTGCTGATCTGGCAGGCGCGGGAGGGCCGCAGTCTGCTGGCGCGCCCGGGCAAGTCCGACGCCTAGGGTGAAAACTCAATTATAGCTGAGATATATCAATACCTTGAAAACTCCCGTCATCCCGGACGGCCTGCAAGGCCGAGCCGGGACCCAGGAGCGACCGCACTGCAGAACCCCTGGGTCCCGGCTCTCCGCTTCGCTGCGGCCGGGATGACGGCGTTTGGGGAGCCAATAATTGAGTCACCACCCTAGTACTACTGAGTCACAAAAGGTGGGGGATTCGCGAAGCAGTCCGGCTTGCTATGCTGGTGATTCATCCAGCAGCGGAGCTCAGCGGGCATGGATCCCTGGACCGAGGACAGTGAAGCGGCATTCGCGGCCTATGTCGA
>NZ_DATAPY010000161.1:0-27294 GCF_036264965.1 Phenylobacterium sp.
CCTAAGACGTAGTCCGATGGATATAGTAACCATGCGTACGACTATACTTATTGCTGAAACAGAAGATTCCAGAACTTATGATCTGTTAATCCGCATGGAAGCATAAGGCAACGAGCAAATCTCTTCTTAAGCTTACCTTAGGCTGCGTTGGCGGGGATCAAACTGAAATAACTCGTTATGATCCCTGGAGTGTGACATGAAGAACCTTCCGATCATTGGAAAATTCCTGACGGTGCTCGCCCTTTTCGGCGTCTTCGTGCTCGGGGTGGCGTTCTACGCCACAAACGAGCTCAAGAAGATCGACGCGGCCTACAGCAGCATCATCGACACTGACGCGGCAACGCCTCTCCTGGCGCGCGGTAATCGGGCGACAGAGGCCGCCCGCGCGAGCATCGGTGATCTGATGATCGCCACCAGCGACGAGACAAATCGCAAGGCGGAAGCCGAGATCGCCGCGTCGCGAACGAGTATTGTCGACTTCATGGATCAGGCCGCGAAGGCCGCTCCGTCCGAGGCCGCGGACATCGAGGCGCTGAAGGCGCAGAGTCTGGCGGTCATCGACAATGATTGTGCGGCGTCGATCCGACTGGGCAAGGCGGCGACATCGCCCGCGGACGTGCTGAAAACCCTGCCAACATATGAACAGCAGTGCGCACCCAAATTCGCGCCGCAGGCGGCCGCTATCGCGGCCAAGGTCGACGCCATGACCAAGGCCGCGAGCAAGGCCAGCGACGAACTGACAGCGACCACCCGTCGGGCGATCATGACGACCTACGGCGTGATCCTGGGCGGCCTCGTCCTGGTCGTGGGCGGCGCTTTCTTCGCCATCCGCGCCTGGGTCGCCCGCCCCTTGCAAGGCCTGAACGACACCATGCAAAGCCTGGCCAGGGGCGACCTCGGCGTTGCTGTCACCGGCGAAGATCGGCGCGACGAAGTCGGCGCGATGGCCAAGACCGTGCAGGTGTTCAAGGACGCGGCGATCGAGAAGCAGCGGCTGGAGGCCGAGGCGGCCGATCAGCGCCGTAGGACCGAAGAGGAGCGCGCCCGCAACGAGGCGGAGCGCGAAGCGGCGGCCAAGCAGCAGGCGATGGTGGTCGAGTCCCTCGCCACCGGCCTCTCGAAGCTGTCGGATGGCGATCTGATGTTCCGCCTGAACACCGCCTTCGCTGCCGAGTACGAGAAGCTCCGCAGCGATTTCAACGACGCCATGGAGAAGCTGGAAGAGACGATGCGGGTCGTCTCGGCCAACACCGGCGGCATCCGAGCGGGCGCCCAGGAGATTAGCCAGGCGTCCGACGACCTGTCGCGCCGCACCGAGCAACAGGCGGCCAGCCTCGAAGAGACCGCCGCGGCCCTGGACGAGATCACCGCCACGGTGCGCAAGACCGCCTCGGGCGCCAAGGATGCGAGCGAGGTCGTCACCGCCGCCAAGGCCGAGGCCGAGCACTCCGGCGTGATCGTGGCCCAGGCGGTCCAGGCCATGGGCGAGATCGAACAGTCCTCCGGCCAGATCAGCCAGATCATCGGGGTGATCGACGAGATCGCCTTCCAGACCAACCTGCTGGCCCTGAACGCGGGCGTCGAGGCGGCGCGCGCCGGCGACGCCGGAAAGGGTTTTGCGGTCGTCGCCTCCGAGGTGCGGGCGCTGGCCCAGCGTTCCGCGGAAGCGGCCAAGGAGATCAAGACCCTGATCTCGTCCTCGTCGCAGCAGGTCGGGCAGGGCGTCGCGCTGGTGGGCGACACGGGCCGGGCGCTGCAGTCGATCGTCACCCAGGTGGCCAGGATCGACACCCTGGTCCTGGATATCGCCGCCTCGGCCCAGGAGCAGGCCACGGGGCTTCAGCAGGTCAACACAGCGGTCAACCAGATGGACCAGGTGGTGCAGCAGAACGCCGCGATGGTCGAGGAGCAGACCGCCGCCACCCACGCGCTGAAGAGCGAGACCAGCGAGCTGTCGGCGCTGATCGCCCGCTTCAAGGTCGCCGCGGGCAAGGCGGTGAGCCGGTCCGCGCCGCGGCCCGCGGGGGCCGGCGACCGCGCCGCGCCGTCGCCGGCGCGGGCGATGGCCCGCAGGGTCGCCGCCGGCGTCGGCGCCGCGGCTGTCGACGACGACTGGGCGGAGTTCTGACGATGGGCCAAGCCGCCCATCACCGATCCGCCCGCGAACTGATCATCGGCTTCATCCCCAACGTGTGAGACCTGTCCATGAGCAATCCACATCCCTCGGCGGCCGACGCCCTGCAGCTGCGTCTGGCGGCTCTCGAAGTCGATCTGCGCAGCACCGTGGCGATCAGCGAGGCCTTGCTGCAAGGCTTGACCGCGACATCGCCGCAGACCCATCACGCCATCGACACGGCCCTGGACGAGGCCTTGAAGGCCCTTTCCCGGGAAGGTCGCCGCAACTCGGCGGCGGTCCATGCAATCGTCAGCGAGACCAGATCGAGGCTCCGCGCCGAGACCGGACTCCAGGACCGCATGGCGGGCGATCTCGAGCGGCTGATCGTCGGCACGGCCTCGGCGCTGCCGGAAGGCGCGGTGGTGATCGACGGCGATTTCGGCCGCCGCAGACCTCGGCGCCGAAGAGGCGACTGACAGCCGCCGTTCGTCCCAGGCGAGACTTGGCCGCACTGAGGGTGTTACGGCGTCAAGAGAAGCGGCCTCCCTGCGGCCTCAGTTCAGCGTCGCGAGCGCGCTGATCGACGGGCCCTGGTTGATGCTGGTGCTGAGCGGGGCGCACCAGTCGAAGGGGTGACCGTTGCGCGGCGCGGCCAGGCCGCGTTGCAGCAGGGTCAGGCCGAGGTCCAGGCCGTCGACGCTGACGTGCGCCCAGGCGCGATTGTACTCGTCGACGCCGCCAGTGGGCGTCACGGTGACGTCCTGCGCTCCGGTGACAAGGGCGCGGACGGACTCCCGCGCCTCATGCGCCGCCACCGCCTCCGCCCAACAGGCGGCGTGCGGTACGGCCTGGGGACCGGCGGCGTTGGCCAGGCGCACGTGGCGGCCGTCGACCACCAGGGCGTCGGACTCCACCACCAGCACCTGCGGCAGTGGACGGCTGGGCGCGTCGGCGAACAGTTGCCGGTGGTGGGGCGAACAGGCCGACAGCAGCATCACCACCGCGGCCGCCGCCAGCCAGAGGCGGACGGCAAGAGGTTCCCGGCGCTCCGGGCTGGGGGAGGCGGAGCGCCGGAACGGCGTCGGAGCGGAGGAGGGCTCCGAGGCCGATGGGGTCGGTTGCGCAGCGCGGCGGCGGGCGGTCACGATCCGGCCTCCGCAGCTCCCGGCGCCTTGTTGGCCGAGGGTTGGGTCGCCACGCCTTGCGCGACCCGGGTGACGTCGCCGCCGAGCGCCTTGTAGATCGACACCACGTCGACGTTGGCCTCGGTCTGGGCCTGGGCGAGATCGTCCTCGGCGCCAAGTCGGGTGCGCTCGGCGTCCAGCACCCGCAGGAAGTCGATGTGGCCCTCCTGGTAGCGGATGTGGGCGAGGTCGGCGGCGCGGCGCGAGGCCTCCACCTGCTGGCTGAGGCTGACCACCTGCACCTGGCGTTCGCGATAGGAGACCAGGGCGTTTTGCAGGTCCTCGACGGCGCGCAGGACGGTCTGGTCGTATTGCGCCAGGCTCTCGTCGCCGCGGGCCTGTTGCGCCCGCAGGCGGGCGTGGGCGCCGCCGATGTCGAGGCCGGGCCAGGTGAGCGTCGGGCTGACCGCCCAGGCGCGGCTACCGCCCTTGAACAGGCTGGAGACGTCGCCGGAGAGGAAGCCCACGAAGCCGGTGACGCTGACCCGCGGGAAGAGGTCGGCGGTGGCGACGCCCGTGCGCGCGGTCTCCGCCGCCAGCCGCCGCTCGGCCGCCTGCACGTCGGGGCGCCGGCGCAGGAAGTCGGTGGCGTCGCCGATCGGGATGGCGGTCGGGCCGGCTGTCTGGGTGGCCGGGGTCGCGGGCGCGGCGAGTTCGGCGTCCAGGACGCCGGGGCGCTGGCCGATCAGCACGGCCAGGCGATGGGCGGCCTGAGCCTCGGCGGTGCGTAGCGCCGGGATCTGCGCCTCGGTGGCGTTGAGGCGGGCCCGGGCGCTTTCCACGTCCACTGGGTCGCCGGGGCCGACCTGATAGCGCACCTCGGTCAGGCGCAGGGTGTCGCGCTGGGTGCGGGCATTCTCTTCGGCCACGGCGCGGCGGGTCTGGGCGCCGCGCAGCTCCAGATAGTTCCGCGCCACCTCGGCGGCGACGGTGACCTGGGCGAAGCTTAAGTCCGCGCGGGCGGCCTGGGCGTCGGCGCGGGCGGATTCCACCTGGTGCCGGACCCGGCCGAAGAGGTCGATCTCCCAGGCGGCGTCGAAGCCGATGTCGGCCTGTTTGATGTCGACACGGCTTTTGGAGAAGCCCGGCGCCTGTTCCTTGCTGCGGGTGTAGGTCGCGTCGGTGGTGACGCGCGGGAGGTAGTCCAGCTCGGCGTCGCGGAACAGGGCGCGGGCTTCCTTCACCCGGTCGACCGCGATGCGGACGTCGAGATTGGAGGCGAGCGCCCGGTCGACCAGGCTGTCCAGCTCCGGGTCGCCGAACGCCCGCCACCAGCCGGCCGGCGGGGGCTGCGCGGCGGCGGTGAGGTGTGGGTCGAGGGTGGTCAGCGCCACCGGCGCCGGGGTGGTCGGATGATAGTGCGGACCGACGGCGCAGGCGGCCAGGATTAGGGCCGACGCCGACAGGGTGAGGGTTCGTAGGATGTTCATGGCTCGACTCAGACTTTCGATGTCGATGCGGCAGGAATGGCTTCAGCCTGCGCGGCCGCCGCGCGGCGGCGAGCCTTGCCGAAGTCGCCGTGCGCCCCGGTCAGCCGGCGGATGGTCCAATAGAAGACCGGAGTGAAGACCAGGCCGAACAGCGTCACGCCCAGCATCCCGGAGAACACCGCCACTCCCATGGCGCGGCGCATCTCCGAGCCGGCGCCCGTCGCCACGGCCAGGGGGAAGACCCCCATGATGAAGGCTAGCGAGGTCATCAGGATCGGACGCAGGCGCAGGCGGCAGGCGTCGAGGATCGCCTGCATCAGGCTCTCGCCCTCATGCTCCCGTTCGCGGGCGAACTCGACGATCAGGATGGCGTTCTTGCACGCCAGCCCCACCAGCACGATCAGCCCGATCTGGGTGAAGACGTTGTTGTCGCCATGGGTCAGCCAGACGCCGGTGAGCGCGCAGAGCAGGCACATCGGCACGATCAGGATGACCACCAGCGGCAGGCTCCAGCTCTCGTACTGCGCGACCAGCACCAGGAAGGCCAGCAGCACGCAGATCGGGAAGACCAGGACCGCGGTGTTGCCCGCCAGGATCTGCTGGTAGGTCAGCTCGGTCCATTCGAAGCCCATGCCGGCCGGCAGTTCTCGCGCTGCGATGGTCTCCAGCGCCTTCTGCGCCTCGCCGGTCGAGTGGCCGGGCGAGGGGCCGCCGTTGACCTCGGCGGTGAGCAGGCCGTTGTAGTGCGCGGTGCGTTCCGGCCCGGTGGTCTCATGGGTGGTGACGAAGGCGCCCAGCGGGATCATCTGGCCCGCGCCGTTGCGGGTCTGCAGGCGCAGCAGGTCCTCGGGCTGCAGCCGGAAGCGCTGGTCCGCCTGGACGGTCACCGGATAGGTGCGGCCGAAGCGGTTGAAGTCGTTGACGTAGAGCGAGCCCAGATAGACCTGCATGGTCTCGAAGAGGTCGGTCAGGGAGACCCCCTGGGCGCGGGCCTTCTCGCGGTCCACGTCGGCGCGGATCTTCGGCACGCCGATCTGGTAGCCGGAGAAGACCCCGGCCAGCGCCGGGTCCTTCGACGCGGCCGCCACGATCCGCTGCGTCGCCTGATAGAGGGCGTCGGAGCCGAGGCCCGCGCGGTCCTCGATCTGCATCCGGAAGCCGCCGATGGTGCCGAGGCCCTGGATGGGCGGCGGCGGGAAGACGGCGATGGTGGCGTCGGGAATGGCGGCGAACTTCTGGTTCAGCTCCGCGGCGAGCGCCTCGACGGATTGGCCTTTGCCCTTGCGCTTGTCGAAGCCCTCCATCGGCATGAAGAGGGCGCCGGAGTTCGGGCTGTTGACCAGGCCGTTCACCGACAGGCCGGGGAAGCCCACGGCGTGGGTGATGCCCGGCGTCTTCAGCGCGATGGCGCTCATCTTGCGGATCACCGCGTCGGTGCGGTCGATGGACGCCGCGTCGGGCAGCTGGGCGATGCCCACCAGGTAGAGCTTGTCCTGCTGCGGCACGAAGCCGCCGGGGGTCTTGGCGAAGGAGAAGACCGTCAGGCCGATCAGCAGGCCGTAGAGCACCAAGGCGATGGAGCTGCGCCCCACCATCCGGCTGACGCCGCCGACGTAGGAGTGCGACATGGCCGAGAAGGCGCGGTTGAAGGGCTTGAAGAGCCAGGCGAACGAGCGGTCGATCAACTGCTCGAAGCGGTCCTTCGGCGCATTGTGGGCGCGCAGCAGCACTGCGGCGAGCGCCGGCGACAGCGTCAGGGAATTGAACGCCGAGATCACGGTGGAGATGGCGATGGTCAGCGCGAACTGCCGGTAGAACTGACCGGTCAGGCCGGTGATGAAGGCGGTGGGGATGAAGACCGCGCACAGCACCAGCGCCGTCGACACGATCGGCCCGGTGACCTCGCGCATCGCCTTGCGGGTGGCGTCGACGGGCGAGAGGCCGAGCGCGATGTTCCGCTCGACGTTCTCGACGACCACGATGGCGTCGTCGACCACGATGCCGATGGCCAGCACCAGGCCGAACAGGGTCAGCGCATTGAGGCCGAAGCCCAGGGCTAGCAGGACCGCCAGGGTCCCCACCAGGCTGACCGGCACGGCCGCCAGCGGGATGATCGAGGCGCGCCACTTCTGCAGGAAGAGGATCACCACCAGCACGACGAGGATCAGGGCCTCGAAGAGGGTGTGCACCACCGCGTTGATGGACTCGTGCACGAAGCCGGTGGTGTCGTAGACGATGTGATAGTGGATCCCCTGCGGGAAATCCTTGGCCACGCTGTCCATCGTCTTCTTGACGTCGTCGGCCATCTTCAGCGCGTTGGTGCCGGGACGCTGGAAGACCGGCAGGGCGATGGCCGGCTTGTTGTCGAGCAGGGCGCGCAGGGCGTAGCTGTCGGAGCCGAGCTCGATGCGGGCCACGTCGCGCAGGTGGCTGATCTCGCCGTTGGGCCCGGCGCGGATGATGATGTCGCCGAACTGCTGTTCTGTCTCGAGGCGGCCCTGGGTGTTCACCGAGATCTGGAAATCGGCCTGGCCGGGCGCCGGCGGCGCGCCCACCTGGCCGGCGGCGACCTGGACGTTCTGTTCGCGCAGCGCGGCGACCACGTCGCCGGGGGTCATGCTGCGCGAGGCGAGCTTTTCCGGGTCCAGCCAGATGCGCATGGAGTAGGGCCCCTGGCCGAACATCTGCACGTCGCCCACGCCATAGCCGCGGGTCAGCGGGTCCTTGATGTGCAGCTGGGCGTAGCTTGCCAGGTAGCTGGTGTCGTAGCGGGCGTCGTCGGAGGTGAGGTTCACCACCTCGACCAGGGTCGGGGAGGCCTTGGTGGTGGTGACGCCGATCCGCTGGACTTCCTGCGGCAGCTTGGAGAGCACCTGGGCGACGCGGTTCTGCACCAGCACCTGGTCCTTGTCCGGGTCGGTGCCGAGCGCGAAGGTCACCGTCAGCGCCATGGCGCCGTCGGGGGTCGACTGGGACGACTGGTAGAGCATCCCCTCGACGCCGTTGATCGACTGCTCCAGGGGCGCGGCGACCGTGTCGGCGATGACGCTGGTGTCGGCGCCGGCGAAGGCCGTGCGCACCACGACGGTCGGCGGCACCACCTCGGGGTACTCGCCGATCGGCAGGATCGGCAGGGCGATCAGGCCGGCCACGAAGATGATGATCGAGAGCACCACGGCGAAGCGCGGGCGGCTGACGAAGAAGTCGGAGAAGGTCATGGCAGGGCGCCGATCAGGGTGAGTTGAAGGCTCCGGACGCGCCGCTTAAGGCGCGTCCGGTCTGGAGGTGCGGCTTAGGTTCGGTCGATCAGCCGGTCGGTTGCAGGGCGGCGAGTTCGGCGGTGTTCATCGGCGTGGCGATCAGCTGCGGGTTGACCACATCGCCGGGCTTCACCTTCTGCAGGCCGCTGGTGACGATCTTCTCGCCCGGCTGCAGGCCGGCCAGGATCACGCGGTATTCGCCGACCGCGCGGCCGAGCGTCACCGGGCGGTACTGGACGTGATTGCCTGCGCCCAGGACCAGAACGTAGCGCTTGCCGAGGTCGGTCCCCAGCGCCTGCTCAGGCGCCAGCGCCACCGATTGCGCGTCGTGGCTGACCAGCCGCACCCGGGCGAAGAGGCCCGGGGTGAAGGCGCCGTCGGCGTTGTCGAACACCGCCCGGCCGCTGATCGTGCCGGAGTGGGTGTCCACCGCGTTGTCGAGGAAGTGCAGCTTGCCCTGGTGCGGGAAGCCCGGCTCGGTCATCAGGCCCATGTAGACCGGACCGCCGCCAGCGCGCTGGGCCTTGGCGTACTTCAGATAGGTCTGCTCGTCGGTGTTGAACGACGCATAGATCGGCCCGTCGGAGACCACGGTGGTCAGGAGGTCCGTAGGCGTCACCAGGTTGCCGCGGGTGATCACCGCCTTGGAGACCCGGCCCTCGATCGGCGACACCACGCGGGTGAAGCTGAGGTTCAGCTGGGCGGTGCGAAGGGCCGCCTCGGCGGCGCCGAGGTCGGCCTTGGCGGAGCGCGCGTCGGAGGTCAGGCGCTCGGCCTCCTCCTTGGCGATCGCCGATTGGTCGAGCAGGCGCTGGCCGCGGTCGGCGTCGGCGGCGGCCAGCTGGGCCTTGGCGCGGGCGCGCTCGGTCTCGGCGTCCAGCCGGTCGACCTCAGCCACGAACGGGCGCGGATCGATCTGGAAGAGCAGTTGGCCCTTGTGCACCCGGGCGCCGTCGTCGAAGGCCACAGCGGTGATCTCGCCGGCCACGCGGGGCCGGAGCGCAACGCTGTCGACGGCTTCCAGCCGGCCCGTGAAGTCATCCCATTGCGGCAAGGTCCGGAACGCCACAGCCGCGACATTGACGGTGGGCGGCGGCTGCACGGGCGCTGCGGTCTGGGCCGCCGCGCCGCAGCCTGCGAGGATCAGGGCGGCCAGGGAGACCGCGCTCTTGGAGAGGAGATGGGACATGGGACGCTCCACAACGAAGGGGCGTCCGTGGTCCGGCGGCCCCAATATTCATACCGTTCAGTATGGAATATGGGGTCGTGTTGCAGTGCGTCAAGGACGTTCCATACCTTTCGGTACAGAAAAACTCCAGGCCCTGATGGAGACCCTTAACGGCCGGGCCAAAGCTCCAGGGTGGTGTCGACGATCCGACGCAGCTCTTCCGGAGCCACCCCGCTCCCAGCCTGGATGCACAGGCCCTGGCCTACCGCGGTGAGATAGCGGACCAGGCCCTCCGGATCGATATGTTCGGGGAAATCGCCGTCGGCCTTCGCCTGTTCGAAGCGCCGCAGCAGGGCGGCGTGCGAAGACGCCTGGCGCGCCGTCACTTCGGCCTTGATGGACTGGGCTTCGGATCCGCAGGGTCCGGAGCTGATGACCCCCAGGCACCCCTTGGGGTCGGAGCCGAGCTGGAGGTCGAGCGCGCCCCCCAGCATCCGTTCGGCGACGCCGCGCGCAGTGGGCGCCTCGAGCGCGGCGCCCACATAGGCCAGCTTGTCGCGCTCGTAGAGGTCCAGCGCCTTGCGGAACAGCGACTCCTTGTTGCCGAAGGCGGCATAGAGGCTGGGCCGGGTGATGCCCATGGCCTCGGTCAGGTCGGTGAGGGACGCGCCCTCATAGCCCTTGGTCCAGAACACGCGCAGCGCCGCGGCCAGCGCGTTGTCGACGCAGAACTCGCGGGGCCGCCCGCGGTGGGCTGTGAGGATTTCCGTTTCCATACTGATCGATATGTAAGTAGACGCACGTGCTTCGTCCAGCCCCCGGGACGCGGCGCGGCTATCACGTCCTCAAGAGAATCTGCGTTGTAATTCCTACTGAACAAGTAGGTGATGAAGCGGATCACAGGGCGCGAGGATGGCTATGGGAACTCTCTCACACCTAAAACCGCCGCAGCGTCGCGCCGAGACGCCGCCACTCGGACAGATCCTTCACGCCGCGCGGGCCCGGCCGAGGTGGGCCGGGACGCCGATCCCACGCGATACGCTGGAGCAGCTGCATGCGCTGCTGAGCGTCGGGCCCAGCATGGTCGACGCCTCGCCGACCCAGGTGCTGTTCCTGACCAGCCGCGAGGCCAAGGCGCGGCTCGCGCCCTATCTCGGCCGGGGCGCGGGCGCTAAGACGCCGGCTTTTGGCATCGTCGGCTATGACGTCGACTTCGCCGAACAGCTGGTCGATTTCCTGCCGCACGTCGCCGGCGCCCCGTCCTGCTTCGACCGCCCCGAGGTCGTGCGGCAGACGGCGATCCGCAACGGGACGCTGCAGGGCGCCTATCTGATCGTCGCCGCCCGGACCCTCGGCCTGGAGGCCTCGCCGCTCACCGACTTCGATCCGCAGGCGGTTTCGTCCGAATTCTTCCGCGGCGGGCGCGTCCGGGCGACCTTCGTGTGCGGCCTCGGATTTCCGAAGCCGTCCGACTGACCGGCCCGCGCCCTACTTGTGGACGAAGTGCTCCTGGTAGGCGTGGGACTTGCCGTCGGGGTTCTTGCCGATGCCGCGGCGCACGGCGGTCTTGCCGTCCTTGCTGAAGGTCCAGAACTCGCCGGCGATGACGTCGCCGTCCTTCATCTTCAGGATCTGCAGGTTATCCGGATCGGTCTGCGTCACAGACACCTGGTTGAAGCGCTCCTGGTTCGGGAACGGCGACACCTTGCCGTCCAGCGTCGTCTCGTGGTCGCTGATGTAGGGCTTGGCCGCGTTGGTGGTGTTCGCCGAATGATAGACGAGGTGGTTGTCGCCGAACTTGAAGTTGATGGTCAGCTTGAAGCCCTCGGGGATGGTGCTGCCCGGCGCCTTGGAGACGACGGCCGTCCAGTCGCCATCGTGCGGGCTGGCGGCGAGGGCCGGGGCGGCGGCGAGGATGCAGGCGGCAGCGAGGCCGATAAGCGCGGTGCGGCGGATCATCTTTATCTCCTTTAGAGGGCCGTGCGGCCTTCGAGGTGTTGTTCGACCTGCGCGCGGGTGAACCAGAGCGTGCGCAGGGTCTTGTCGGACAGGTGTTTCAGCTGGTCGGCGCGGTGCGGCGAGCCCGGCTGGCTGGCGTTGCCGTAGCTCATCAGCCCCTTGGCCTTGATCGGCGTGGAGAACTCCACCAGCGACACCCAGGTCTCGCCGTGCACCGGGATGCGCTTGCCGTCCTTGAGCGGACCCCAGGTGATGGTGCGGAAGATGCCGGTGTTGCCGAAGCCGCCGTTGCCGGGCAGGTCGACCTTGTCGATGGCGAAGCGCGAGACCTCGCCGAACGGCCGGTCGATGGCGCCGTACTTCTGCTTCATCTCGACGATGGCGGCCTTCAGCATCGCCACCGCCTTGGCCGGATCGGCGACGCCCTTGGGCGTGCCGATGGGATCGGCGGCCAGCCACTTCACCTTGTAGTTGGCGAGGCTGGTGAAGTTGTTGGGCGAGAAGAGGTTGGCCCAGGTCTCGAACAGCAGGGCGGCCTTGCTGTCGGCGACGGTCTCGCGGTCCCAGGCCTTGAGCAGGTTCACCGCCGCCTGGACCTCCGGATCGGGGTCCCCTTGCGCGGCCGCCACCAGATCCGGCAGGACGCGGTCGGCCATCAGGGTGTGCGTCGACAGCTTGTGGGCGACGAAGTCGTCGTAGCTCAGCTTCTTATAGTCGGCGAGCAGGTGCGCCGACTGCTGCGAGCGCAGGGATTCCGGCCCGGGCGGCGCGACGTAGGGCGGATAGGTCTCGTAGTGGATGACCTGCGGATAGGTGGCGACCCAGGGCGGATCGTTGGTGTTCTGGATCCAGCCGGTGGGCGGATCGATGACCTTAGGCAGGTCCTCGTAGCTGTGGACCTCGGTCCAGAGCGTCTCGGAGGTGTCGCCCGGCACGTCGCCGCGCCAGAACGCCAGGTCGCCCTTGGGATGCTTCGGCAGGATGCCATTGTCCATGTACTGGATGTGGCCGGCCTTGTCGGCGTAGACGATGTTGAAGGTCGGCACCTGCAGCCGCCTCAGGGTCGCCTCGAACTCCGCGAAGGACTTCGACATCCCCATGTCCCAGTACTGCTTGAGGCCGTCGGGCCGGTCGAGGCCGGCGACGCGCAGGGCCAGCGTCTTTCCGTCGGCGCGGGTGAAGACCGGGCCGTGCACCGACTCGCGGATTTCCAGGCTCTCGGTCTTCAGGGAGCCGTCGGGCTGTCTGATCTTGAAGCTGGTGGTCCGGGTCTTGAACGGCAGCACCTTGCCGTCGAACAGATAGCCGCCGCCCGAGAGCTTCAGCTCGTAGTTGGTGGCGCCCAGCATGGAGTTGACGGTGTTGGTGAAGCCCATGTGGTCGTTGAAGCAGAAGCGCAGCACCGGCAGGCCCACCTGGGTCGCGCCGTACATCTTGATGCCTGGCCCGTTCAGGTCGGCCTCGAAATAGGTGAAGTAGCTGGTCGGCCAGGGCAGGTGCGGATTGGCCAGCAGCATGGTGTTCCCGCTGGCCGAGCGGGACGGCGCCACGGCCCAGGCGTTGGAGCCGTTGTTGCCGGCCCCGGGCACAGGGGCGCCCATGGTCCGCTCCATGGGGGCGACGTAGATGAAGTTCATCAGCCGGTGCGCGTGGGCCATGACGTCGACGCCGCTGACCGGCAGCACCACGGCGATCTTCGGATCGATCTTGCCCGGGTTGGCGGCGTTGTAGGCGTTGATCCCTTCGGCGAAGGCGTCGAGGTCCTTGCGGAACTGAGGCGTGGAGGCCTTGTACCAGGCGAGCGCGCGGGCCGGCACGTCGTTGGAGAGCATCCAGCGGTCGGAGGCCGCGAACTGCGGCCCCCAGTATTCCGCGGCGCGGCCGCGGGCCTCGCCGTACAGGTGGACGACGATGTCGCCGTGGTTCTGGGCCTGGGCGTAGCCGAAGCCGTGGAACACCGAGGCCTCGTCCTTGCCGTAGACGTGGGGCACGCCATAAGTGTCCCAGAGGATCTCGCCGCGGCCGTGGACGGTCTTGGCCTTGGTCTTGGCGGTCGTGGCGTCGGCCGCACCGGCCAGGACCGCGGGCAGGCCGCCGAGGCCTAAGAACAGCGAGGCGCCGAGGAAGGTCCGTTTACGCATTACGCTTGGCTCCCGGCCGGATCAGAAATTCCACTGGATGCGGCCGTAGTAGGAGCCGCCGGTGAACCCCATAGGCGAGGTGCCGGGATACTGTCCCGAACCCGTCGTCGCGTTGAAGATGCCGTTGGCGTCCGGATAGACGTTGAACAGGTTGTTGGCGCCCACGGCCAGCGTCACGTCGTGCGGCAGCTTGTAGGCCACCTCCAGGTCGGCGATCCACTTGGCCCCGAACGAGCGGTCCTGGGTCGGGTTGTCCTGCAGGATGGTGTAGGTCCCGAACCGCGTGTCGCGGGCGTTCACCGACCAGTTCCCCCAGGTCCAGTTCACCTCCAGGGCGATCTTGTCCTTCGGGAAGGCGGTGGTCAGATTGCTCTGGCTGGCCCGGTCGAAGAGCACGAAGGTCGGGCCCAGCGCGCTCAGTTCCGGCGGGTTGGGGATGATGCCGGTGATCTTGGTCTTGTTGTAGTTGTAGCCGAGGCTGGTGCGCAGCGCGCCCCAATCGCCGAGGTCGTGGCGCCAGGTGGCCACCAGGTCGACGCCGTTGGTCTCGGTGTTGATGGCGTTGGTGTAGTACTGGGCCGACAGGTCGCCCGACAGGCCATGGGCGATCAGGATGTTGCTGACCGCCGTGCCGGTGAGCGTGCTGGTGATGGCGATCCGCTTGTCGATGTCGATGCGGTAGGCGTCCAGCGTGATGGCCAGCGACGACACCGGGTCGAAGGTCAGGCCGACGCTGTAGTTGGTCGAGGTCTCCGGCTGCAGCGGCTTGGCGCCGAGGGCGATCGCCGAAGGCGAGCCCACAGGCAGGGTCTTGATCAGCAGCAGGTCCAGGACATTGTTCACCAGGCGGAACTGGCTGGAGGAGGCTGCGTAGTGCTCCTGGGCCAGGCCCGGGGCGCGGAAGCCGGTGGACACCGCCCCGCGGATCGCCAGCCAGTCGGTCAGCTCGAAGCGGCCGTTGCCCTTGCCCACCAGGGTGTCGCCCGAGCCGTCGTCATAGTCCTCGTAGCGGGCCGCGACCCCCAGGTCCAAACGCTTGATAGGGGTCCAGTCCAGCTCGCCATAGGCGGCGTAGCTGCCGCGGTGGGAGTCCGAGGCGTCGCCGGGCTGGAAGCCGGGCGTCGCCTGGGCCTCGGTGGCGGGACGTTGGCCGGCGAACGGCTGGCCGGCCGGGATCACATAGAGGCCGGCGGCGTAGCTGGCGGGATCGCCGGGGTCGACCCGGTAGGTTTCGCGCCGGTACTGGGCGCCGAGCGAGACCTGCAGGTTACCGTCGTTGGCGAGCTTGTAGGCCTTGGTCAGGTCGAGCGAGGTGTCCCACTCGGTCGAGGTCAGCGCGCCGACGTAGAAGCTGGTGGGGCTCGTCGGCCCGAGGCTGGCGTTCAGGGTGTCCGAGGTGTTCTCGGTGGCGTGGTTCGAGCCGAAATCGGTCGAGAGGTCCCACGACCAGCCGCTCCGCTCGCCGCGGATGCCGATGGCGGCCTCATAGTCGATCTCGCGGATCACCAGGTCGGGCCGGAAGCCTTCGGGGTAGATCTGCGGCAGGGTGTTGACGTTGTTGGGCGCGCGGAAGGTGAAGGGCAGGTCGGTGAGGCGGCGGCCGAGCGTGCCGAAGGAATAGACCTCCGCCCCGCCCGACAGGTCGTAGTGTCCGTTCCAGCCGAAGTTCACACCCTCCTGCGGCAGGGCCCCGTAGTTGAGGGTGACCAGGCGGTTGACCGTCAGCTCGCGCGGATCAGGCAGGCCCGAGGGCACCAGCTTCGGATAGATCTGCACCGAGGGGTCCACCGGGATCGCCCGGTTGGAGAGGTCCTGCTCCTTGGTGGCGATCGACAGGTTCAGGTAGCCGTCCTGGCCGAACTTCATCCCGTAGTCGCCCTGCACCTGGATCAGGCGCCCGTCGTGGCGGTCGAAGTTCTCACCATAGCTGGAGGAGACGAAGCCGCCCTCGGTGTCCTTCAGGATGATGTTGATGACGCCGGCGATGGCGTCGGAGCCGTACTGGGCCGCGGCGCCATCGCGCAGCACCTCAATGCGGCCGATCGCCGAGGTCGGGATCATGTCCAGGTCGGCGGGAACCGAGCCGTTGTAGAGCGAGGAGACGGCGTTGATCAGCGCGGTCTTGTGACGGCGTTTGCCGTTCACCAGGATCAGCGTCTGGTCCGGATTGAGGCCGCGCAGGCCCCCGGTGGCGATCACGGTCGCGGTGCCGCCCCCGGCGCGCGCCGGCAGGTTGAACGACGGCACCAGGGTCGAGAGCGCCTGTAAGGCGCCGATGCGGCCGGTCTTCTCAAGCTCGCTGTTGCTGATGACGTCGACCGGCGTCGGGCTGTCGAGCACCGTGCGTGGCGCGCCGCGCACGCCGGTGACGATCAGTTCCTGCACGTCGCTGACCTTGGGCGCGGCGGCGGCTGTCGCGTCGCCGGTCGCGGCCGCGGGCGTGGCGGCCGCGGCGACCGACAGGGGCGCGGCGCCGGTGGCGGCGCTGGTCTTGATCAGGCCGCCGCTCTGGGCCGGGCCGGTGAGCGCGATCACCCCGTCCTGGATCATGGCGATCTTCAGCGGCGTGCCGGCGATGATCTTCTCCAGCGCCTGGCGGGTGGACATGCGTCCGCTCACCGCCTGCGAGCGCAAGCCGGCGACCTCGTCGAAGGGATAGAGCAGGCGCTCGCCCGACTGTTCCGACAGCGCCTTCAAGGCGCCCTGCACCGGCTGGGCGGCGATGTGGAAGTCTGTGGACTCCGCGGCGGCGGCCGGAAGGGCGGCGCTCGCCGCAGCGATGGCGATGGCGCTGGAAAGCATCTGATGGCGCCACGCGCCACGCCGGAAGTGGGTCGTCATGTCTGGGAAGCCCCCTGCACCAGAGTCGACATATGTCGTTCTGATGAACGGGCGGGGGCTCCGCGAACCGCTATCTTACGGTGGAAAATTTTGTCGGTGGGCGGATCAGGGCCTGGCGACCAGCAGCAGGCTGCCGTCCGACGCGGGCATGGCGCGGATCGGGAAACCGGTCTCCAGCGCCAGCAGGAACTTGTCGGCCTCGTCCACCTCGAAGCGGCCGCCGACCCGGATGTTGGCGAGCCGCGCGTCGCCCAGGATGATCGGCGCGCCGCGGTAGCGGTTGAACTCCTCGACGGCCTGGGCGAGCGTCTCGCCGTCCAACTCGATGACGCCCTCCCGCCAGGCGGTGCGCTGGCGCATCTCGGCCTCGTCGAGCTGGGTCGGCGCCACGGCGCCCGGCCGGATCACCGCCCCGCCGCCGGCGGCGATGTGCGGCGCGGCGCCGGAGCTGCGGATCGCCTGTCCGCCCGAGGTCACCGCCACGACGCCCTCCGTCACGGTCAGCTCGACCACCTCGTCGCGGATCCGCACATTGAAGGCCGTGCCGACCGCGCGGAGCTGGGCGGTCCCGGCATCGACCAGGAAGGGGCGGGCCTTGTTGTGGGCTACTTCGAACAGCGCCTCGCCGCGCACCAGGCGGATCTTCCGCGCCTTGGCCGTCATCGCCACCTCGATGGTCGAGCCGGTGTTCAGCTGCACGCGCGAGCCATCGCTCAGGACGACGGTGCGGCGCTCGCCGATCTGGGTGCGGTAGAGCTGGACGTCCTTCGCGTAGCGCCAGGCCGCGGTGGCCACCACGGCGGCGGTCGAGGCGGCCAGCAATCCACCCATCAACCCGCGCCGCGACAGCAGCAGCGCCAGCGCGTCGTCGCCGGCGCGGGGGAGCGCGCCGATCGCCGGTGGGTCGGCGCACAGCCGTTGCGACATCTCCCAGGCCGCCTCGGCGCGGGCGAAGGCCACGGCGTGATGTGGGTCGGCGGCAATCCAGTCGTAGACGGCCTGGCGCTCCGCGGCGCCCGGCTCGGCCTGCAGCCTAGCGACGCAGGCCGAGGCCTCGGCGTCGATCGCCTGCCGTTCCTCCGGAGTCGCGAGTCGTTCGCTCAAGTCCGCTTTCCTCGCGTTCGGCCAAGGCTCTGGCCAGAAGCATCACCGCCTTGGCGAGATGCTTCTCCACCGTAGAAACGGACAGAGCCATCTCAGCCGCTATCTCGCCCAAAGAAAGGTCGTGCACCCGCCGCAGCAGGAACACGCGCCGGCACTGGGGCGGCAGGGTGTCGACGAACGTCTGCAGCCAGCGCAGCTCGGCCCGCGCCGAGATCGCCGCTTCCGTCGTATTGTCGGCGGCGCGCAAATTATCCAGGTCGGCGACGAAGTCGAGCGACACGATTGTGTCGCGCCGCGCCGCGTCGATCAGCAGGTTCCGGGCGATCGCGAACAGATAGCCGCGCCCATGGGTGATGCGGTCGATGTCCGTGGCCGTGTAGGCGCGCGCCAGGCTCTCGGCCACCAGGTTCTCGACGTCGAAGCCCGGCGGGCACAGCCGGCGCAGCCGTGTTTTCAGCACGCCTTCCTGCGGCAGGATCACGGCCTTGAACCATTCCAGACGCCTGACCAGCTCGTCCATCGCCGGATCCCCCCGTTCAGGGGTCTGGCCCCTGTTCTGGCCGTCGAGCGATCCACAGTTCAAACGGCTTGTCCAGCAACCGCACGACAATCCGGTGACGGTCCGCGGCGGATGGTGGATTTTTGTCCGCTGATCGTTTTTTGAGTAGGCGACAGGCGGGGGACGCGGGTTTGCAGTTGAGCGTTGGGGATGTTCGCGGCGACGTCGCGCCCGGCCGCGGCCAGCGGCTGAGGTCGATCATCGGCGGGTCCGCCGGCAACCTCGTCGAGTGGTACGACTGGTACGTCTACTCGGCCTTCACCCTCTATTTCGCGCCGGTCTTCTTCCCGTCCGACGACCCGACGGCCCAGCTGCTGAGCGCGGCGGCGGTGTTCGCGGTGGGCTTCATCATGCGCCCGATCGGCGCCTGGATCATGGGCGTCTATGCCGACCGGCGAGGCCGTAAAGCCGGGTTGGTGGTCTCGGTGACGCTGATGTGCGCCGGCTCGCTGTTGATCGCCGTGACGCCGGGTTACAGCCGCATCGGCGTCGCCGCGCCGGCCCTGCTGGTGGTCGCGCGGCTGATGCAGGGGCTGTCGGTGGGCGGCGAATACGGCGCCTCGGCGACTTACCTCTCCGAGATGGCGGGCCGCCGCCACCGCGGGTTCTATTCCAGCTTCCAGTACGTCACCCTGATCAGCGGCCAGCTGATCGCGCTCAGCGTGCTGCTGCTCCTGCAGGGCGTCCTGCCGGTCAAGGACCTGGAGGCCTGGGGCTGGCGTATTCCCTTCGCCATCGGCGGGGTGCTGGCGATCGCGGTCTTCTACCTGCGCCGCGGCCTGACGGAGACCGCCAGTTTCAAGGTCGCCCAGAAGAAAGGCGGGCCGGCGTCCAGCGGCTGGCTGCTGCTGCGCGAACACCCGCGGGAGGCCGCGACGGTGGCGGCGATGACCGCCGGCGGCACGCTCGCCTTCTATGCCTACTCGACCTACATGCAGAAGTTCCTGGTCAACACCTCCGGCTTCAGCCGCGAGTCGGCCACCGAGATCACCACCGCGGCGCTCCTGGTCTACATGCTGGCGCAGCCGGTGGCCGGGGCGCTGTCCGACCGGGTCGGGCGCAAGCCCCTGCTGGTGGGCTTCGGGATTGGCGGCGTCGCGCTCACCTGGGTGATCTTCAAATCGCTGGAGACCGTGTCGAGCAGCTTCCTGGCCTTCCTGCTGGTGCTGGGTGGCCTGCTGATCGTCACCGGCTACACGGCGATCAACGCGGTGGTCAAAGCCGAGCTGTTCCCGGCCCATATCCGCGCGCTGGGCGTCTCGCTGCCCTACGCCATCGCCAACGCCCTGTTCGGCGGGACGGCGGAATATGTCGCGTTGTGGTTCAAGAGCCGCGGCTTGGAGAGCGGCTTCTATATCTATGTGACAGTGATGATCGGCGTCTCGCTGGCCGTCTACCTGCGCATGCCGGAGACCCGCGACCGGAGCCGGATCCAGGAGGACTGACGCCGGCGCGCCGGCGGCTAACCGGCGGACGTCTCTGGCGAATTGTCGGGAAAAGACCCCCTGCCGCCTGGGCGGGAGGAAGAATGGTCGGAGTGGCAGGATTTGAACCTGCGACCCCCGCGTCCCGAACGCGGTGCTCTACCAGACTGAGCCACACTCCGATTTGGAGGGCGCCTTATAGAGGAGGGGTTGGAGCCCCGCAAGGCGGCGAAAGGCTGGCTTTGCCTGGGGTTCGCCAGGCGTTGCATCGCAGGGTCTCCTGCGCTATCTCGACGCCTCCGCGAGGCGACCCCTCGCGGCCATTCCTGCTGGGGAATGGTGTAATGGTAACACAGCGGTTTTTGGTACCGTCGTTCTAGGTTCGAGTCCTAGTTCCCCAGCCAAATGCTTTCAGAGACCTAGCGGCTCACCGCCGCGGGTCGTCAGGCGCACCTACAGCTTCCCCGACTTGATCAGACCGGCCAGCGCGTCGTTCACCCGCGTCTGCCACCCGGAGCCGGAGCCTCGCAGGTGGTCGAGCACCTCAGGGTCCAGGCGCAGGCTCACGCCCGCCTTGGGCCTATCCTTCCGCGGACGCCCGCCGCGGTTGACCTGGGTGTTCGGGAAGGCCGCAAGCTCTGCGGCCGATAGGCCCTCGGGTCCAACGGCGCGCGCGAAGTCGGCCGCGGTCCATTCGGGGTTGTCGTTGTCGTCGAGATCGACGGGCTGCTTGCGTCCTGCAGGGGACATGGGCGGCGCTCCTCTTCGGTTACAAGGGCTCTGGCGAAGCCCAGGGCAGTCGTTACACGTGGCGCCGCATCTCCTTGACGTGAGCCCGGCGCGGGCTGATGGCGCGGACGTTGCCGTCGCGCAGGGTATAGGCGAGGCAGTAGGCCGCGCCATCGATCAGGCCGTACGCCCGGAAGCGCGGCTCGACGAAGCGATCATCCTGCACCCGAGCCAAAACGACGAGTTCGGCGGCGCGGGCAAGCGAGACGCTGTGCTTGAGGAGGTTCGCCTTATCTTTGTCGCTGTCGAACTCGATGACCACGGTGTATTTGTATATACAAAAACATAACGTGGCAAATGATTTTTGTATATACGAGAACGCGCGGCCCCAGCCAATCTCCCCTGACGTCTAAGACCGGCCGCCGCGGCGCGTTCAATCGCGGCCGTCCGGATCGATCCTCAGTGGCCGGTGAGCGTCACGCCGCCGCCGTCGGGGGCGAGGCTGTCGCCGCCGTTCAGCGGTTTTTGCATGTGGACGATGTCGACCCAGCGGCCGTGCTTGAAGCCGACGCTGCGGCCGACGCCGGTCTCCTCGAAGCCCAGGGACTTGTGCAGGCCGATGGAGCCGGCGTTTTCGCTGTCGCCGATCACCGCCATCAGCTGGCGGATGCCGAGCGCCTCGCAGGCCGCGATCACCGCCGACAGCACCGCGCGGCCGACACCCTCGCCCTTGGCGTCGGGCGAGACATAGACGCTGTCCTCCAGGGTGTAGCGATAGGCGGCGCGCGGGCGGAACGGGCCGGCGTAGGCGAAGCCCAGCACCTGGCCGTCCAGCTCGGCCACCAGATAGGGCATGCCCTGGGTCTGCACGGCGCGGCGGCGGGCGTCCATGTCGGCGGCCGACGGCGCGTCTTCCTCGAAGGTGCCGAAGCCATGCAGCACGGCGTCGCCGTAGATGGCGGCCAGGGCCGGGGCGTCGGCCTCCGTGGCGTCCCGGACGATCATAGCGAAAACCTCCCCCGAGAGCGGCAGCGAACGGGGGAGGTGTCACCGAAGGTGACGGAGGGGGTGCTGGGGCCGTGCGCCAGGCTCGGTGCGCCGGCAGCGCCCCCTCCACCACTTCGTGGTCCCCCTCCGCCCGCTTCGCGGGGGAGGTTTTGAGCAGCCTGACCGATCATGCCTTTTCCCAGCCCTTCTCCAGCGCCCAGACGGCGAAGGCGTAGTCGAGGGCGATCTCCTTCAGGAAGTCGAACCGGCCGGAGGCGCCGCCGTGGCCGGCCTCCATGTTGATCTTGAGCATCATCGGCGCATCGCCCGCCGAGAATTCACGCAGCTTGGCGATCCACTTCTCCGGCTCCCAGTAGGTGACGCGCGGATCGGAAAGGCCGCCGGTGGCCAGGACCGGCGGATAGGCCTGGGCGGAGACCTGATCGTAAGGGCTGTAGGAGGCGATCAGGTCGTAGGCGGCGGCGTCCTCCAGCGGGTTGCCCCACTCGGGCCACTCCGGCGGGGTGAGCGGCAGCGTGGTGTCGCTCATGGTGTTGAGCACGTCGACGAAGGGCACCGCGGCGATGATCGCGCCCCAGAGCTCGGGCCGCAGGTTGGCGATCGCGCCCATCAGCATGCCGCCGGCCGAGCCGCCGTAGGCCGCGATCCGGCCCTTCGTCGCGTAGCCGGCGTCGATCATGTGTTCGGCGCAGGCGATGAAATCGCTGAACGTGTTGGGCTTCTTCTCCTTGCGGCCGTCCAGGAACCATCCCCAGCCCTTGTCGGAGCCGCCGCGGACGTGGGCGGTGGCCCAGATCCAGCCGCGGTCCACCAGGCTCAGGTTGCGGATCGAGAAGCTGGGATCCATGGCGATGCCGTAGGAGCCGTAGCCGTAGAGCAGGAGCGGGGCGGAGCCGTCGAGGGGCGTGTCCCTCAGCATAAGGACGGTGATCGGGACCTGCTGGCCGTCGGGCGCCGGGGCGTAGAGGCGCCTGGCCACATAGCGGCTGGGGTCGTGGCCGGAGGGGATCTCCTGGGTCTTTCGCAGGGTGCGCTCGCGGCTGGCCAGGTCGTAGTCGTAGGTCTGCCGGGGCGTGGTCGGCGACTGGTAGACGAAGCGGGTGGTCGTCGTCTCGTACTCGTAGCCGTCCTCGAGATGCAGCGCGTAGGCCTCTTCGTCGAAGGCGATCTCATGTTCTGAGCCGTCCCGGGCGGTGACCACCAGGCGGTCCAGGGCGTCCACCCGCTCGGCGCGGACCAGATGGCCGGCGTAGGCCGCGAAGCCGGTGATGTAGCGGCCGCGCTGGTGGGCGATCCACTCGGCCCAGGTCGCCTTGGCCGGGACCGCCGCGGTGCTGGTCATCAGCTTGAAGTCGATGGCGTCGTCGGCGTTGGTGTGGATCACCCAGCGGTCGGTCCAGTGGTCGGGACTGTACTTCACGCCCACCTGGCGCGGCGCGATCACCACGGGCGCGGCGGTGGGGTCGGACGCCGGGATCAGCCAGGACTCGCTGGTCTCCTGGTTGCCGACGCCGATCAGGACGTGGCTGTCGTCGGAGGTGAGGCCGAGCCCTAGGAACATGCCGTCGTCGGCTTCCTCGTAGACCAGGACGTCGGGGCCGCCGCGGGCCGGGCGGCGGAAGACCTTGGCGGGCCGCGCGTTCTCGTCGCGCCAGATCCAGAACAGCCATTGGCTGTCCGGCGAGAAGACCAGGGAGCCGTAGGCGCTCTCGGCGGGCTCGCCGAGGGTCTCGCCGGTCGCCAGGTCGGTGACGCGGATCGTGAAGTACTCCGAGCCCTGCTCGTCGGCGGCCCAGGCGTAGAGCGCGTGGTCGGGGCTGTGGCTGGCGGCGCCGACCTGGAAGAAGGGCTTGTCCTTGGAGAGCGCTTCCTCGTCCAGCAGCACCTGTTCGCCAGCGCTGGACCCGCCCCGATCTTTGCTATTGGGCCGGCGCGCGTGCGCCGGATGCTGGGCGCCCAGCTCATAGCGGACGTAGTAGTCCCACGGGCCGTCGGGCGAGGGGACGGAGCTGTCGTCCTCTTTGATCCGCCCCTTCATCTCGGCGAACATCTGCGCCTGCAGGGCTTCGGTGGGGGCGAGCAGGACCTTGGTATAGGCGTTCTCGGCGTTGAGATGCTGGCGGACGTCGGCGCGCAGGGTCTTGGGGTCGCGCAGGACCTGCTGCCAGTTGTCGTCCTTCATCCAGGCGTAATCGTCGACCCGGACGCGGCCGAGCTGTTCGATGCGCTTGGGGATCTTCGGGGCCTTCGGCGGCGTGGGCGTACTCATGCCCCGCTAGATGCGGCGCCGCGCGTCGACGCTCAAGGGCCGGGCGCCTTGCGCCTAAAGCCAGGCCGCGACGCCGTGGCGCCTTGGCGGAAAGGCCGTCATCTGATTCAGTGTGAATATCGAGATCGCGCACAGACGCGAAGGGCATCTTAAAGGTTTCGGGGATAGCTTCCCAATGATGATGGACCTCTCGGCCCAGATGATGCAGGCGACCGTCCAACTCGAGCAGCCCCTCGGGGACGGCACGCGCACCGTCGGCACCGGGTTCCTGATCACCGAGACCACGGCGGACGGCAAGCCGCACACCATCCTGGTCACCGCCAATCACGTGTTCGACAAGATGCCTGGCGCCAACGCCCGGGTGGGCTACCGCATCGCCAACGCCGACGGCAGCTGGAGCTATTCGCCCCAGTCGCTGAAGATCCGCGACGGTCAGGGCCACGCCCTGTGGACGCACCACCCGACCCGCGACGTGGCGGCGATCGCCATCATCGCGCCGGAGGCCTTCGCCAAGGCCGCGATCCCCGAGGACTACCTGGCGGCGGACGACACCTTCACCAAATATGCCGTGGGCGCGGGCGACCAGATGATGACGCTGGGCTTCCCACGGGGGCTGGCGGCCAATTCGGCGGGCTTCCCGATCCTGCGCGCCGGCCGCGTGGCCTCCTATCCGATCGCGCCGGCCAAGATCTTCCCGACCTTCCTGCTCGACTTCTCGGTGTTCCCCGGCAACTCCGGCGGCCCGGTGTTCATGAGCGGCCCCTCGCGCCACGCGGTGAACGACGCGGGCCAGGGCGGCCAGGACGTGGAGTTCATCGCCGGCCTCTTGACCCAGCAGGTCGAGCTGAACAGCGAGCGGCTGGACATCGGCATCGTCACTAACGCGCGGTTCATCCGCGAGACCATCGCCCTGATCAGGGACCCGGGCGCGCCGGTGACCGAGGTCGCGGCGAACGAGGGCGCGATCTCCGGCGCCAAGGCGGCTTCCGCTGAGGAAGCCGCGCGGCCCGAATAGGCTTCAGCCAACCGGCTCCATGCTGACGCGCCGCCCGCGAGCGGGCGGCGCGCAGTCGCATCCGTATCTGTGACCTCGCTACTGCGGGGTCACCTTGGTCGTCGTGGTGACCTGATCCGAAGGCGTCGACGTCACCCCGGTCGTCGTGGTGCGACGGGTCACGGTCGTATGCGTCGTACGATGCGCCGGCTTGGTGGTGGTGGTCGTGGTCTCGACTTGCGGCGCCGGCGGCGGCGTGGCGGCGGCTATCGCCGCGGCGTTGCGCGCGGCCGCCGCTTCAGCCGCCGAAGCGGCCGCCGATTGTTCCGCCGCATCGGCGCGGGCGTTGGCGGCCTCGGCTTGCTGCTGGGCCGTGGCGGCCTGTTGCTGGGCGCTGACCGCCTGGTCCTGAGCCGAGGCTGCCTGGCCTCGGGCGGCGGCGACCTGGTCGCGGGCCGCGTCGACCGTGGCGCGCTGGGCTTCGTGCGCCGAGGCCAGGGCGTCGTTCTTGTGCTGCTGGGAGATGCCGATCGCGGCGTCGGCCAGGCCCTGGGCGCGGACGCCGTCCTCGATGGCCCGGTCCCGATGGTCGTTATCGAAGTCCCGCTGCGCGGCCGCCAGGGCGGCGCGCGCCTCGGCGATGTTGCGTGGCGCGTCGCCGTAGGCCCCGAGGGACTCGGCCGTGTGGATCTTGGCCTCCGCGGCGGCGATGGCTTCGCGGGCGCGTTCAGTGGTGCCGGCCGCCGCCGGCGTCGCGATCGCGAGGCCTATGGCGCTCGATACGAGCAGCGATGCAATGATTGTAGTCCGAAGCATGATGTTCTCCTGCCCATGGGCAAATGCTGTCGCCAACGGGTCTGATGTCCCGTGACGTAGGGCAGCAACGGCTGGCGATGAGATGAGTTTCAGCGCTGCCGGAGAACTTGGTTGCGCCTCAGCCCGCGTAGATGATCGAAATCGTCTCGGCGATGCAGGCGGGTTTTTCCTCGCCTTCGATCTCGATGGTGCATTCGTTCTTCAGCTGCATGCCGCCGGCCTTGGGCTCGACGCCGACCAGTTTCTGGCGCATGCGCACGCGCTTGCCGACGCGGACCATGTTGATGAAGCGCACCTTGTCCGAGCCATAGTTGATGCCGCGGCTGACGCCCTTCACCGGCAGCATGCCTTGGCCCAGGAACGGGATCAGCGACAGCGTCAGGTAGCCGTGGGCGATGGGGCCGCCGATCTCGCGGGTGGCGCGCTCGACATCGACGTGGATCCACTGGTGGTCGCCGGTGGCGTCGGCGAATTTGTTGACCCGGTCCTGGTCGACAAGCAGCCAGTCCGAAACGCCCACTTCCGTGCCGATCAGGCCGGGCAGGTCTTTGATCTCAACCGGGTTCATCTGTCTGCTTCCTCTTGATTGGCTTAGCTGGGACGGGTCTAGCATCCCGTCGCGCGCGGGCAAGCCGCATGGGAGACGCTGATGGCCGACTTCATCTACCTGATGCACGAAGCCGAGCCGGCCGATCCGGTGGTTTGGCAGGCCTATATCGACGGGCTGAACGCGAAGGGCGTCCTTCGCGGCGGCTCGGCGATCGGACGCGGGGTGTGCCTGCACAAGGACGGCGCGCCGCCGCCCATCAGCCATCACATCGTGGGCTATGTGCGGATCGAGGTCGCCGACATGGCGGCCGCCCAGGCGCTGCTGGTCGGCAACCCGGTCTATGAGGCCGGCGGCGTCATCGAGGTGCGCGAACTGCCCCGCGCGATCGGCCCCGCGCCGAATTAGGCGATGCGCGCGCCGTCCTTGGCCCAGTAGGCGTCGCGGATCAGGCGCTTGTAGAGCTTGCCGGTGGCGTGGCGGGGCAGCTCGGCCATGAAATCGATGACGCGCGGGCTCTTCACGTGGCTGAGGTGTTCGCGAGCATAGGCCATTAGCTCGGCGCGCAGCTCATCGCCGGCGTCGGCCCAGTCCATGGGCTGGATCACGGCGACGACCTTCTCGCCCATCTCCTCGTCGGGCGCCCCGACCACGGCGGCGTCGGCGACTTTGGGGTGGCCGATCAGCACGTTTTCGAGTTCCTGCGGGTAGATGTTCACCCCGCCGGAGATGATCATGAAGCTCTTGCGGTCGGTGAGGTAGAGGTAGCCCTCCTCGTCCAGCCAGCCCACGTCGCCCAGCGTCGTCCAGCCGTGCTTGTTGCGGCTCTCGGCGGTCTTGGCCGGGTCGCCGTGATACTCGAACTGGCCGCCACCCTCGAAATAGACCAGGCCCTCGGTGCGCGGCGGCAGGGGCTCGCCGTCCTCGTCGCAGATCTTCACCGCCGCGGTCAGGCCGCGGCCGACCGAGCCCTTGTGCGCCAGCCATTCTGTGGCGTTGATGATGCAGAAGCCGTTGCCCTCGGTGCCGGCGTAGTACTCGTGCACGATCGGGCCCCACCAGGCGATCATCTGCTCCTTGACCGGGACCGGGCAGGGCGCGGCGGCGTGGAACACCGCCTTCAGCGACGATAGGTCGTAGCGGGTGCGCGCCTCCGGCGGCAGCTTCAGCATACGCACGAAATGGGTCGGCACCCACTGGGCGGAGGTCACCTTGTACTGCTCGATGAAGCGCAATGCGTCCTCGGCGTCGAAGCGCTCCATCAGGATCACCGTCCCGCCAAGCGCCTGCATGGCCATCGACCAGCCGAGAGGGGCGGCGTGGTACAGCGGAGCCGGCGAAAGATAGATCGACTCCGACGTCCAGCCGTAGAGCGCTTGCCCCAGGCTCGCGATCCCGTTGGCCGCCCCGATCGGCTGCCGCTGCGCCGCGTTCGCGGACCGTACGCCCTTGGGGCGGCCGGTGGTGCCGGACGAATAGAGCATCGGGCCGCCCGCTGATTCGTCAGCGATCGGACTCGTCGGGAATCTCGAACGCGCCGTCTCGAAGCTCTCGAACGGACCCGCGGCGCCGTCGACCATGTAGAGTTTCACGCCAGGGATCAGCGGGGCGAGCGCAAGTGCGACGTCAGCCACCGCGACGCCCGCGATGAGCGCCTTCGCCCCGCAATCCTTCACGATGTACTCGACCTCGCCGGCGGTCAGCTTGGAAGAGATCGCCGTGAAGCGGACGCCCGAGCGTTGCGC
>NZ_DATAPY010000162.1:0-11950 GCF_036264965.1 Phenylobacterium sp.
ACCTCGCCGCGCACCATGATGGCCCAGATCGCCCGGGCCGCATGGTTGGCCATGGCGACCGTCGCCACACGGATGGGCTTGCGGGCGAGCAGTGCGGTGATCCGCGGGTCGGCCGCGTCGGGCCGATGCAGATTGCGCCGCACCAGCGAGGTCATCCCGACGATCAGCAGCCTGCGCAGGTACTGGTCGCCCATCTTGGAGATCCGCCCAAGGCGCTCCTTGCCGCCGCTGGAGTTTTGCAAAGGCGTCAGCCCAAGCCAGGCGGCAAACTGCCGGCCAGACTTAAACTGGGTGGGATCGGTGACTGTCGCAGCCAGGGCGGTGGCCCCGAGCAGACCTACCCCCCGGCACGGTGGCGATGCGACGCGCCAGCTCGCTGGAGCGATACCAGGCCAAAGCGAACGCCGCGGATCGCCGCAAAGGGGAAAACGACCTACCGCAGGTGCGAGGCCGCTTGTTCGCGAGCCCGCTTCAAGTCCAGCCAGGCAGGCGTGATCTTGAGCGCCTTGTCGTAGGCGTGCGCGGCCCTACGCCAGTCGGCGTGGCGCGTGGCAACGTCGCCAAGCCCTTTCAGCGGATCCGCCCAATTCGGGGCCCGGCGGGCCGCTTCATTGAAGGCGGCAGCGGCGCCCGCGAGATCGCCGCGGGCCAGGCGGCTCTCGCCTGACGCCTCCTGGGCGCGCGGAAGCGATGGGCCGCGCTGTTCGGCCGCGGCGAACCAGCGGTCGGCCGCGGGCCAGCTCCGGGCCACGCTTTCCACCTCGCCGCGGGCGATCAGGCAGGTGTAGCAGTCCGTGGGTGTTTTCTGGACGAGGTCGCGAGCGTCGGCGAGGCGGCCCAGGTGCGCGTAGGCCACAGCCAGCGCCGGCAGGATCTCAGTGGCGGTCTGTTCCGGTTGCTCGCCAGGAACGGTTGTTGCGGCGAGTGGCTCCAGCTGCCGGGCCGCCTCAGCCCAGTCGCCCCGGTCGGCCGCCATGACAGCATGCGGGAAATCGATCGTGACGGCCGATGTTCCTGCCGCGCGCGCCACCGACAGGTCGTCCGGGGACCCGGCAAGGAGCGCCTGGGCGCGCGCCAGATCGTGAAGAGCCGCCCAATCGGCGGCCCGCCGATAGGGTAACCATTGCTCCAAACCCTCAAGGTAGCTGACGTGCTGCGGGACGGTCAGGTCTTCCATGGCCTGCAAGGCCGCGATCTCTGCCTCGAAATCCGCCGTCTCGAAGGCGATGAGACTGCGATTGATCGCGGCCTCCCAGTCGCTCGTCAACTCCGCGATCCGCCTGCCGCGGTCACGGGGCAGGAAGCGCAAAGACTTGGCGGCCGCTTGGAGCGCGGCTTCATCATCGCCAAGGGACTGAGCAACGCCGGCGAAATCGAACCAGAGATGGCTGAACTGGGGGTCAATCTTCAGGCCCTGCTGCAGGTCCCGGCGCGCCTCGAGTGCGGAGTCAGAGTAGTTGTTGAGGCCCGCCCAAGCCCAGACTCGATCCTCCCTGGACCCCGTCGCCGCCAGCCGCCGCAAGGCGGCGACCGCCTCGCTCTTGCGCCCCGTTTGTCCGAGCCAGGTGGCGTAGCGATACGGCTGCGTGCGGGCGAAGACGCCTTCGGCCGCCGTCTCGATGAGGCCTTCCAGCGACGCCGGGTCGCCGGAAGCCCTTGCCTCTTCGTCCTCGCCCGCCTGGACGCTGAGGGTAAGGATCGGCCCCGTGTGGAAGACCTCGCCAGTGATGTGGGTGTCGTGACCCAGCCGCTCGCGGAGGAAACGCTCCATCTCGCCGAGCGACACGCCGGTCTCGGGGATCTCCACCTTCGCGTCCTTGCCCCAGCTGGCCTCGAAGCTGGCCCGGGCCCGGGCGCTGCCGGAGCGCTGCTCGAGCTGAACGAGGCGGTCTTGGAACTGGTGCGCGATGGTCTGGCCGGTCAGCCCCTGCTGGGCGAGGTCGGGCGGGACGGAGAAGGGCTCAATGACCAGGGCGTGGCTGTGGGCTGCCTCAAAGACCACGCCACCCAGGATGGCCAGGACGGTCGCGCCAATCGCTGCGGCGACGCCCTGGAAGAGCAGCTTCATCCGCTCATTCAAACGTTTGAGCTTGAGGTTGGCGTGGATGACCTCGCTCTGTTCGTGCAGGTGCTCGGCTTGGATTCCGACCAGCTTCTCCTGTTGGGCGAGGTAGGAGGCCAGACGCGGATCCAGCGGCTGGCCGCGCTCCATCGCGCTCGTCGCCAAGGCCGCCGCTATGGGGTCCAGACCCGCAGTCGTCTCAGCGTCGGCCGCCTCGGCCTCCTCGCCGCCGAGGACACCCCCAATTAGCCCACCCTTTTCCGCCACTGCCGACTCCCCGGGATACCCGTGACCGGGGTAACACGGATCGTCGGAACGCCCGCTATGGGTCGCCTGCGGTCCCCCTCTGGGGCGCCGCCGCCACGATGGGGAGGCAGGCGCCGTCCGTGGATCTCAGAAGTAGGTCGTCACCTTGAAGACCATGGAGATCGGCTCCAGGGGGTGGACCTGGAAGCCCGCGATGCCTTCGGCGGGTTCGCCCTTCAGGCGGCTGGTGTAGAAATAGGCTGAGGAATTGGCCTTGATGTTGGTCAGGTTGAAGACGCTGAGCTGCAGGCGCAGGCGCGGGTTCACCTTGTAGCCGATGTCGGCGTTGAACTCGGAATAGCCCTTGTCCTGCGGGTTCTCCTCGCCGTCGTTGATCGGGTACTTGCCGAGCGCGCGCCACTGCAGGCCGCCGAACCAGGGCCCGAGGTCGTCCACCAGCACGCCGAAGGAGCCGATGAAGCTGGGCGCGTTGGCGATGAACGGCGTGTGGAGGCTGAAGGCCGCCAGGTCGCCGGTGTAGCGGGCCTTGGAGAAGGCCAGGTCGGTGTTCAGCTCCAGCCAGCCGAAGGGCTTATACTGGCCGGAGAGCTCGACGCCCTGACGGCGGCTGGGCGCGCTGGCGGCGTCCTGGCCGGCGTCGCCGTCGTAGCGGAGCTCGGAGCGGAAATCCTCCTGGAAGATCGCCACCTGCAGGGCGACCTTGGGGATGATGTTGGTGCGCACGCCGACCTCTTCGCCGGTGGTCGGCGCGAGCAGGGGCGTGGGGCCGGCGGCGACCGGCTCGCCCTCCAGGGGCACGGTGCCGAACACGCCGCGCACGTCGTCGGAGTGGAAGCCGCGCCCGGCGCTGAGATAGAGTTCGGTGCTCTTCCAGGGGCCCAGCACGAGGCTGCCCTTGGGTTGGAACAGGGCCTGGCTGGCCGAGCCGTGGAAGCCGGTCGTCAGGCTGGTGTCGCTGGCGTGGTAGTACTCCTCGCGCAGGCCGAAGACCGTGCGCAGCCAGGGCGTCCAGCGGGTGGTGGTCTCGATGTAGGGCCCGAGGTCCAGCAGATGCAGGGTATCGGCGTTGCAGACGCCGCCGACAGCGGTCTGCGGGAGCGACGGGCCGGTGGGCTGGGCGACCTCGCAGTAGTCCAGCACCTTGCGCTGCAAGGTGTGGCGGCGATCGACGTAGGCGTCGTCGTAGCGCGCCTGGACGCCCACGGAGGTGTCGGTGCTGATCGAGCCAAAATCCCTCAGATAGCGGAAGGCCGCCGCGCCGCCGAGCGTAGTGCGCGCGTCGGTCTGCTGCTCCTGGTCGCCGTTCACCGGGTCGTCGAGGAAGTGGGTGAAGTCATTCCACAGCGTCATGCGGTTGCGGATGACATAGGCGTTGGAGGTGAAGCGCCAGTCGTCGCCGCGGGTCGCGAAGTGGCCCGACAGGCTCATGCGCTCCGACAGGTTGCCGTCAGTGGGGTCGAGCGTTCCGAAGCGGTCGATCAGGCCCTGCTGGACCGCGCGCAGAGGCTGGTCGGTGGTGAAATTGCCGTCGCCCTTGAAGTACATGGCGGTGAGGTCATAGCCGTCGTCGGTCGTGCCGTGGCTGTAGCGGACCACCGCATCGATCTTGCGGAAGTTGTCGGGGTGGTCGAACGGGCCGTCGACGTGGCCGAGGTAGAAGCCGGCCACGATGCGGTTGTCGTCGTCGATCTTGTGGGTTCCGCCCACGAAGGCGTTGTAGACGCCCAGCGTGCCGATGCTGACCGAGGCTTGGTTGGGGATGGAGTCGGCGATCTTCACGTGGGTCGAGGCCACGGCGCCGAAGTCGCCGACGGCGGCGTAGTAGGGGCCCTTGGTGAAGTCGAGGCCGTTGGTCACCTCCGGCAGCATGAAGTTGGCGTCGGAATAGCCCTGGCCGTGGGCGTTGCTGGGCCGGTTGACCGGCATGTCGTCGACGAAGTTGGCGATGTCGGTGCCGTGGTCGAGGTTGAAGCCGCGCAGCAGATATTGCTGGGCCTTGCCCTCGCCGGAGTGGACGGTGACCACCAGACCGGGCGTGGTCTCCAGCAGCTGGCCGACGCGGTAGACCGGGCGCAACTGCAACTCTTCCTGGGTGATGGAGCCTTGGGACGCCGTGGTGGCGACGCCCATCAGGTTGAGGCGCGATCCGGTGACCACGACTTCGCTCACCTGGCCGCCGGCCTGGCCGGGTTTGGCGGCGGGTTTCAGCGCGGCGGGCTGCGGCTGATCCTGGGCGGCGGCGGCTGACGCCAGCGCCAAGGCCGCGACGCCGGCGAACAGGCTGAGGAGCGTCGGGCGGGTCAGAAGGCGCATCGCGCGGCGGTCCGATCGGTAGGCGCAAAAAAGGACGGCTCGCACCGCGAGCCGCTAGGGGGGAGGATGCGCAAAGCGTCACGGCTCCCATGCCGCGCCAAGTTTCTTACGGTTCCGCGGGAGGTTACAGGAGGTTACACACCGCCTGTGGGTGGGCCGCTCAGCGGTTCGGCGTGGCCGGTGGCGCCGGCGCGTCGGCAGGCGGGGGCGCGAGCAGGACGCCGACCAGGTCCTTCGGGCCGTCAGGTGCCGGGGCGTCGGCGGCCGGCGTGGGCGCGGCGTCCGCAGGCGGCGGAGCCTCGGGCTCGTCGTTCACCTTGAAGGCGCCGCCCATCAGGGTGGCCTTGGCCTTGAGGTCCCTGGCCGTAGTTTCGCAGCGGGCGGGGAGCGCCCAGCTCATCCATTCCTGGGCCAGGCGCGCCGGGGTGACATCCGGCGTGATCTTCCAGACGTCGCGGCCCTTGTTCACCGCGGCGGCGCCGACCGTGTTGATGGGGCGCAGGCTCGCCTTTTCCGCCGCGGTGAGCGCGGCCTGGAAGGCCTTCAGCTCGGCCTGTCCGGCCTTCTGCATGTCGGCATAGACCTTCAGATCGTCGGAGAGCTTGCGGTCCGGCGGGCGGTAGGTGCTCTCGATGCGGGTGACCTCCGGCATCACCTGGTCGTGCAGGTCGAGGTAGCCGCGCAGGCTGCCGTAGCACCAGGCCACGAACTGATAGTCGTCGTGCGGCGCGCCGGCCGGGAAGCGCTCCTCCGCGGCTGGCGCATCAGCGGGCGGCGGCGGTTCGACGGCGGGTTGGCCCTGTGCAAACAGGAGGAGGGCAAGGGCGACGGGAGCTGACATGGACGCGGAGATACCTTGATGATTCCAGCTATTTTCGGGCGGGTGAACCGAAGCCGCCGCCGCCGGGGGTCTCGATCTCGATGACATCGCCGGCGGCGACCTCGACGGCGAAACAGCCGGGTAGGTCTGTAACGGTCCCGGAGGCCGCGATCAAACGTTGCGCGCCAGGGAGCGCCGGTCCGCCGCCCTTGAGGCCCTGCGGCGCGTGCTCGCGGCGGGACGAGAGCAGGGCGGCCTCCATGGGCGCCAGGAAGCGGATGCGGCGGATCGAGCCGTCGCCGCCGCGCTGGGCGCCAGCGCCCCCGGAGCCGTGGCGGACGCCGAAGCTCTCGACGCGAACCGGGAAGCGGCGCTCCAGGATCTCCGGATCGGTGAGCCGCGAATTGGTCATGTGGGTGTGGACGGCGCTGGCGCCCGGCGCATTGGCGGTCGCGCCGCAGCCGCCGCAAATGGTCTCGTAATACTGGCGGGCGTCGTCGCCGAAGGTGAAATTACTCATGGTGCCCAGGCTGTTGGCCATGACTCCTAAGGCGGCGTAAAGGGCGTCGACCACGTGCTGGCTGGTCTCGACATTGCCGGCGACCACGGCGGCGGGCGGCTTGGGGTCGAGCATCGAGCCTGGGCGCGTCAGGATATTCAGCGGCTCAAGGCAGCCGGAATTCAGCGGGATGTCGTCGTCCACCAGAGTGCGGAAGACATAGAGCGCCGCGGCGTCGACGATGGCCGACGGGCCGTTGAAATTGGTCGGCAGCTGGTCGGCGCTGGCGGTGAAATCGAGGGTCGCTTCGCCGGCTGGGGCGTCGACGGTGGTGGTGACGACGATCTCGCCGCCGCCGTCAATGGGTACGCGGGCCTGGCCGTCGGAGAGCCTGCCCACCGCGCGGCGCACGGCGGCGGCGGCGTTGCGCTGCACGAAGGTCATGTAGCGGGCGACGGCCGGGGCTCCGTAGGTTCGGATCATGTCGGAGACGGCGGCGGCGCCGGCCTGGCAGGCGGCGATCTGAGCCTTCAGGTCGGCCAGATTGGTGTCGGGATTGCGGGCCGGCCAGCGGCCGGAGAGCAGCACCGCGCGGGTCTCGGCCTCCAGGAATCGGCCCTCGCGCATGATCGGCAGGGCGTCCAGCATGACGCCCTCCTCGTCGATGGTCTTCGAGAACGGCGGCATGGAGCCCGGCTGCACGCCACCGATGTCGGCGTGGTGGCCGCGGGCGGCGACGTAGAAGGACGGCGGCTCGCCGCCTTCCATGAACACCGGCATCACGACGGTGATGTCCGGCAGGTGCGTGCCGCCGGCGTAGGGGTTGTTGAGCGCGAAGGCTTCGCCGGGATGCAGGATCGGGTGGCGGTCGCGGACGGCGCGGACGGATGCGCCCATGCTCCCTAAGTGCACGGGCATGTGCGGGGCGTTGGCCACCAGGCCGCCATCGGCGTCGAACAGGGCGCAGGAGAAGTCGAGCCGCTCCTTGATGTTCACCGAGTGCGCCGTGCGTTCGAGGGCCGCGCCCATGGCCTCCGCCACGCCCATGAAGCGGCGGTTGAACAGTTCGAGCGTCACCGGGTCGGGCTTGTCGAGCGCGATGGCGTGGCTGCGCGCGGCGCCGGTGCGGGTCAGGGTGATCAGACCCTCAGCGCAGGCCGTCGCGCGCCAGCCGGGGCTAAGCGCGATCTGGGTGTCGGCGCGGACGATGAGGGCGGGGCCGTCGAGGGTGGTGAACCGATCGGCGGGGATGACCGGCGCGTCGTGCCAGGCGCCATGGGCGAACATCTGCACCCGCTCATCCCGGCGAAGGCCGGGATCCATACTGAGCGAGGATGGCCCGGCGGCGATCGCAATTCGGCTTAGATCCCGGCCTTCGCCGGGATGAGCGGAGCCTGAAATGGCCTCCGCCTCCACCGCGGCGATCAGGATCAGGCGCTCGGGTTCGATGAAGCCGAAGAGGCGGTGGTGGGCGGCTTCGAAGGCGGCCTTGGCTTCGGCGAGTTCGCAATAGGGGATCGGCAGCTCGGCGTCGGCGCCGTCATAGCGCAGACGCAGGGTGCGGCGGACCTCGCCGGTCGCCGCGCCTTGCTCGGCCATGGCCTCGCGCGCCTGGGTTTCGACCTTTGTCAGCAGGAGGTCGGCGGCGAAGAGGCCATCGTCGTCCAGCGGGACCTCCAGGCCGGACTGGCGCAGCGCCGTGACCTGCGCCTGGCCGATGCCCCAGGCTGACAGCACGCTGCCGTACTTCGGGCAGAGGATCTCTTCGACCCCCAGCGCCTCGGCGGTCTGGCAGGCGACCTGGCCGGCGGCGCCGCCGAAGGCGGTCAGCGCGTGGTCGCGCGGGTCGAAGCCGCGCTCGGTGGAGATGCGGCGCACCGCCTGGGCCATCTGCTCGACGGCGACGGCCACGAAGCCCTCGGCGGCGGCCTCGACGCTTTCAGCGCCCATGGCCGTGGCCAGCTCCGCCAGACGGGCGCTGGCGGCGTCCGGGTCGAGCGGGCGGTCGCCCTTCGGCCCGAAGACCGAGGGGAAGAAGCGCGGATCGAGGCGGCCGAGAACCAGGTTGGCGTCGGTGACCGTGGCGGGCCCGCCGCGGCCGTAGGCGGCCGGGCCGGGAACGGCGCCGGCGCTGGCCGGACCGGCGCGGGCGCGCATGCCATCGAAGGTCAGGATCGAGCCGCCGCCGGCCGCCACCGTCTCCACGTCCAGCATGGGGGAGCGGATCTTGGCCCCGGCCACCTTAGCCGTGTCGCGGCGTTCCAGTTGGCCGGCGAAGCGGCAGACGTCGGTGGAGGTGCCGCCCATGTCGAAGCCGAGCACCGCGGGGGCTTCAGCCTGCGCGGCGGTGCGGGCGACGCCCACCACGCCGCCGGCCGGCCCGGAGACAACCGCGTCCTTACCGCGGAAGGCCTCCGCCCGGACCAGGCCGCCGGCCGAGGTCATGAAGAACAACGGCGCGCCGGCGACCGCATCGGCCACGCGGCGGACATAGTCCTGCAGGATTGGCGTCAGATAGGCGTCGGCGATGGTGGTCTCGGCGCGGGGAATAAACCGCGGCCGGGGTGAAACCTCATGGCTGAGCGCGACGAATGGGAATCCGACGGCGCGGGCAATCTCGCCGGCCGCCAGCTCGTGGGCCGGGTTGAGGTCGGCGTGCAGGAAGGCGATGGCGACGGAGGCGTAGCCTTGGGCGAGCGCGGATTTCAGCTTTTCGGTGAGCGCTGCGGCGTCGAGGGGGCGGACCACGCGGCCCCGGGCGTCCAGCCGCTCGTCGGCCTCGACAACGCCGGAATAGAGCGGCGGCGGGCGGACGATGGTGAGCGCGAAGAGGTCTGGCCGGGCCTGGTCGCCGATCAGCACGCTGTCGGCGAACCCTTGGGTCGTGACGAAAAGCGTCCTGGCGCCGGCGCGCTCCAGCAGCGCATTGGTGGCGACGGTGGTGCCCATCTTGATGGACTCCACGCGATCGGCCGGGAAGGGCGCGTCGGCCGCAGCGCCCAGGATGCGGCGCATGGCCTCCACGGCGGCGTCGGGATAGGCGGCCGACGCGCTGAGCAGCTTCAGCGAGGTCTCGGCGCCGGCGTCCGGTCCGTCGACGACCTGACCGATCACATCGGTGAAGGTTCCGCCTCGATCGATCCAAAAACGCCAGGACGTGTCCAAAACTTAACCCGCCTCGCGATTGTTTTCAGGGCGCTACGCTCGTATGGCTGCTTATCCCAATGAGCTTCTGGCGCAAGATAGCTGGCTTGGCCGCTCGCAACCTCGATGAGGCCGAGTGCGACGTCTGCCCTCCGGGGCTCCCCGGCGAGGACCCCGCGTTCTCGACGGCGGTCACCGCGCTGGGCGCGAAACTGGCCAAGGCCGACGGCAACGCCCGGGCCAGCGAGTACGCGGTTTTCTCCGAGGTGTTCCACCCGGACGCGGGCAGCGAGGGCAATGTGCGCCGGCTCTACCAGCTGGCCCAGCAGACCACCCGCGGGTTCGAGGGCTACGCGCGCCGGCTGCAGAAGCGCTACCACGCCTGCCCGCAGCTGCTGGAGGACGTGGTGGACGGCCTCTTCTTCATCGCCACCTCCGACGGCGTGGTGACCTCGGACGAGCTTGCCTATCTGAGCCGCGTCTCCGAGCTGTTCGGCCAGAGCCCGCTGGTGTTCCGCCGCCTGAAGGCGACCCACCTGGGCCCCGAAGCCGGCGATCCCTACGCCGTGCTGGGGGTTCGCCACGATGCGTCGGACGCCGATCTGCGCGCGTCCTGGCGGGCGATGCTGTCCGAGTCGCACCCCGACCGGGCGCGGGCGCGCGGCCTGCCGACGGAATTCATCGAGGTCGCCGAGGCCAAGGCGGCCGCGATCAATGCCGCCTTCGATACGGCCATGCGCGAACGGCGGGCATTGGCGTTGCAAGGCGCGGCATAATTGCGTGTGTCCGTCCCTTTTCGGTTGTGCATGGTTGACGCCAGGGACCCTTGGGACGACATAATTGTTATCGACCCGGTAACCGGGTTAGTGAGGACGCCATGGTGAAAGAGTTCGCCACCCGTCACGGTTCGGCCCTGCGCAGCTTGGCCATGCTCGTCGGATTGCTTGCCACCGTCGCGGCCATGGTCGTGGGCGCGGTCCTGGCCGTGGTCGCCGCCGCCACCGTCGCGGTGATCGCCATAATGGCTTCCGCGCTCCTCGGCTTTACCGGCCTTGCGCTCCGGGCCCGTCGCACGGCGCGGGCGAGAGCCGACGGTGTTATCGAAGCCCGCCACCTGGGCGGCCACCACTGGGTGGCCTACGGCTGGAACGAGAGCCGCTGATTTTCCGCTGATCCGACGTTGCTCGACGCCGCGCGTCTTGCCGTGGCGGCGCATGCGCCCTAGCGTCTTTCAAACAATCGTTTGGAGGACGGCATGAGCATCGGCGTAATCGCGACCCTGAAGATCCAGGACGGCAAGGCCGGCGAGTTCGAAGCCTTCTTCACCGAGCTGGCCAAGCAGGTGCGGGGCCATGAACCCGGCAATCTCGCCTATCAGCTGACCAAGAGCCGCGCCGAAGCCAACACCTACAAGGTGCTGGAACTCTACAAGGACCAGGACGCCCTGACGCATCACGGCGGCACCGACTATTTCAAGGCCGCCGGCCCGAAGTTCGCCGGCGTGCTGGCCGGACGGCCGGACATCGAATACCTCGACGGGGTCGGCTGAGGACGCTGTGGCGCCCAATCGGCGGCATTCCGCGGGCCCTGAAAAACCGGCCTGCGGACGCTCAACCTGCTGATTTCCGCGAATTTTTCGCCTGTCAGGCGAATCACACGATTGAGATTGTGCGCCACAGGCGAGTCCGGTCGAATACCCTTGCTATTGGCAGATCGGGCTCTAAAGATTTTGTTCATCGTATTGGCAGAGCGCCGATACGCCGAATTGGACCTGGGGCACTATCATGAAGCGTTTCGTCATCGCGGCTGTCGCCGCCGCCGGATTTGCGGTCGCCGGATCGGCGAACGCGGCCGTCAACCTGATCACCAACGGCAGCTTTGAAGCCGCCGGCACGACGGGGCATGGGGCGATCACCTCGCCCTGGTCCTATACGGGCGTCTTCGGCAGTGACACCACCCACCCCGCGACGGTTATCCAGTACAACTCCAATGCGGGCTATCCCGCCGGGGCGTTCAACGAGCCGATCCCGACGGCGCCGCAAATCAACGGCGACCCCGACGCGCCCGGCAACTTCGCCGCCTATTTCGTGGCCGATGACGCGACGGAGACCCTGTCGCAGAGCGTCCACCTGGACGTGGGCACCTACACGATCGGCTTCTCGGCCTACGTTCCTCTGAACGGCTTCGACAACAGCGGCGACGCGACGTTCACGGGCACGGTGGCGGGCGTGCAGCTCGTCCAGTTCAGCGCCAAGAACAGCGGCAACATCATCCCGCCGCAGACGTGGGAGACCTGGACGGGCCTCCTGAACGTCACGACGGCCGGCGACTACAACACCAGCTTCATCTACCACTCCGGCCTGGCGCCGGCGGCTGACGTGGTCATCGACGACGTGTTCGTGGTGAAGGGCGACATCACCCCCGGCATTCCGGAACCGACCTCCTGGGCCCTGATGATCCTGGGCTTCGGCGGCGCCGGTGCGGCGCTTCGCAGCCGCCGCCGTCAGGCCGTGACCGCCTGAGGGCGCCCGCGACCTTCGACACGGAGACAAGTTTGAAAACCCCGGCCGAGAGGCCGGGGTTTTTGCTTGTGTGGGATCAGGTCCGGGCGGGGATGATCACCGGCAGGGTCTCATAGCCCTTCACGAAGGAGGAGTTCACGTGCCGGGGCGCGCCGACGACCTCGATCTTCGGGAAGCGCTTGAGGATCTCCTCCCAGATCACCTTCAGCTGCAGCTCGGCCAAGCGGTTGCCCACGCAACGGTGGATGCCGAAGCCGAAGGACAGGTGGTGGCGCGGCTGGGCGCGGTCGACGATGTAGGCGTTCGGGGTTTCGATCACCTCG
>NZ_DATAPY010000163.1:0-8949 GCF_036264965.1 Phenylobacterium sp.
CTGGGACGCCGACGAGGAATTGTTCTTCCTAGGCGAGCGGCAGGACCTGCTGGAGATCGCCGGCGTGCGCAAGGGCAAGGCGCCCAGGCTGACGGGCGTCTATCCGCGGGAGATCGCGCCCCTGGCCCAGGAGATGAACGCGCTCTTCGCCCACAACCAGGAGGTTGTGGAGCGCCAGCGCACCCACGTCGGCAACCTGGCGCATGCGCTGAAGACCCCGATCTCGGTGATGATCACCGAGGCCAGCCAGCGGCCCGGGCCCCTGGCCGAGGTGGTCGAGCGGCAGGCCGACGCCATGCAGAAGCAGGTGGACCACCACCTGCGCCGCGCCCGCGCCGCGGCCCGAACCCAGGGCCAGGGAGAGCGCACCTCGGTCGCCGAGGTGCTGGACGAACTGTCGCGGACCCTGGGCCGGATCTACCGCGACAAGGGCGTCGCCATCGACTGGGACGCCGACGAGGAATTGTTCTTCCTAGGCGAGCGGCAGGACCTGCTGGAGATCGCCGGCAACGCCATCGAAAACGCCTGCAAATGGGGGCGTACGAAGGTGCGCGTGCGGGCCGACGACATCAGCCCCGAACGCTTCCGTCTCCTCGTTGAAGACGACGGCCAGGGCCTTCCGCCGGATCGCCGCGCGGAGGTCGTCCAGCGCGGAACGCGGCTTGACGAAAGCGCCCCCGGGTCGGGGCTGGGCCTGTCGATCATCGACGAGCTGGCGCGGGCCTATGGCGGGTCCCTGACCCTGTCGGATTCAGCGTTGGGCGGGTTGAAGCTGGAGGCCGACCTGCCACGTGCAGAGGCTTGATTCCGCTGACCTTCGGACAACCTTAACCCGCTGGGCGGCATGGTATGTCATTGACGGAACTGCGTTCCGTGACCGGAGCTGCTGATGGTCGCCCTGTCCGACCGCAAGATCGCAATCGTCAAGACGCTGGTGGAATCTGCGCCGGACCGCATCGTGGGCGGTCTGCGGCTGGCCCTGGCCGAAAGCGTCGGCGACAGCGTGCTGGCCAGCGTGCGTCAGCTGGTGGAGGTCGAGGCGGTCGACCGGATGTTGCGCAACACCATCTTTCAGCCCGTGACGCCGCTCTGCGTCGCCGGCGGCGATGACAGCCACAAGCTGACCTTCCCGGCCCAGGCCCTGACCTTCGTCTGGCGGGGCCTGAAGGCCTCGGCGCCCAGTGAAATTGCGGCGGCGCTCAAGGTCTCGGCGGCGATGGCCGCAGCCGAGGCGGCTGGGCAGCGCGTGCCGGACCCCGGGCCGGCGTTCAACGTCCTGCTGGCTCTGGCCGCCGAGGGCTTGCGGACCGCAGGCGTCCGCGAATTCAGGACCGCGGCGGAGCTCTGCGAGCGTGTGCGGCCGGGTGGCGCGGAGGCCTTCGCCGCCTGCCTCGACATCGGGCCGATCGTGCGCAAGACGCTGCCACGGCTGGGAGACTGGGTCGCCCAGACCGGCGACGAAACCAGCGCGCCGGCGCGCCTCGCCTACAAGGACGCGGTGGCCGTCGCCGAGGATGCGGGCCCACGCTTCTTCGAGATGCTGGCCAGCCAGCTCGATCCGCCCTGGATGGTCCTGCGGATCATCTCGGCGATCATGGACAAGCCCACCGAACGCTATCTGGCCGAGTCCGAACTGGGCGGGTTCCCCGAACGGGTGATGGCCGACATCGACGAGTCCCTGAAGGCGATCAGCAAGCTGGACCTGGACGGCGGCCGCGAGGCGGGCCGCGAGGCCGCGCGCCGGGTCGAGCTGATCACCCGGCAGACCTTCGAGCTGGAGGTCTGCATCGAGCTCAACCGCGAGCACGGCTGGGGTCATCGGATCGTCGGCCAGAAGAAGGCCCTGGCGAGTTTGGTGGAAGGCTGCCTGCGCGACGCCGAGAAGCTGACCGCCATGGCGCTGCCGAACCACTCCTCGGGCTTTTCCCGCCCGCGCAAGTCCGGTCCCAAGCTGGACGAGCCGCCGGACCCGAAGGCGGTGCGCCGCGCCATCACCTTGCTGAGCTTCACCCACGAGATTCGCTTCTGCGCCAACTATGGCGGCTTCTCGGCCATGCACACCAAGGTCATCGAGAAGCTGGGCGCCTTCATCGACCACTATATCGAGGAGGTGCTGGACATTGTGCGGGTCGGCCACGCCGAGCCGGCCATCGGCGGAGCCTTCCTGGCGGTGGCCGCCGACGTGCTGGCGCTGATCCGCGACGAGAAGGCGGCTGAACTGGTGCGCCGCCGCGCCGCCCGCGCCTGCGCGCCGCCGGACAATACCGTCGTCCTCGACGCCTAGCTTCGCCCGAGCGTGCGAGCGTTGATGACGCACTCGCGCTGGCCTGCGCTTTCGGCTACACGCGCCGCATGATCGCCTTCTGGGTCGCCGCCGGAGCCCTGTCCGCCGCGGCGGCCATCCTGTTGATGTTCCGCGCCGCCCAGGCCGCCGCGCATGGGCAGGCCGCCGACACGACGTCGATGTTCTATCGCCGTCAGCTCGCCGAGATCGGCGACCTGGCCGACCGCGGCCTGATCGGGGCCGAGGAGCGCCGCACCGCCGAGGCCGAGGCCGGCCGCCGCCTGCTGGCGGCGGCCGACGCGCCGGTCGAGACCTGGTCCACGACATCCCATCGCACTGCGATCCTGGCGGTCGCCGTAGCCGCGCCAGCCCTGGCGCTGGCCGCCTACCTGGTCGTCGGCTCGCCGGGCCTCGGCGATCAGCCGTTCGCGGCGCGGCTGGCGGCGTGGCGGCAGGCCAATCCTGAGACCCTGCACCCGGCGGAGATGGCCGCGGTGCTGAACAAGCTCACCAAGGAGCGGCCCAACGATCCGGAGGGCTACCGCTTCCTGGCCCTGGCCGAGGGCGCGTCGAGCAACCCCGCCGGCGCCGTGCGCGCCCTGAAGCACGCCGTGCAGCTCGCGCCGCAACGCGCGGACCTGTGGGAAATGCTGGGCGAGGCGGAGGTGTTCACCGCCAATGGCGACCTGACCGACGACGCCGTCGACGCCTTCACCCACACGGTCCAGCTCGATCCCAGGAACGTCGCGGCGCGCTTCCACCTGGCGCGGGCGAAGATCAAGGCCGGCGACAAGCCCGGCGGCGTGGCCGACTGGCGCGCCCTGCTGGCCGACATGTCTCCCGCCGATCCGCGCCGCGGCGACCTGCAGGCCGCCATCGCCCAGGCCGAGGGCCAGGCCCCGCCGCCGCTGGCCGCCGCGCCGCAGGGCCTCTCCGGCGACCAGATGACCGCGGTGCGGGGCATGGTGGCCGGGCTCGCTGCGCGCCTGCAACAGAGCCCTGACGACCCGGCCGGCTGGGTGCAGCTGGTCAAGGCCTACGCGGTGCTCGGCGACACCGACAAGCGCGACGCGGCGCTGAAATCGGCCCGCGCCCGCTACGCCGGAAAGCCCGATGTGTTGGACGCGCTCGCCAAGGCCGCGGCCACGGAGCCTATGAAATGAGCTGGCTGCCCAAATCCCCGAAAGCCCGCCGCCGCCTGACCCTGGTGGCGGCCATCGCCCCGGTGCTGGCGCTGGCGCTCGGCCTGACGCTTTGGGGCCTGCGCGGGTCGATCTCGTTCTTCTACACGCCGAGCCAGGCCGCCGCGGCGCATCCGCCGCCCGGGCGTTCAGTGCAGCTGGGCGGGATGGTGCGGATGGGCAGCGTCGCCAAGCATTCCGACGGCCGCGTGGACTTCGTCGTCGCCGACCGCACCGCGGCCAGCAAGGTGAGTTTCCAGGGCGACCTGCCGGATCTGTTCCGCGAAGGCCAGGGCGTGGTGGCGGTCGGCGCCTTCCGCCAGGACGGGGTCTTCGAGGCCAAGCAGGTGCTGGCCAAGCACGACGAAAAGTACATGCCGCCCGACCTCGAGAAGGCGCTCAAGGCCCAGGGCGAGTGGCGCGGCGACGGCTCGACGCCGGACTATGCGAAGGCGCAGCCCAGCACATGATCGCAGAGTTCGGATCCTTCGCGCTCACCCTGGCGCTCGCCTTCGCCATCGCCCAGCTGGGGCTCTCGGCGGTCGCGCGGGTGAAGCGCTCCGCCGTTCTCGCGGCGGCTGGCGAGGGGGCCGCGGTCGCGTCCTTCGCCAGCGTGGCTATCGCCTTCGCCTGCCTGGTCCACGCCTTCGTGACCTCGGACTTCTCGGTGGCCAACGTGGCCGCCAACTCCCACACCGAAAAGCCGCTGCTCTACAAGGTGGCCGGGACGTGGGGCAGCCACGAGGGCTCGATCCTGCTCTGGTGCCTGATCCTCACCGGCTATGGCGCAGCGGCGGCGACGCTGGGGCGCGGCCTGCCGCGGGGGCTGAAGGCCCTGATGGTGGCCACCCAAGGGGCGCTGGGGACGGTGTTCCTGGCCTATACGGTCTTCGCCTCCAACCCGCTGGTGCGGATCGCCCAGCCGCCGGTGGAGGGCCATTCGCTGAACCCGCTGCTGCAGGACCCGGCGCTGGCGATCCACCCGCCGTTCCTCTACTCGGGCTACGTCGGCATGTCGGTGGTCTTTTCCCTGGCCGTCGCGGCGCTGATCGAGGGCCGGGTCGACGCGGCCTGGGCGCGCTGGGTGCGGCCCTGGGCGCTGGCTGCGTGGAGCTTCCTCACCGTCGGCATCACGCTCGGCGCCTTCTGGGCCTACTACGAGCTCGGCTGGGGCGGCTGGTGGTTCTGGGACCCGGTGGAGAACGCCTCCTTCATGCCCTGGCTGATCGCCACGGCGCTGCTGCACTCGGCCATCGTCACCGAGAAGCGCGGCGCGTTGGCGGGCTGGAGCCTGTTCCTGGCGATCGGGGCCTTCACCTTCTCCATGCTGGGGGCCTTCCTGGTGCGCTCCGGCGTGCTGACCTCGGTCCACGCCTTCGCCGTCGATCCCAAGCGCGGGGTGCTGCTGCTGATCATCCTGGGCGTCACGGCGGGGTCGGCCTTTGCGCTTTTCGCGTGGCGCGCGCCGAAGCTGACGCAGGGCGGCCTCTTCGCCCCGATCAGCCGCGAGAGCGCCCTAGTGATGAACAACATCCTGCTGGCCGCGGCCACGACGACGGTGATGTTCGGGACCCTCTTCCCGCTGATCCGCGAGGCCATGGGCACGCCCATCTCCGTCGGGCCGGGCTATTTCAACTGGACCTTCGGTCCGCTGATGGGGGCGCTGGCGATCATCCTGCCGGCGGGCCCGCTGCTGGCTTGGAAACGCGGCGATCTGCAGGGCGTCGGCCAGCGGCTGTGGGCCGCCGCGCTGATCGCGCTGGCCTGCGGCCTGGGGGCCTACGCCCTGGTCAGCCCGAGGAAGGCGTTCGGGGCGCTGGGAATCGCGCTGGGCGTCTGGCTTGTGGCCGGCGCCGTGACTGAACTGGTCGAGCGCACGCGGGCCTTCCGGGTCCCGGCGGCGGATAGCTGGCGCAGGCTGACCGGCCTGCCGCGCGGCGCCTGGGGCATGACGCTGGCGCACCTCGGCCTGGGCGTCTTCGTGCTGGGCGCCTGCGCCGAACTGGGCTGGAAGAGCGAGGCGGCCGAGACCCTGGCGCTGGGCCGCTCACTGGACGTCGGCGCCTATCATCTGACGCTGGAGACCGTGCGCCCGGTCGAGGGCCCGAACTACGATTCCGAGCGGGCGATGATCCGGGTGACCAAGGCCGGCGCCGAGGTCTGCACGGGCGAGCCCGACCGGCGCTTCTACCCGGCCGGCGGCCAGACGATTTCCGGGATCGCGCTCTGCTACCGCGGCGCCTCGCACCTTTACATGGTGCTGGGTGAACGGCGGAAGGCGCCGGACGGGACGCCGGTCTGGCTGATCCGCGCCTACTGGAACCCCTGGGCCAGCCTGATCTTCCTGGGTCCGGTGATCATGGCGCTCGGCGGTCTGACCTCGCTCTCCGACCGGCGGATGCGCCTGGGCGTGGCGCGGCGACGCGCGGCCGCGGCGGTCGAGCCTCCCGCGACGCCGGCGCAGGAACAGCCGGCGTGAGGCGCCTGCAGGCCCTGGCGGCGATCTTCGCCGGCGTGCTCTGCCTGGCCGCCGCGGCCGACCCTGCCGACCGCCTGCCCGATCCCGCCCAGGAGGCGCGCGCGCGGGCGATCATGCAGGACGTGCGCTGCCTCGTCTGCCAGAACGAATCCATCGACGACTCGGAGGCCGAGCTCGCCGCCGACCTGCGCAAGGTGGTGCGCGAACAGGTCAAGGCCGGCCACAGCGACGCCGAGGTGAAGCGCTTCCTCACCGACCGCTATGGCGAGTTCGTGCTGCTGACCCCACGGTTCTCGTGGATGAACGTGGCGCTGTGGGGCGCGCCCTTCCTGGTGGTCATTCTGGGGGCAGGCCTGCTTTTCACCCGCCTTCGGAACCGGTCGGGCGACGCCGAACTGTCTCCGCAGGAGGCCGAACGTGTGCGGCGGCTGTCAGAAACCGATCCCGCCTGACATGATTGCGCCCTACAACAGGCGGATTGGCTGAGGCAGGCTGTCTTAAAGGTAACTTGAGCGGTGTTGCGCTCTGATGCATCGAACCTAGGTTTACGGGTGCGGCGGTCCTTCCACCGACGGCGCCAGAGGGAAACAGAAGTCATATGACCTCCAAGAAGACGGGTTATTTCCTGGGCGCGATCGCCGGCGCCGGCGTCATGGCCGCCGCGGTCGCGGGTGCAGGCATGCGATTGCCGATGGCCCACGCCGACGGACAGGCCCATCTGATCAAGGCCTCGACGGCGCCGATCTTCGCCCCGCCGCCGGGCGCGCCGATGTCCTTCGCCGACATCTTCGACCGGGTTTCCCCGGCCGTGGTGTCGATCAACGTGACCAGCCGTCCCGACGCCAGCGCGCTCCGCCGCATCCCGGGTTTCGAGAACTTCCCCTTCGACCTGCAGCCGCGCGGCGGCCAGGGCGGCGGCGACGACGAAGAGGGCGGCCCGCCTCCAGGGGGCAATGGGGGCGGCAACGGCGGCGGCGGACGGACCGAAAAGGGCCAGCCGAAGCTTCCCACCCAACAGTCGGCCGGTTCCGGCTTCTTCATCTCGGCCGACGGCTACATCGTCACCAACAACCACGTGGTCGAGAACGCCGAGAGCATCAAGGTGGTGCTGAAGGACGAGACCGAGCTCGACGCCGTCGTGGTCGGCCGCGACGAGCCCTCCGACCTGGCGGTGATCAAGGTCAAGGGCGGGCGCAACAACTTCCCGTTCGTGAACTTCGAGAACGCCGGCAAGCCGCGCGTCGGCGACTGGGTGATCGCGGTGGGCAACCCCTTCGGCCTGGGCGGCACGGCCACGGCCGGGATCATCAGCGCCTACGGGCGCGACATCGGCGACAACTTCGTCGACTACATCCAGATCGACGCCCCCATCAACCGGGGCAACTCCGGCGGCCCGACCTTCGACATCTATGGCCGGGTGATCGGGGTGAACACGGCGATCTTCTCGCCCTCGGGCGGCTCGGTGGGCATCGGCTTCGCCATCCCCGCCGAGGTGGCCGACGCGGTGACCAAGAAGCTGATCACCGGCGGCAAGATCCAACGGGGCTACATCGGGGCGACGATCCAGAACTTCACGCCGGACATGGCCGAAGCTCAAGGGCTCGGCGCGCAGAAGGGCGCCATCGTCTCCGACACGGTGGCCAACGGCCCGTCCGCCAAGGCGGGCCTCGCGCCCGGCGATGTGGTGGTGTCCGTCAACGGCGTGGCCATCAAGACCTCGACCGAGCTGACCCGTGAAGTCGCCAAGGCCCAGCCCGGCGACACGATCAAGCTGGACGTCATCCGCGAGGGCAAGCACCGGCCGATCGAGATCAAGTCCGGCATCCGCCCGTCGGAAAAGGACCTGGCCTCCAACGACAACACCCCCGGCGGCGTGGACAAGGGCAATCCGACCGCCCCGCCGGCGCCGCACCCGTCGGTGCTGGGCATGGCGCTCGGCCCGCTGGACGACGTCACCCGCCGGCGGCTGAACGCGCCGCCGGAGGTGAAGGGCGTGGTGGTCGAGAGCCTCGACCAGAACTCCGACGCCGCCCAAAAGGCCCTGCACCGGGGCGACATCATCGTCCAGGCCGGCGGCCATCCGGTGGCCACCGCCGCCGACGTGTCCGCGGCTGTGGACGTTGCTAAGAAGGCCAACCGTACGGCGGTGCTGCTGGGCATCTTCCGGCAGGGCCGCACCACCTTCCTGGCCATCAAGATCGCCGGCTAGGGCAGACGTTCCAGAGCCCTTCCCACTCAGGTTGGATCAACCTGAGTGGATAAGAAGGGCTCCAGATATAGACGACGACCCTGTTTATCTGACTTGGATCAAGTCAGATCGGACAGGGTCTAGGGGGCGGAACGAACAATGCGGATCCTGATCGTCGAAGACGACCTTGAAGCGGCCGACGCTATGGAGCGGGGGCTGACCGAGGCGGGCAACGCCTGCACCCGCGCCGCCGACGGCGAGGAAGGCCTCACCGCCGCCCGCGACGGGGAGTTCGACGTGCTGATCGTCGACCGGATGATGCCGAAGATGAATGGCGTTCAGCTGATCGAGACCATCCGGCGCGAGGGCGACCAGACCCCGGTGCTGTTCCTCTCGGCGCTGGGAGAGATCAGTCACCGAGTCGAGGGCCTGAAGGCCGGCGGTGACGACTATCTGGTCAAACCCTACGCCTTCGCCGAGCTGATCGCCCGGGTCGAGGCGCCGGCCCGCCGCCGCGAGACCGGCTCGGTGCAGACCCTGCTCCGCGTCGGCGAGCTGGAGATGGACCTGATCGGCCGCGAAGTGCGCCGCAAGGGTCAGGAGATCGACCTGCAGCCGCGCGAGTTCCAGCTGCTCGAGTTCCTGATGCGCCACGCCGGCCAGTCGGTGACCCGCACCATGCTGCTGGAGCGGGTCTGGGAGTACCACTTCGATCCCCAGACCAACGTCATCGACGTCCACATCTCGCGGCTGCGGTCCAAGATCGACAAGGGCTTCGAGCGGCCGATGCTGCAGACCGTGCGCGGGGCCGGTTACC
>NZ_DATAPY010000164.1:0-21856 GCF_036264965.1 Phenylobacterium sp.
CCACCGCGGCGGCCTTGGTGGCCAGCTCCAGTCGCGCCTCGCTGGCCTGCAGCGCTGCCTGGCCGCGCACCAGCATCCGCGCGCGGGCCCGGAACAGCTCGGCGAACGCCACGATCGAGCCGGCCGAGGCGAAATAGAGCAACAGGGTCACCGCGTCGGCCTCGGTCGGCCCCGTCCCGCCCGGATGGCGCATGGCGATGAACCAGGCCGCGACGCCGCCGATCACCACCACCGCCGCGCCCGACATCCAGCCCGCCAGCAGGGTGGCGAGCAGCACCGCCGGAAACTGCAGGGCGAAGGGCAAGACCCCGGGGAAGGCCGCCTCGACCGCGCGGCGCGCCGCGCTTACGATCAGCAGCAGGACCACCGTCACCACCACCCGGGTCGTGAGCGTCGGCGTCGCGCCGTCCAGCCATCGCGACAGGTCGATCTTGCTGAGCCGATTGAACAACTTGCCCGCCTTGAGAACGAGCGCGCATCTGCGCGCGCGGCGCCCCCGTGGTCAAGATCGCCGGGGCCTCACCCCATCCAGCCCAGCTGGCGCACCCCGCCGCGGCGGACACAGGAACGCCCCCGCAGCTGGATGACCGCGGGAGCGCTCAGGTTCGCGCGGGGATCGCCCCCGCGCGGGACGGGACACGCAGGCAAACCAGGGCTCGTTCAGCCTGCAGTTTCGCCCGCCTTGCCAGGTCTCGCGGCTAGGCGACCGCCGCCTCTTGATAGGTCCGGCGCTTGCGCAGCAGGGCGCCGACCCCGCCGAACCCCACCAGCATCATCGCCCAGCCGGCGGGCTCCGGGACCAGCGCCAGCGCCATGGTGGTGGCGATGTTGCTGATCTCGAAGCTGTTCGAGGCCGATGAGAACTGCACCGCGGTAATCGGGTTGGAGAAGGTGAACGACAGCCTGCCATTGGAGTCGGCAGCCGCCTGGTTGCCGTTCGCGTCGACGGTGGTCAGCAGGCTATCGATCGCCGTCCCCATGAAGGTTTCGGTCGTACCGTCCTTGTGGGTGAAGGTCAGGCCGTTGAAGCCGTCGAGGGAGCCCACGTAGAAACTGATCGTGCTCAGAAACGGCGTGATCAGGTCGGCGGACTGGCCGTTTTCGACCGCCAGGTACTGGGTCGGGTCACGGGTCGTCAGGCTCATGGCCGGCGCCGCGGCGAGGTTGCTAGAGCCGGTCACCAGCTCCGCGTTCCCGCTGAGCGAATAGCCCGACATGTTGAAGATCACCTGCGACAGGAGCCCGGGTTCCGTGGGCGTCTCGAAGTCGGTGACGATCGCTTCGCCGCTGTTCGGGGCGACTTGATACGAAGTGAAGCTGATCGTCGTGGCTGCGCCGGCTGCGCCGCAGATCGCCAAGGCCGAACCGGCGATCAAGCCGGGTAGAAGTAAACGTCTCACGTGGAGCCCTCCAGACTGGTTGGCCCACCCCACCGCAACATCTGCCTGCGAACCGCGGTTCGGTCAAAGGAAAATTTCCACTCAAGGTTGGAATTTCATGAGACCGTCGCAGAGCTGCAAGGGTTTGCGGCATCTGGCGATCTTGTCCGCCTAACACGAGGGAAAAATAGACAAATCCGGAGCCTGTCGGAACCTTTTTCCGGTCCCCGTCGTTGCTTATGATTCGCGCTTTTGGTCTGGCCTGGAATTCAATTCCAGGTTGTTTTCAGGATCGACGCTTGGCGGTCCGCCTGACGGGCGGCGACCGAGGCCCACCCGCGAGTGGGGCCTGCGCTAGGTTTCCAGATCCGCGTACGGCTTGCCGTCGCTCGACAGCAGGACGGCGATCGGTCGGCTGGGCCGGAATTCGGCCAGGATGGCCATCGCCGCCACGGTCAGCGGGGTCGACAGGAACGCGCCCACCGTCCCCCAGACCGCACCCCAGAAGGTCAGCGCCAACAGCACCACGATGGGGTCGAGGTTGAGGCTTCGGCCTTGCATTCGCGGCTGGACTACATGGCTGACGACGAAGTGCGTGGCCTCCAGCCCCACCACCAGCACCATCGCCCGGACGATCCCGTCGAATTCCATCAGCCCGAACAGCGCCGGGAACAGCACGCCGACGGCCGCCCCGATCGCCGGGATATAGTTGGCCAGGAAGATGATCACGCACCAGAACGCCACGTGGCTCAGCCCGCAGGCGACCATGATCGCCGCCGAGGCCGCGGTGATGATCACCCCCACCACCGTCTGGACCCAGATGTAGCTCTCGACCCCGCGCCGGACCCGCTCGAACACCCGGCCCGCCTCGGCCCGCTCGGTGGCGGTGCGGAACAGTTCCCCGAACTTGGCGGAGAACCCGCGCCGCGAAGCCAACAGGAAGCCCAGGTAGACCAGCACGAACACCGCGCCTTCGACGAAATGGCTCAGTCCGGTCGCCAAGACGCCCGCGTACCGCGCGGGGTTCAGTTCGCCCAGCAGGCTGGCGGTCGTCGGCGTCGCCGACAGGCCGAACCTCTGCGCGGCCGACAGCAGGACCGCGTTGATCCGCGCCGTATAGGTCGGCGCCTGGGCGGCGAAGTTCGCGGCGTTGTCCGCCGACAGCCACAGCGTGAGCCCGAAGACGCCCACGATCAGCACGATCGCCAGCGTCAGGGCCATCCAGCCCTTCAGCACCTTCACCCGCCGCGCCAGGGCGCGCGCCAGTCCGTCGATGACGATCAGCAGGAACACCGCCAGCACCAGCGGCTCGAGGATCCGCCGCAGCACATAGAAGGCCGCGCCCACCAGGATCACCGCCACCACGATATTGGCCACGGCCAGCATCTTCAGCAGGCTGCCGGGCGCGTCGCTGTCCTTGGCCGGTTTCGTCTTGTCCATCAGGTCCCCCGCGCCTCGCCTATGCCATGGAACGCGCCGCTTGGCATTTGGGACCGGCGCCTGAGCGGGCCTGGTGAATGTCCGTCGACGTCCTCGCGCATATTGGTGGGCTGGCTTGCTAAACCCCCCGACGCCGCAGCCGAACTGTCCGATTGCGAATAATACGGGACCGCAGCTCACCAGCGGTCTTGGATAGCCGGATAACGCGAGATGGATCGGCTTTGCGCTCTGCTGATTGAAAATCACCACCCGTTAGGCTGTCTAGCAGCTCTGGCCGTAGGTCATCCCTGTCGCATATGCCGAGCTGGAATTCGCCATCAAGCAGCGTCAGAGTTTCCAGCACGTCTTCCTGAGAAGCTAAAAGTCGAGCTTCGATCGCTTCGTCACCCTGCTTCCTGGCACGAGACCAATATTCGACGCCCGAAATTTGCAAGCTTCGCAAATCGTCCCGCAGCGAGTCCGCGATCTTGGTGGCGAGATCGCGGCCAGCTTTCCGGCGTTCCAGATAGAGGTTCGTGAAGCCGGTAAAGACCACAGCGACAACCGCTGGCGCCAACAACTTGTCCGACACCCACGTGAGGAAAGGCGTCAGCGCAGCAGCGACGCCGACGAGAACGTTCGCGACGTGGCACACTAGGTTAGCGGGCGGCTGCCCGTTCGGCGGCCTCAGACATGTAGCGCTTTACAAGGGCTACATACGGAAGGAGTGCACTCTCATGGGTTTGCACCTTCACACGCGCCAGAATGGTAGCCGCCGGCAGGTTTTCGCGCCGAAACAGACCACCGAAAGCCTCCTCCAAGAACGATGAGGGCAGACCTGCGACGCGATCTAGATCGACCACAACCATTTCGCCAGCGTCAATCGCCGGCTCTAGAAACCGCTGGCGGAATGCCTCGCCCGAGTAGGGCCCGTCACGGTTGAAGCGACCCCCCGGGGTGACCGAGAAGTCCCTGGCGATGGATACATTGACCATTAGCTTGGTTCCTCGGCCGACCCTATCGTAGCCCGCCACCGGATCATCGTGCCGCAGAAACGCGTCGCAAGTGCGGCCTGTTCCGGAGCTCCACCTTTAGAGTAAATGACCTGCCCTTTCAAACTCGTAACCTGAACGTCGGCGCAAGCAAGCCGCCGAGATCGGTGATTTCCGGGGCATCGGCTGACCGCAGCGCGTCAACGACATCGTATAGCCCCAAACCATGCAGCACCGCTCTGACACCGCTATGCCAATTGGCGTCGTCCATGTGCGGCTTTGTCCGATAGACGAGCCGAATACGATCGATCTCGGCCGTAAGGATGAGCGCCCCCTCTAGGTCAATGGATTTCACATCGTCGAGGTCGATGCAAATCCCTGGCCTATGTTTCCGACCTCTGGATCGAAAGCGGTCCTTGATGAATCTCTGGCGACGCAGCTCGTAGACGAACGCAAGAATCTCATCGGGGTTCTTTTCAAATCGAAAGTCCGCCGGCGCTACGAGGCGCAGACAACGCCAATAGCGGCCGTTTCGGTCGCGGAAAGTAGACGGCGTGACCAATACCTCGGGCACGTCCGCAGTGCTTTGGGCGAAGAGCTGATGGTCGACCGTCGCCCGGCGACCGCTCCCCGGAGCACGAGGCGTCTTCCGTTGGTCGGCGCCGACGCTTCTCCGAGTCCCACGAAGTCGGCGAAGTCGGCGGCGCGACAGACGTAACGACCTCATTCGCGCGGCAAGCGGGATCCGCCTCATCCGCCGCGACTATGACAGTTTTCTGACTTCGACCATCCATGGCTTGACCCTCCGCCCGCCTACCGCGCAACCTCCGCCCGTCTTGGCTTCCGCAGCCGGACGCAGGGAAGCTTAAAGCGGGCCATCGGGACGGACTCCATGAACCTTCGCACCACCCTCGCCGCCGCCGCGGCGGTTTTCACCCTGGCGGCTTCCGCCGCCCAGGCCGCCCCTGACACCGTCAAGGTCGCGCAAGGGTCCATGCACGGCGCCGTCGCCGGCCAGGTGGCCAGCTTCAAGGGCATCCCCTTCGCCGCCCCGCCGGTGGGCGACCTGCGCTGGCGCCCGCCGCAGCCGGCCAAGGCCTGGACGGGCGTGCGCGAGGCCGTCGCCTTCGGTCCGCAGTGCATGCAGATGCGCGCCGTGACCTCCGACGTGAACCAGTCCGAGGACTGCCTCACCCTCAACGTCTATACGCCCGCCGGCTTCAAGCCGGGCGGCAAGCTGCCGGTCATGGTGTTCATCCACGGCGGCTCCTTTACCGGCGGCTCAGGCTCCAACGCCATCTATGACGGCGCCCACTTCGCCGAGCGCGGCGTGGTGCTGGTGACGGTCAACTACCGCCTGGGCCGCCTGGGCTTCTTCGCCCACCCCGCGCTTACCGCCGAACAGCCCGGCGCCGACCTCGCCAACTACGGCATGATGGACAACCTCGCGGCCCTGAAGTGGGTGCAGGCCAATATCGCGGCCTTCGGCGGCGACCCGAAGAACGTCACCGCATTCGGCGAGAGCGCCGGCGGCATTCTTATCAATGATCTCATGGCCTCGCCGCAGGCCAAGGGCCTGTTCGCCAAGGCGATCTCGGAATCCGGTTTCGGCCGCGTCCCGGGCCTGCCCATGGCCCAGGCTGAGAAGGTCGGCGTCACCTACGCCGCCGGCCTCGGCGTGACCGGAACCGGCCCCGAGGCGATGAAGGCCCTGCGCGCGCTCTCCGCCGCCGACCTCTCCAAGGCCGCCGGCGCCGTCACCCCGATCGTCGACGGCAAGGTGCTGCCCGAGGGACCCGCCGCGGCCTTCGCCGCCGGCCGCGAGCTGAAGGTGCCCTATATCGCCGGCGGCAACAGCTGGGAGGCGAGCCTCTTCCCCAACAACACCCCGCTCGAGAACGCCGGCCCCCTGCGCGACAAGATCGTCGCCGTCTACGGCGCCCCGTCGGACGTCAAGCTCGTGCAATGGGACCTGGCCACCGAGGCCATGGTCATCGAGCCCGACCGCCTGCTGGCCCGCCTGCACGTCAAGAACGGCCAGAGGGCCTGGGTCTACTACGACAGCTATATCCCGGCCGCCCAGCGCGCGACCGTCCACGGCCTCGCCCACGGCGGGGAGCTGATGTACGTTTTCGGCACCCTGCCCGACCACGACCGCGTCCAGGGGACCCGCACTATCGCGGCCGCCACCCCGGACGACCGCAAGTCCGGCGCCGCCATGACCGACGCCTGGGCGGCCTTCGCCAAGACCGGCGATCCCAGCACGCCCACCGCCGCCTGGCCCGCCTACACGCCGGCCAGCGACGCCGTGCTGGAGTTCGGCGCCGACGGCGTCCACGCCCGCCCGGCGTTCCACAAGACCTCGCTAGACCTGGTGGAGCAGCTCGCCGCCTCCACGGCGGGGCGCTGACAGGTCCAAGAAAAAGGGGCGGCCCGTAAGCCGCCCCTTCCCTTGGCTTTAAGCTAGGTTCGCGCCTTAGCGCGGCACCCAGACGCCGTGGTCGTAGTAGCCGCGGCCTTCGTGATAGTCGCGCCAATGGTGGTCGCGGTCGTTGTCCCAATGGCGGTGGAAGTACCAGTCGTCCGGGTGGTACGTCAGCGCAACGCCGGGATAGCGGTCGCGATGGTCTACGTGCCAGCAATCGCCCGCGGCGTTGCAGACGACGGCGGCTGACGCCGATCCGGCGCTGACCGCCAGGCCGCCCAGGCCAAGAGCGGCGGTCAGGGCCGCGGTGCAAAGGGTGATCTTCTTCATCAGGGTCTCTCTCCAATCTCGACCCGCGCCCTCGGTCGCGGCGTCGGCTGGCGGAAAAAACGCCGAACCCGGGATGGGGTTGCGCGTGACCCGGCGGCCAGACCGAAAAAGGGCGGCCCGAAGACCGCCCTTTCCCTTAGATTTCAGTCTGCTGCGTGTTCAGCGCGGAACCCAGACGCCGTGGGCGTAGTAGCCGCGGCCCTCGTGTGTGTCCCGCCAGTGGCGCTTGTTGTCCTGGTCCCACTTCTGGTGGAAGTACCAGTCGTCGTTGTGGGACTGCAGCACGACATGCGGATAGGTCGCGCGGCTGTCGGTGTGCCAGCAATCGCCTTCGGCGTTGCAGACGACGCGGGCCGAAGCGGTTCCGGCCGTGAGGGCCAGGCCGCCAATACCGATGACGGCGGCCAGCGCCGCCGTAGTCAGGGTGATCTTCACGTGGGGGACATCTCCAAATCCGCCCTCGGCGCAGGAGCGCAAGGACGACTGCTCAACCCAACGCCGCGCGCCCAGCTAGGTTGCGCCCCGCCCGCGTCGCCAGCCGTCTGGCCTCGCGGGGACGCACCACTCAACGCTGACGAAACCCTAACGAAGTCGCCCGCGAAAGGGCGATGTTACACTTGACATACCTGCCCCTACCGCTAGTGTGTGGCTCAAGGAGCTACCCACATGGCCAAGTCCGTTCTCAACGCCCCGCAATTCCAGACCGAAGCCGCTGCGTTCGCTTACGTCGAAGCGCGCCTTTGGCCTGATGGCGCCTACTGCCCGCATTGCGGAGAGTGCGAGCGCGTAGGCCGTCTGGGCGGCAAGACCACCAGGATCGGCCTGCACAAGTGCTACTCCTGCAAGGGCCAGTTCACCGTGCGCCAAGGGACCATCTTTGAGTCCTCGCACCTGCCCCTGCACCTGTGGCTGCAAGTGATCCACCTGATGTGCGCTTCGAAGAAGGGCATCAGCACCCGTCAAATCCAGCGCATGCTGGACTGCTCCATGAAGACCGCTTGGTTCCTCACCCATCGCATCCGCGAAGCCATGGGCGATGGTGGACTAGCGCCCCTCGGCGGTGGCGGCGGCGACGTTGAAGCCGACGAAACCTACATCGGACGCGACGGCAATTTCTCCGCCAAGGGCGGCAAGAACATGAACGCGATCCTCAGCATGGTTGACCGTCAAACCGGCCATCTGCGCTCCGTCGTGCTGGACAACGTGAACGCCAACAACGTGACCAACGTACTCGGCGCGAACCTCTCGCAAGACACCCGACTGCTGACCGACTCCTCCAACGTCTACCGCCGCATGGGCTCGGCTCTGGCCGGTCACGAAGCGGTCAATCACTCCAAGGGCGAGTACGTTCGCGAGACCGATGTCACCGTCCACACCAACACCGTTGAGGGCACTTTCAGCATCTTCAAGCGCGGCATGCGCGGCATCTATCAGCACTGTTCGCGCAAGCACTTGCACCGCTACCTTGCCGAGTTCGACTTCCGCTATTCCAACCGTATCGCGGTCGGGATCGATGACAGCCAACGCGCCGACAACGCCTTGGCTGGCGTCCGTGGCAAGCGCCTCACCTACGAAACAGTTAGTCGCCGGTGGCCCTCCGCCGAAGCTCGGATCGTGTGGTGACCAGCGATGGTTCACCAAGCCGCACCGCTGGCCGCGACGTGAGGGGGACCTGCAATTGAAACTCCCCTGGGAGAACTGAGCCATGGCCCGAAGACAGCAATCCAAGCCCAAACCTACGGACGCAGAACGCCACGCGCGGTTTGTTGAGACGGCGCGCGAGGCGGGCGCATCGGAAAATCCCGAGGCGTTCGAAAAGGCTTTCTCACGCGTAGCGACTCCCCCGAAAGTCGCGACCAATGAAAAGCCATAACGATATCAACCGCTTGATTTGCAAAGAAGATTCTTGATTTTCATGGACTTTGCGGCGATCCTAAGGGCATGAACGGGACCCCGCCATGGTAGCCGCCGCGCAGCAGCGCGCCGAACCTTGGCGCGCGCGTCTGTTCGTCCCCAACTATCCGATGGGCGAGGCGGCGAAGTATGCGGGTATGTCGGCCGCCGCCGTCCGTAGCTGGCACGCCCCGGCGGGAAACAAGGCCCCCACGCTGCCCGCCAGAGAGTCGCGTTCGGAGCTGTCCTACCTTCAGCTCATTGAGATTGCCGTGGTCGCTTCCTTCAGGAAGTCTGGCATTTCGCTCCCCATGATCCGCCAGGCGCGGGCCTTCGCGGCGGAGAAGTTTAAGACCGATCATCCGTTCGCCGAATACCGGTTCAAGACCGACGGACGCACACTGATGGCTGACCTCGATCAGCTTGTGGGAGACGACGGCAAAGACAAGCTGGTCAACGTCAACAAGAAGGGCCAGCTGGAGTGGGACGCGATCCTGGGCGCGCGGCTCCGCGAGTTTGAATACGAAGATGACCTAGCTATTCGCTGGCACGTCGCCGGCGAAAACTCCCCGGTCTTTATTGATCCTAGAATATCGTTTGGGGCTCCCGTAATCCGGGGGAAGCCCACTTGGCTTTTCCGCGACCGCTGGGTTGCACAAGAACCAATTGCTACGACGGCGCGTGACTTCGGCGTGAAGGTGTCTGATGTTGAGGCGGCTCTCAAATTTGAGGGCATCGACATCAGCGCTCCGCCGGAATCGTGGCTGAATTAACATTCTTCTTTGATCGGTGCTTCGGAACCGGCCTGCCGAAATGGCTGAAGGGGATCAAAACCCCCTTCGACATTGAATTTCATGACGACAAAAAGCACGGCTTCAAAGACGAGACGCCTGACGACGAGTGGCTAGCCGCCGTCGGAAAGCGGAAGTGGGTCGTGCTGAGCCACGACAAGCGGTTCCACAAAGACTCCATGGCGATGGAGGCGGTGAAGCAGCACAAGGTCGCCTGCTTCTACGTTGACGGCGGATCGCTCACGAGTTGGGGCAAGCTGGTCCTATTCTGCCGCTGCTACATCCGCATCCGAACCATCGTTAAGGAGACCAAGGCCCCGTACATCTACCGTGTCACACATCGGGGCACCGTCATTCTGGTCAAGGGCGGCTGGTAGCGGCGGGTATGGTTTCATCGAGATCTGGAGGCGGGAGAGCACCTTGCGGCGAACAATTGCGACCATCGGCTATGTGCTCATCGGCCTTATCGTCTTGGGAATTGTCGGAGACATGCTCGCGGCAACGCTGAAGCACCAGGCCTTCTACGGTGTGAACTATCTTGGCTTGCCGCTCGGCACCTACTCCATGGCGCTAGTGCTCGTCATGGCCGGGACCATTGGCGCCGTGCGGCTAGTGCAGATTTACCGGGCCAAAAAGCGCCGCGAGCGATGCTAGCACTACCCGTTGAAACGGGTACGCGAAGTGTAACATCGCCCGCGAAAGTCAAGAACAGATCACGAACATCGTCATTGCGCCACCTCGCGGCGCGACAACGCGGAGGGACGGCCTAGCTTACTTCTCCGTCGCCCTCGTCGCTCTTGGTTTCGATTACCCCGTAGTCCGACGACTTGGCGCGTGCGCCATGTAGGGCGACGCCCTCGGCGGCCAGGCCTCGCTTCAACAACTCCCGGACAGCCGCCGCCCGGCTGGGCATTCGCCGCTGGAACCGCCAGTCGTCCAGCGTCGCCAATTCATCTTCCGTCAGCATGATCTGCAGCCGCTCCGGCCGCGAAAGGTCGTTCATGGCCCTCTTGCCCACCTGCTCAGGACTCACTGCGCTGTCTAGTAGCGCGCGGAAAAAATCAGCATTTTTGTCAGACACCGTCAAGACCGTCAGTTACTCATTTCGCGTCATAAGCCACGCATGAGTGATGAAACGCGAATGCGCCGAAAGCGTTTCCTGAGTTGAATTCGCCTGCAGCTCATAGAGATAAAATGCGCCTTCTACGTAATTTCGCCATTCATATGAAATAACGTGAATTATCTCGAATACTTGCCTCAGCAATGCTGCTTGCTTATTCAGTCTTTATATTGGAAACTATCTCTTGATCGCTGTCGGGTCGCGATCGGAGATATCTTGCGTTATGAGTGTTACCGATTTCCAGGCCGACCCGGCCGACACGCGACACCGTGAAGCCCACCATCGCATCGCCAACAATCTGGCGCTGATCGCGGGCTTCGTGCGGCTCCAGTCATCGAAGATCTCCAAGGATCGCCAACCCCTGTCAGCGACAGACGCCCGTCTCGTCCTGGAGGAGGTCGAGGTTCGAATTCAGACTGTGGGACAGCTGCACCATCTGCTGGCCCTCGGCGAAAATGGCGGTCTGATCGACGTGAGCGAGTACCTCCGCTCGATCTGCGGCATCCTTTCCCAGTCTGTCTGCAGTTCTCGATCCATCGATCTCCGTTGCGATGCGCGAACCGCGATGATTGCGCCGCAGGCCGCCGCCCTCCTGGGCCTGATCGTCACGGAACTGGTGACCAACGCGGTGAAATACGCCCATCCGGCCGGTACGACGGGCCGAGTGAGCGTCCTCTGCCGCCATGACCGCGGCGGCGGCTTGATCCTTTCGGTGTCCGACGATGGCGTCGGTCTGCCGGAAGGGTTCGATCCGCGGGTCGATGGCGGCCTGGGGATGCGGGTTGTCCGCTCCCTCGCCGATCAGCTGGACGCAGAACTCGACTTCGACAGCGGCCCGTTGGGCCTGACGGTCACGGTCACCGCGCCCTAGCGCGGCGCCTCGCGGGCCGATCCAGGCGGTGGGGGACGACATGGCTTGTCCGAACGCGCGCGCAGCGTCGTGGACCTCTGCTGCGTCCGTCCCGGCCGGCATCGACGGCACGATCGAGAGGCTGACGCCTTGAACGGCGTGCCGGAGTCGGCCCGGCATTTCCACGTCAATACGGCCGCCCGGCCGAACAAATGGGAAGTCTGGATCAACGCGCGCGGCGTGCCGATCAAGTTCCGCAGCCTTGAGACCGGCGGCGCCATCGACTTCACCCTGGTGTCCGCGCCGGAGCAGATCCCTTGAACGCTTTTGAACGTCCCATGATCGGCCCGCGAGCGCTGCGGACCCTTTGACGCCGCCTTGCCGCGCCGGTCGCGCTTTGCCTTGTTGTCGCGGCCTTGGGGGCCTGCACCACCGTGCCGACGGTCGGCCCGAGGGTCGGACAGGCCGCAAGCGCCCAAAAGCCCGAGATCGTCGGACGGCGCGGCCCGCCAACCTCGGCCCAGATCGAGGCGAAGCTCGCTGTCCTGAAAGGCGAGATGTCCGTCGTGGGGCCACGTCCCCATGCCCTCAGTCACGACGCGCAATGGGCCAAGTCGGTCTCCACGTACGGCGAACGCTTCCGGGTGCGTCCCGGCTTGAGGGGCCGCGCGCAGGTTCTCGGCCACCGCGGCGAAGTGACCTGCGTCGAGGCGATCGCCGCTAGGGTCGCGGCTGACAACACATACATCGAGACCTGGTCGTTTGCGGGAGATCTGATGCTGATCCTTCGCACCGTCCCCCTGCTGTTTGGCGATGCTCAGGCATTCTGAGGTCTGGGCGGCTCGCCGCTCGAAGACCGGGGACCGCGAGCCCCTCGGGCGCCCGCCCTTCCACCCCTGCGATATCCGCATAGGCATGCGGAGATTGGACGGGCCATCCTCCGCAAGGCCATCGGACACAGTCGCCGCCGCTTTCAATTGGCGGGAGGCGGCGCTCGCAGCCAGAGACCGCCCTGCCCGCTCATCGCGCGGGGCGGCAGATGGCGCGCCGCCCCTCTCCCTCGCCGGAACGTTCAAGCTCGAACGTCGCCACGCCACCGCGGTCGTGACGGCTCATCTGAGTTGGGCCGTGTCCGCCCAACGCCAAGCATCGCTGAGGGCCATCATGCCCGCCACGTTCCAATGATTCACGTCGAGGATCACCTCGCGGCTCGCGCAGGCGGTGGGAAGCCTCGATGGCTTCCGCGAAACGCCGCAAAGGCGCGTCAGCCGGTCGGAACGGTCCGGCATTGTGGGCGCCGCGACCACATTTAGCCAGGGGCAAACCGGCGCCCCCGTGAAGGTTCGCCGAAAGGGTCCCGCGACCGGGTCAAGGGTAATCAGGGCGCGAACCGGCAGGCTCTTCGCCGCCGCCCAGCCGGCGGCGCGCCAGGCGTCCGGGCCGCCCCAACTGTGGCCGACCAGGTTGACGGGTTCACCGTTGAACGCCGCCGTCGAGATCGCGCGCCGCACCGGCTGGAGGCGGCCGTTCGGCACGTAGAGCACAGGCCTCCCGATCTCGGCGGCCCGGGCGCGTGCATAGGCCGCGACGACGCCGAGGCCCAGGAAGGCCAGGTCATCCCCGCCGCCGCCGATGAAGATGTCCACCTCTTACTCCGCCGCGCCGCGCCTGAGGATGCTAATCGCCCTCGCGGGGCCGAGGCTCCGCCTATCGGTTGGGCAGGCGCAAACAACCCGCCGCGGCTCCGCTTGTTGTTGCGCAAAAGTACACAATCTAAGGCGCTCGCAGATCGAGGAACCTATGAATACGCTCCATTTTGTGGCCCTGGTGAGAGGCACGCAGCAGGCGGGATACACAGCCCGGTTCCCGGATCTCCCGGAGTGTTCCGCACGGGGCGCCGATGTGGCGGGGCTGGTGATCGAGGCGCGACGCGCGGTTCTGGATCATCTGCAAGCGCTGAGCGACGCGGGCGAGGCCTGGCCCAAGGCGACACCGATCGAACAGATCGCGGTCGATGCGGGTGTCATCGCCGTCCTCATCGATGTGGCCGCTGACGACCCGCCCATCCGGGTGAACGTTTCGCTCGGCGAGCGGCTCGTCCAGCGGCTCGACGCGGCGGCCGAGGCGCGTGGCATGACCCGTTCCGGCTTTATTGCGCAATCCGTCCGCATGAGCCTGGGCGAGCAGCCGCGACATGACTTCGAAGGTGCGGGCCGGAAACTCCAGGACGATTTCACGGCGCTGGCGCGAAAGATCAATGAGGCGATCGGCCCCAACTCCGTTTTCGAAAAGCGCATGGCCGATCTCGATGACCGGTTCTACGACGGCGTGCGACGCGCGGCCGACAGCGTATCGGCCGCCATGGCGCGCCGGCGCGAGGCCTCGAAGACGACGGGCGGGACCGCCGCCCGCGAAGCCGACGCCCCCGAGTAACGGATCGCCGCCTTTCCTTTCAATGGCGCAGTGCGCCCAGACTCAGGACCTCGATGACCAAATCTCACGCCGAGCTCCGTTCGATCCGCGATAGCGTAGCCCTGGTCGGCCGCCTGTCGGATAGCCTGGTCCGCATTGGTCCCTTCAGCCTCGGCATCGATGGCGTACTGAGCTGGGCGCCGGGGCTGGGCGATCTCTACAGCGCCGTCGCGGGCGGTTTCATCGTCGTCCAGGGCGCGCGCGCTGGGGCGCCCGGCCCGGTCCTCGGCGCCGCGGCCCTGCTGATCGGATGCCGGACCCTCGTCGGCGCCGTGCCCATCGCGGGCTCGGCGTTCGCGGACTTTTTCACGGCGCACAAGTGGGCCGCGGCCATGATTGTCCGCGCCCTCGACGAGCGCCTGGGCGTGACCTCGGAGTCCGCCCAGCCAGTTTCGAGCGCGCCGCGGCCGCCGCAGTATGGGCGGGAGCGTCGGGTCGGCCTGGTGGGTCCCTGAGGCCCAGGCTTGATCCAGGGGTTGTCGAGCGCCTGCCGGCGATGGTGAGCTGAACAGCGCCTCTCCCGAGGTTCCGCGAACGGCGTTGAATGCTGATCTCCGCCCTGGCGCCATCACCTTGGAACAACCTTCGCCTTGGCGGCTTCTGCTAGCTTGGGAGTGCGCGCGGTGTTGTTGGAATCGGGATTAACCTGTTGGCGCCGCGACACCAGTGGCCGCGCCGCGCTGATCGTCGACATGGCGGACTATTTCGATGCCGCTATGACCGCCATGGCCAAGGCCAAGCACACCGTCCACCTGCTCAACTGGGCGTTCGAACCCCAGACACTGTTCCATCCGCAACCGGGCTGCACGGGCCCGGAGCGTGACCGCATCGCCAACTTCCTAAAGGCGCTGTCGAAGGACAATCCAGACCTCGACGTGCGAATCCTCTGCTGGCAGTCCGCCCTGCCCATCGCGGCCACTCAGAACTGGTTTCCGCTGGCCGACCGGAAGACCTTTGCCGGCAGTCAGGTAAGGTTTGTGCTCGACGGCAAGCTGCCGATGGGCGCGTCGCACCATCAGAAGGCGATCATCATCGACGACGCCATCGCCTTCTGCGGCGGCGGCGATATCGGGCCCGACCGGTGGGACACCCAGGAACATCTCGACAACGACCCCCGCCGAGAACAGACGAAACATGCCCATCGCGCCTCGGAGAAGGACTTCGACAGCCGCCACGAGGTGATGGGCTTGGTCGAAGGCGCGCCGGCGAAGGCCTTGGGCGTGCTGTTCCGCGAACGCTGGGCGCGATGCACCGGCGAGACGCTGCCGGAGCCTGCGGCGACGCGTCCGGCGTGGCCGCGCCAGATCGCGCCACAGTTCACCGCCATCGAGGTCGGGCTTTCGCGCACCCACGGCGCCTGGAAGCGCCATCCGGAGGTCCGCGAGGTGGAGCAGCTTCACCTGCGCTCGATCGCCGAGGCGGAGCGCTGCATCTACATGGAGAACCAGTACTTCACCTCGCCCCTGATCGCCGCGGCGCTGGCGGGTCGCCTGGGCGAGACGAACGGGCCGGAGGTGGTGCTGATCGGCACCGAGCATTCGCCCAGCTACTTCGACCAGTCGACCATGGACAGAACCCGCGTGCGTTTCATCGAGAAACTCAAGCGCGCGGACAAGCACGGTCGTTTCCAGGCCTACAGCCCGGTCACCACCTTAGGGCGGATCATCATCGTCCATGCCAAGCTAACGATCATCGACGACCGCCTGCTGCGGATCGGCTCGGCCAACATCAACAACCGGTCATTGGGCTTGGACACCGAATGCGACATGAGCTTCGAAGCGGCTGGCGGCCCGGGCCGCGGAAATCGCGCTGAAATCGAGAAGCTGCGCACCTATTTGCTAGCGCACTGGCTGGGCTGCGAGGACGACATCATGGCGCGCGCCATCAAGGCGGCAGGCGGCGTCGGGGCTGGCTTGGAGGTTCTTCGCAACGCCGGCTACACGCGCTTGCGGCCCATCGAACTGCCGCCCGTTGAGGGCGTCGCGGCCGTGATCGCCACCTATCACCTGGGCGACCCCTTCTCGCCGGCGGACAGCTGGCGACCGTGGCGGCGCAAGGCCATATCCCAAAGCACCGAGCGGCGGGGTCGCGAGGCGGCGAAATGACCGCCGTGTGAAGCGCCCGCGACCTACAGGGACCCTCGGCCGCGCACGAAATGCAGGACGATGAGGATCACCGCGACCACTAGGATCAGGTGGATGGCGGCGGTGGTCACGTGGAAGGCAAAGAAGCCCAGCAGCCATAGGACGACGAGGACGAGGGCGAGAATTCCAAGCATGTGGGGCTTTCCTCGTGAACAGCGGCGATGCTGCGGTGCGTCGATCCCGAGGCGCCGCCCAAGTGAAGGTTCCCAAGGGTGAAGCAATTTGACCGTTGTCGGTTTGGGGAACCTGCGGCCAAGCCAGCCGCTACGTCCGTTCCAGCAACACAGGCGCGGTCAAGCTCAAATGGCTCTTGAGGTCGCGGTCGGACCGCAAAAGCTGGTTCTCAACCAAGGGTCGGGTTTCGCCGTCACCGACCAGGATGGCCAGATCAACTGGCCGACCGACAAAGGCGTCTACTATTCCGACACCCGGATGATCTCGAGCTGGCGGATCTATGCCGATGGCGTGCCGTGGGACCTGCTCAACTCCGGCAACATCGCATTCTTCGCGGCCCGCATCTTCCTCGCCAACCGCAAGCTGACGACCCAAACCGGCGAGATCGAGGCGCAGACGCTCGGTCTGACCATCGGCCGCACCCTGGAAGGGGGCCTGCACGAGGACCTCGACCTCGTGAACCACGGGGCGACAACGGCGCAGTTCAACCTTGAGATCGCGATGCGAAGCGACTTCGCAGACCTCTTCGAAGTCAAGTCCGGCAACATTGTCCGCCGGGGCCGTGTCACCACCAGCTGGTCGAAGGCGCGCCAGACCCTAGCGACCAGCTACGCCAACAAGGATTTCCATCGTCGCCTCACCGTGCAGGTGCGCAACGCCGACTCGCCCGCCGTGTACGCCAACGGCCGCCTGAGCTTCGATATCAGGATCGCGCCCGGCGCCACCTGGCACGCTTGCCTGCTCTACGCCTTTTCCGACGACCACACGAAGGAGCCGGCGCCGCGCGCATGCATCGAACACTGTCTGCAATCGAAGTCGGCGAACCGGCTTGCGGATTGGGAGGCGAAAAGCCTGACGCTGAACACCGACAACCAGGAATTCTATCGGTTCTATCATCAGTCTCTGGAGGACATGGGCGCCTTACGATTGCCGCTGGAAGGCACCGACCATCTGGAGTTCGTCCCGGCCGCGGGCATACCTTGGTTCGTGGGCCTGTTCGGACGCGACAGCCTGATTGTCTCGCTGCAGAACGCGATGGTCTATCCGGATTTCCCGCGCGGGTCCCTGGAGGTTCTTGGCCGATGGCAGGCGCGCAAGCGCGACGACTACCGCGACGCCGAGCCTGGCAAGATCATGCACGAGCTTCGCACCGGTGAACTCGCCCACTTCAAGATGATCCCGCACACGCCCTACTACGGGACCGCCGATGCGACGCCGCTCTATCTGATCGTGCTGCACAACGCCTGGCGTTCCACTGGCGACGATGGCCTGCTTGAGCGGCACATGGCGACGGCCGAGCGGTGCCTGGCGTGGATCGACAACTACGGCGACCGCGACCGCGATGGCTTCCAAGAATACCAGACGCGCTCAAGCGCCGGCTATGAGAACCAAGGCTGGAAGGATTCCGGCGAAGCGCTGGTCTACCCCGACGGCTCGCTGGTGAAGGGTCCCAAGGCGCTCTGCGAGCTGCAGGGCTATGTCTACGACGCGTGGCGGCGGATGGCGGAAATCTATGATGCGCTGGGCAAACCCCGGCGGGCCGCAAACCTGCGAACCAAGGCGTCGAACCTCTACCGCCGGTTCAACGAGGCGTTCTGGGATGAGGAGTCGGGCTTCTACGCCTTCTGTCTCGATGGCGAGAAGAAGCCGGTCTTGAGCGTCGCCTCCAATCCGGGCCACTGCCTCTGGTCGGGCATCGTTCCGCGCGACCGGGCTGCGCGGGTGGTCAGGCGACTGATGGAGTCGGACATGTGGAGCGGCTGGGGCATCCGCACGCTTTCGGCGAACCACCCCGCCTTCAATCCCCACTCCTACCAGAACGGTTCGGTGTGGCCGCACGACAATGGGCTGATCGCGCTCGGCTTCCGGCGCTACGGTTTCGCCGATGAAGCCGCGATGATCGCGCGCGATATCAGCCGCGCCGCCAGCTATTTCCAGCAGCACCGGATGCCAGAACTCTACGCCGGCCTGCAGCGGACGCCGACCAACTTCCCGGTGCAATATCTCGGCGCCAACGTTCCCCAGGCCTGGGCCGCGGGCTCCTGCTTCTGGCTGCTGCAGGCGATGTTGGGGTTCCAGCCCGATGCTCCGGCCGGAAAGCTTCATCTCGATCCGGCGCTCCCCAAATGGATGCCGGACCTGCGCCTGGAGAACCTGCAGGTAGGACGTCGCAGCTTCGACATCCGATTCACCCGCCAAGGCGACGGCAAGACCGCCTGGGAGGTGCTGAAGGGCGACGGCCGCGCAGTGTCCGAGCGGGCCATCGCCACCTATGGCGGCGAGGACGAGGCCGCCGCCGCAGTGCCCGCATGACCGCCGGGCCCCCGCCCCTGTCGCCCGCCCCGGCGACCGTGCTCGTGGTGATGGGCGTCTCCGGGGCCGGCAAGACCACCGTCGGCGAAGCGCTTGCCAGGCGCCTCGGCTGGACCTTTCAGGAGGGTGACGATTTCCACCCCGCCGCAAACATCGCCAAGATGAAGGCCGGCCACCCGCTCGACGACGCCGACCGCGCGCCGTGGCTGGCCAAGGTCGAGGCCTGGATCGCCAATCAGCTCGCCGCCGGACGTTCAGGGGTCATCGCCTGCTCGGCGCTGAAACGATCCTACCGCAGCGCCATCGTCGGTGGCCGCGACGACGTAATCCTCGTTTATCTGGAGGGCGATCAAGCCCTGATCGCCCAGCGGATCGCGAAGCGCCACGGCCACTTCATGCCGCCCAGCCTGCTTGCCAGCCAGTTCGCCGCCTTGCAGGAGCCCGCTCCGGCGGAACACGCCATCCTGGTCGACATCGACCAGCCGGTGAACGCCCAGGTCGACGACATCCTGGACGCGCTGCGGCGGCGCGCGCCCATCGCCTAGACCTCAGCCGCCGCGGGCGAAGCAGGGATAGAGGGTCATCCCACCATCCACGAAGAGCGTCGCGCCCACCACGTAGTCGGCGGCGTCCGACGCCAGCCAGACGGCGGCCGCGGCGACGTCCTGCGGCTCACCGATCCGTCCATAGGGGATCAGCTTCAGCAGGCTTTCCTTGGCGAGCGGCGTGTCCCAGGCGGCCTTGTTGATCGGGGTCTGGATCGCGCCGGGCGCGATGGCGTTGACGCGGATCTTCTCCGGCGCCAGCTCCTGGGCCATGGTCTCCATCAGCATCTTCACCCCGCCCTTGGCCGCGGCATAGTTGGCGTGGCCCGCCCAGGGGATCGTCTGGTGGACGGAGCTGGTGAACAGCACCTTGCCCAGCGCCCTAGACCGCGCGGGATTGAGCCCCTGGCGGCGGAAACGGCGCACCGCCGCCTGAGCGCAGAGGAAGGCGCCGGTGAGGTCGACATCCAGGGCGGCGCGCCAATCGGCCAGGCTCATCTCGGTGAAGGCGGCGTCCTTCTGGATGCCGGCGTTGGCCACCAGGATATCGATGCCGCCGAAATGCTCGGCCGCGATGTCGAACATGCCCGCCACGTCATCGGGATTGGACACATCGCCCGGCGCCGCGATCGCTTGGCCGCCATTTCCGAGGATTTGCCGGATGACCGAGTCGGCGCCGTCGGCCTGGTTGAAATGGTTCACCACGACCGCGGCGCCCGCCTCGGCGAAACCCAGCGCCATGCCCGCCCCAATGCCGGAGCTGGCGCCCGTGATCAGAACCCGTTGGCCGGTGAGCGGCTGGTCCGTCATGACAGCGATTTAGCAAGCCGGCGCTGATTTGCGCGGATCTTCCGGCGATAGTGGGTCAGGGTGCCGCGGGCGGCGCTCTGTGGAGTGAGGCCCAACCCACCGGTCAGGGCGTGAGCCTGAAGCCGACATGCGGCCTCCACCTTTTCGCTGACCATCCGCGCCACCTCTTGGGGCGCGGATGGGCCGCCGGCGGCCATCTTGAGGGTTCGAAGCCCGATGACAGACGAGGCCTCAAGCCCGAGGCTCCAGGCATCGAAGCTCAGGCGAATCCAGGGATTGCGAATGGCGTGGCGCTCCAGCGGCGATCTTAACGCCCAGGCCCGGGCGTCATCCTGTCGAACGTGACCCCGCGAGATGCGTTCCGAAGGCTGCGACCCGCGCCGGGAACGATCGCGACGTCCAGGGAGTCTCCGAGCCAGGCGACGACTCATGTCCAAACCCACCCGCAGTGACGAGCGCTGTGTCCGCCGCGGCGGCCAAGGCCAGTTGGCCGCGGATCAGGCGGACCTGGGGCGCGGCCGGGCGGACCCGCCCCGGCATTCGAAGAGGCTGGCCCAGCCAAGCCAGGACCAGCCGCTCATGCGCAAGACGCCCAATCGTCGGCTCAAGGTATTCCAGACCCAACTCGGCTTCTATGATTCCGTGGTGGCGGCGCCGAGCCAGGCCGCGGCGCTGCGCGCCTGGGGCACACGCCAGAACCTGTTCGCCGAGGGCGCGGCGCGGCTCGCTGCGGACAACGCCGCGGTGGCGGCCGCCCTCGACCATCCAGGGACCCCGCTCCGCCGGGCGGTCGGCTCGAAGGCGCCGTTCAGTCTTGAGCCCGACTTGCCTGACGCGCCGACGACGCCACGCCGCAATGGCGCCGCGCCCGCCAAAACCGCCAAGGCCCCGGCTGGATCCTCGAAGCGCCCGCCTGACCGCCGCGCCCTCGACGCGGCCGAAGCTCGGCTCGGGGCCATCAACGACCGCCGGGTGGCGGAGGAAGCCGATTTCGACCGGCGGCGCGAAGCCCTGGAGGCGGAGAATGAACGCGCCCGGCAGGCCTGGGCGATGGCGCGCGCTGAGGCCGAACGCGCGGTGGAAAGGGCTCGAGCGGCCTACCGTGAGCGGGGCGGCTGACCTGCGTCAAGATAAGACCGGAGTCCGGTGGAACGGCCAAAGGCGGCGCGCCGTTGTGCGCTCGTCCCAAGACCCGAGCCCACACCATGCGACCAGAACCATCCCCCGCCGCCGCCAAAGGTCAAGGCCGAGCAACCCATCCGCCTGGCGGGCGCCTTGATGGAGGGCGCGCCCGGCCGGGCGGAGCACGCCGGCCGCATCCGCTAAAACGCGCGGCGGATGATCGAGGCGGCGACGTTCTGAATCTTCCCCTCGCGCAACAAATCATCACCGAGGGGCCGCGACATGCCGGGGTCTGAGCGCAGCAGGGGCTGCAACGCCAACGCCGCCCAGCCGCGCGGCGCGCGGACTGGAACGCAGGCCGGCCACGCCTCGCCCAAGGCCGGTCCAGACGGCGGCGCCGCTGGCAAACCCTCCAAGGCGAAATGACCGAGACCCTCAGCCCGACCCTGCCGGCCGACGTGGAGGAGCAGGTCGCGCGGGTGCTGAAATCCGTTTGCGACAAGGGCCTGACGCTGGCCACCGCGGAAAGCTGCACCGGGGGCCTCCTGGCCTCCCTGCTGACCGATGTGGACGGTTGCGCGCACGCCTTCGATCGGGGGTTTGTGGCCTACACCGACGCCGCCAAAATCCAGCAACTCGGCGTTCCGCCCGAACTCCTAAGGTTTCAGGGCGCAGTCTCCGCGCCTGTGGCGGAAGCGATGGCATGGGGCGCTCTGGCGCGCTCCGAAGCCGACATCGCGCTGGCCGTCACCGGATTCGCCGGCCGTGGAGCGGCGCACGAGGAACCTGGTCTGGTCTTCTTCGGCGCGGTGCGCAGCGGCTGGCCAATACAGACCAAGGAAGCGCATTTCGGGGACATCGGCCGCGGCGCCGTTCGGGTCGCGTGCCTTCGGCAGGCGCTTGAAATGCTGGAGAAGGTCGTCGGGTAGCCGGCCTCCGGGGGACGCAGCCACGTCCCACTCGACCCTGGCTATCAAGCGACATCCGGATCTGACCCCCCGTATTGCCTCACCCGCAGATGTTACCGAACAAACCGTGACGTCTTAGCGCGGGTAAGCTGGGTGATCTGGGTCGTTC